>DATHOY010000217.1:0-16206 GCA_035484435.1 Vulcanimicrobiaceae bacterium | reverse complement strand
GTCGGCCAGAAGGCGCCCAATTTTTCCGCGCGCGACGAATTCGGGCGCGTGCAAACGCTGGAATCACTGAAAGGGCCGAACGGCACCGTGCTTCTGTTCTTTCGTTCGGCGGACTGGTGACCCTTCTGCAAAGGGCAGCTGGTCCAGCTGCAAAGCGCGTATGCAAGATTTGAAAAGCAGGGCGTGAAGCTCGCGGCCGTCAGCTACGATTCCGAAGAGATTCTGAAATTCTTCGCCGACCGGCACAAAATCGAGTATCCGATGCTCGCCGATCCCGATTCCAAAATTATCAAAGCCTACGGTGTGTTCAATCACGAAGCCACAGGAATGCAAAAAGGTTTTGCTCGGCCAGGGTATTACTTCATTGATGCGAACGGCGTTATCAAGGAAAAATTCTTCGAAGCGAGATACCGCGAACGCCTGACCGGCAACAGCATCATCGCGAAACTTTTTCCCGAACTCGGCCAGGAAGTCACGGAAACGGTGGACGCGCCGCACCTGAAGCTGGCGCTGGAGCAATCCGACCGCACGGGTGTGCCGGGAACGCGCATCACCGTTTACGCAGACGTGCAGTTGCCGCCGGACGTGCATGTCTACGCGCCCGGCACGCAGGGTTACAGGCCCGTTAAGCTGGCGCTCGACGCTGCGCCGGACCTGATGTTCGGCCCGGTGGAATATCCATCCTCGCTGACTTTGTATTTGCCGGCGATCAAGGAAAAGGTGCCGGTGTATGAAGGAAAATTCCGCATTAGCCAGGAAGTGAATGTGAACACCAGCGCGGGATTCTGGGGATCGCTCGGAAAAGATGGGAAGAGCATTCCAATCACCGGCAAGCTCGAGTATCAAGCCTGCGACAAAACCATGTGTTTTGTGCCGACTTCGGTCCCGGTCAAATGGGAGATCCAGGTGTTCCCACTGGATCGAACCCGCGCCCCCATCGAAATCCGCCACAAATAGGCGCCGGCAGTTCGAAAACTTGCCGTGCGTTCCCCCAAAAGGCCGCTTGCTTGCGCGGGAAAGAATTGCCGTATGATACGGGCATGCGACTTCTGCTGGTCGAAGACGACGCGCGCATCGCGCGATTCGTCGCCAAAGGGCTGCGCGAGGAATCGTACGCCGTCGATACCGTCGTGAACGGAAACGACGCCGTCTATCAGACAGAAATCAATGATTACGATTTGATCGTGCTGGACGTTTTGATTCCCGGCATGGACGGTTTCGCTGTGTGCAAAGCCATCCGCGCCGACGGCAAGCGCACTCCCATCCTGATGCTGACCGCGAAAGACGGAGTCGACGACCGCATCAAAGGCCTCGATTCCGGCGCCGACGATTACCTCACCAAGCCGTTCGAGTTCCGCGAACTGCTGGCCCGCCTTCGCGCCCTGCTTCGGCGCCCGAACGAACTTCGTCCCCCGCGCATCGTCGTCGGCGACCTGGAACTCGATACCGCTTCGCAAACTGCAAAACGCGGCACGCGTTCCATCCCGCTCACTGCCAAGGAATACGCGTTACTCGAATATTTCGCGCGCAACGCCGGCCGGGTCATCGGCCGTTCTGAAATTGCGGAGCATGTCTGGGACGAAACGTTCGACCCTTTTTCCAACCTCATTGAGGTATACGTAAACCGTCTCCGCCGCAAACTCGGGGAAGAAGCGGGCAAGCCGCTGCTACAGACCCGCCGAGGCAGCGGCTACGTTTTCTGCGACAACGAGACTCCCGGCAAAAAGCACGCGGCGCAATCCTCCAGCGGGGCGAAAAAATCTCATGTTTGATTCCGTCCGCTCCCGCATGACCCTCTGGTATACGGGCCTGCTTGGCCTCTTCCTGATCCTGCTCGCCGCGCTCACCTATTTTCTGTACTGGCACAACACCCGGGACACCACAGACAGCAACCTGCTGGAACTAGGCGATGCCTACGTCATCACGTTTGACACCGAGCTGAAGGATCCGACCGAAGACAACCACATCCAGGACGCGGCTCGCGAAGCTATGATCGAGCATCGGTTCCGCGACATCATCTTCGCGGTTGTCGATGACCGCGGCCACGTGATGCTTAGTTCGCTGGATTTGCCCGCGGTTCGCGGAGGCCACGAGCTGTTTACCCCCGACATATTTGCGTCGAAGGAGTTCTTGGCACTGGCACGCGCGGCGGCTGGCGCCGCTCCAAGCAAGTTTCAAAACGTTCCCGGCGGCCGCAATGGATTTCGAGGATATTCGCGGTTCCTGCTTCCGGACGACCACAGCCTGTCCCTGGTGATTTTGCAATCCCTGCATCCGCAGGGAGAGATCATGGAGGGCATCCGCCACACCTTTTACTGGATTATCCCGATTGCGTTGCTCCTGGCCAGCGCGGGCGGCTATTTCCTGGCGAGAAAAAGCCTTGCGCCGGTTGCCGATATGGCCGCGCAAGCCCGCGGCATGGGCGCCGCCCGGATGAGCGAACGCCTGGAAGTTTCCAATCCACGCGACGAACTTGGCACGCTTGCTCTTTCTTTCAACGAACTGCTGGATCGCCTGGAAAAATCTTTCGAGCAGCAGCGCCGCTTCGTCGCCGACGCCTCGCACGAACTCCGCACTCCGGTGGCCATCCTGCAAGGCGAAACCGAAGTCACGCTTTCCCGCCCCGATCGCACGCCGGAGGAGTATCGCGAAACGCTCGCGATTTTGCGCGACGAATCGCTTCGCCTGGCGCACATTATCGAGGATCTCTTCACGCTCACGCGCGCCGATGCCGGGCAGTATCCGCTGAAGCCCCGGGATCTGTATCTTGACGAACTGGCCACCGACGTCCTTCGCCGCACGCGCTCGCTGGCCATCGCCAAAGGCGTCACGCTCACGTCGTCCATTCAGCCGGAGCTTACTTTGAGCGCCGACGAAGATCTGCTCCGCCGCTTGCTCCTGAATCTGCTAGATAACGCCATCAAGTACACGCCAGCGGGCGGAATGATCAACGTGGATTGCCGCCTCGATGGGAGTTCTTACGTCCTGCGCGTTTCCAACACCGGCCCGGGCATCCCGGCGGAGCTGCAGTCGCGCATTTTCGAACGGTTTTTCCGCGCCGACAAAGCCCGCTCGCGCGCCGAGGGGGATACCGGTGGAGCGGGCCTGGGCCTTTCCATCGCACGGTGGATTGCGGAAGCCCACCACGGCCGCCTGGAACTTACCCAATCGGACAGCTCCGGCACCACCTTTACCGCCTATCTCCCCACGCCGGTCCGCAGCGCCATTTCCGGTTAATCCTGCGTTTATCTCGCCCCCGATAGCTTGGATACAGGGAACAAGAATAGAATTGCTGCGCGGATAGTGGCGTTCAGAGCCAGGAGTTCCGCAAAGATAGAGAAGGAAGTATTGAGGGAATCAATTTGCATCGGAAACTTCAATTCGGAATGATCGCGCTGTTTTTTTGGGGCACGGCGTTGACCGCGGACATCTGTTTCGCCCAGCAACCGGACGCACCCGCGCCGCAGCCTCAGGCCGTGGCCAAACAGCAGCAAGCAGCCGCTTCAACTTCGCCGGCGCCTGGCGCGCCGCTCCGTTTAACTTTGCAGGACGCTCTTGCGCTTGCTCGCAAGAATGAACCGACGTACAACTCGGTCGTAACCGCCGCGGGTGTCGCCGGCGAAACGCGGGCCCAGTCGCGCGACGCCCTGCTTCCGAGCGTGAATTTCAACACTTCCGTCTTATACACGCAGGGCAGCAACAATCCGAACAGCCCGAACAGCGTTCGGTTCATCGCCAACAACGCGCCGCACGAATACATCAGCCAGGGAAACGTGCACCAGATCCTGGACCTGGCTTCGTGGGAAAACTATCGCGGTTCCGCAGCGCTGGCCGCTGTAGCCAAGGCAAAAGCGGAAGTCGCAGCGCGCGGACTGGTCGTCACCGTCGTGCAGAACTATTTCGCCGCTGCCTCCGCGGAGAAAAAGCTGGAATCCGCCGCGCGCACTGCGGATGCAGGTGAAAAGTTTCTGCAGCTCACGCAGGCGCTCGAAAAGGGCGGGGAAGTTGCGCATTCCGACGTTATCAAGGCGGACCTGCAGGCACAGGAGCGCCGGCGGCAGCTTCAGGAGGCGAAGCTAGAACTCCTTAACGCGCGGCTCGGTCTTGCGGTTTTGTTGTTCCCCGATTTCAACGACCATTTCGAGATCGGCGACGACCTGCATGGCAACGTCGCTCTGCCGCCGCAGCCGGAGTTCGAAGCGCAGGCTGCGCAGAGCAATCCGGAAATCCGCTCGGCGCTGGCTTCCGTGCAGGCCGCTTCGCACGATGTGAATGCCGCTCGCGCGGGTTATCTCCCCTCGATCAGTCTTGATTACTTTTACGGAATTGACGCGGAGCGGTACGCCGTGAACGGCTCCCTTCCCCCACCCGATGGCACAAAGTTTTCCAATCTCGGCTCTTCTTACATCGCTTCGCTGAGCCTGCCAGTGTGGAACTGGGGGGCGACGCAGAGCCGTGTACGCTCGGCGGAGTTGCAGCGCACGCAAGCGAAGCGCGAGCTTTCGTTTGCCCAGCGCAAACTCCTAGCGGACATGCGCTCGCTCTATTCTGAGGCGGAAACTGCGCTCAACGAACTGGCGGGCCTGCAGCGCTCCGCGGAACTTTCTGAAGAGAGTCTGCGGCTGACGACGATGCGGTATCAGGGCGGGGAAGCCACGGTGCTGGAAGTCGTCGATGCGCAAACGACCTTCGCGGTCGCAAATGCCGCCTATCAGGACGGAGCCGTGCGGTATCGCGTCGCGCTTGCGAATCTGCAGACATTGACAGGGGTGCTGACAACTCCATGAACTACGTAGAACGCAAAGTTAGCGCGAGAAAATCGCGGATTTTTGCCCGGAGCGTGCTGCTTCTTGGCGGGGCAATCATTTTTCACGGGTGCAGCTCGTCGGAAAAAGAGCCTACACCGCTGGTCACCGTACAGGTTGCGCCCGCGAAGCGCGGGCCGATCGAACTCGAAGTCACATCCGACGCGGTTGTTTACCCGTTGCAGCAGGCGATCCTCACTCCGAAAATAACTTCGACCATCGCGAAGTTTTATGTGCAGCGCGGCAGCCGCGTGAAGCAGGGCCAACTGCTAGCCGTGCTCGAAAATCGTGATCTCGCCGGGGCTGCCGAACAGAGCAAGGGCGAATTTGAGCAAGCCGAAGCGAGCTACGCGACCACGGTCGGCGCCAGCCTGCCGCAGCAGATTCAGAAGGCTGAGCTGGATGCCAGGGCGGCAAAGCTGGCATTCGACGCGCAGCAAAAAGTCTACGACGCGAGAAAACAGTTGTATGAGCAGGGCGCGTTGCCGCGGCGCGATTTCGACCTGGCCGACGTCGGGCTGGCGCAGGCCCGCAGCGCGAACGAGCAGGCGCAGAAGCAACTGGCCGACTTGCAGCGGCTTGGGAAGGAGCAGGCCCTGAAATCGGCGGGCGGCCAGCTGTCCGCATCCAAGGGGAAACTGCTGAATGCCCAGGCACAGCTGAGCTATTCCGAAATTCGCAGCCCGATCGATGGCGTGGTCACCGATCGCCCGCAATTCCAGGGCGAACTTGCCACCGCGAACCAGCCGTTGCTGACGGTGATGAATACTTCACGACTAATTGCGAAAGCGCACATTTCGCAAAGCGAGGCTGTGCTGCTGAAGGTTGGCAACCAAGCCGAAATCGAGTTGCCGGGGCTTGAAGAACCGATCAAGGCGAAAGTCAGCCTGGTCAGCCCGGCACTGGATCCCGGCAGTACCACGATTGAGGTGTGGGTGGAATCCACCAAGCCGAATGCGGCGCTGAAGCCCGGGATGAGCGCGCGCGTGAATGTGATCGCCAAGAGCGAGGAAGACGCGCTGGTTGTTCCCGCTTCGGCTGTATACAAATCGGAGGAAGCCGGAGATTACGTGATGCTCGCCGGCTCCGACAAGAAGGCGCATCTGACCAAAGTCAAAGTTGGAATCAAGACGAAAGAACTGGCGCAAATCGAATCGGGGATCAAGGAAAACGATTCGGTGATTACCGTCGGGGGCTACGCGCTGCCCGACGGGACGCAAATCCAGATTGAGGCCACGCCCGCGCCCGAGCCTGAAAAAGGCGGCGCTGCGGATGATAAGAGTCCTAAGGACAAAGCTGGAGACGAAAAACCCGCTGCGCCGGCAAAACCTGCGAAGGGCAAGGAGTAGCGGCGCATGGCTTCCGGCTCCGGCGATTCGCAAACAAAACCAGGCACCCGGCCGCAAGAAGCGGCTGAGCTGCCCTGGTTCAAGAAACTTTCGAGCCCCATACTTTTTTTGCTGATCAGCCTGGCGCTGGTGGGGATTTTTCTGGCGATCAAGATTCCGGTTGCAGTTTTTCCGAGCACCGATTTTCCACGCATCGTGATTGGCGTGGACAACGGCGTCATGCCGATCGACCAGATGCTGGTGACGGTTACCAAGCCGATTGAAGAAGCGGTGAACAGCGTTCCGGGACTGAGTAAGGTGCAATCGATCACCAGCCGGGGTTCCGCGGAGGTGGATCTTTTCTTCGACTGGAAGTCGGACATGATCCTGACGCTGCAGCGCGTGGACGCGGTGGTAGCCCGGCTGCAACCCGAGTTACCGAGCGGTGCGAAAATCGAGACGCACCGGCTGACGTTCGCGACGTTTCCGATTCTGGGGTACAGCTTAACTTCCGACACGATTCCGCAAAGCAAGCTTTGGGAAATTGCCACTTACGATCTGAAGCCACGGATCAACCGGCTGGACGGCGTGGCGTTCGTTCTTGTTCAGGGCGGCCGGGTGCCGGAGTTTCAGGTCACTCCGGATCCGGCGCGTCTGCACGCGGCGGGGATCACGGTTACCGATATTCTGGATGCGATTCGGAAAACCAACCTGATCGATTCGCCCGGGCTGCTGGAGCACGAACACCAGTTGGTGCTTGGGCTCGTCAGCGGGCAGGTTCGCACGCCCGAAGAGATCGCGCTGATCGTCGTTAAAACTTCTGCCGCGGGGATTCCCATCCGCATCGGCGACATTGCCAAGGTCGGCCCGTCCGAAGCGCCGGTCTACACCATCGTCACCGCCAACGGAAAGCCGGCCGTGCTTCTGAGCGTAAATCGCCAGCCGGACAGCAATACGCTGGACGTCGCGAAGCTGGTTCACGAAAAAATCGCCGAGTTGCAGCCGACGCTGCCTCCGGGAGTGCATCTGGAGGTTTTTTACGATCAATCTACGATCGTGCAGGAATCCATCTCCAGCGTGCGTGATGCTGTGTTGCTCGGCATCATTCTTTCCGCCGCGATTCTTGTTCTTTTCTTGCAGGATTGGGGCTCGTCTTTTGTTGCCGCGCTTGTCATTCCCGTTACGCTTGCGTTGACGCTGATTGTTTTGTGGATGGCCGGGCAAAGTTTCAACCTGATGACGCTCGGAGGGCTGGCCGCTGCGGTCGGCCTGGTCATTGATGATGCGATCGTGGTCCTTGAAAACATCGTGCTGCACCGCGACGCGGGAGAGTCGCGCTTTCAGGCTATCCAGAGCGCGCTGAAAGAAATCACTGTTCCTCTCATCGGCTCCACGGTTACGCCCATCGTGGTCTTCCTGCCGCTGATCTCCGTCACCGGCGTCACCGGAAGTTTCTTCCGCGCCCTAGCGATCACCATGACGGTCTCGCTGCTGAGCTCACTCCTGCTTGCGCTGACCTGGACGCCCACGCTCAGCCAGTACTTCGTCCGCCGCAAAGACACGGTCCCCGCCCAGGGCGCTCTTGCAGGTGAACACGACGCAGCCGCGCTGCTCGCTGCCGAAGAAGCCCATCTCTCCGGCTTCTTCGGCAGCATCGTGAATTTCTATAGTCGTGCCATGCAAAGCATTCTAAAAAAGCCGGTGCTTCTGCTGGTGTCCTCTGTAGTGATCGTGATCCTTTCCTACGTCTGCTACAACTTTCTCGGCTCCGACCTGCTGCCGGCGATGGATGAAGGCGGCTTCATCCTCGACTACTACACGCCGCCGGGCAGTTCGCTCGCCGAATCCAATCGCATTTTGCTGCACATGGAAGAGATCATCCGCTCGCAGCCCGAGGTCGAAAACACTTCACGCCGCACCGGCATGCAGCTGGGCCTCGCCGCCGTCACAGAAGCGAACCGCGGTGATTTCACTGTAAAGCTCAAGCGCGACCGCAAGCGCGATATCGACGACATCATTTCCGACATCCGCGCCGAAATTAAGAAGACCGAGCCCGCCGCCGACGTGGAATTTATCCAGGTGCTGCAGGACATGATCGGCGACCTGACCAGCCAGCCGGAGCCCGTGGTCATCAAACTTTTTTCGCCGGACGGCAAGCTGCTGAACGCAACGGCACCCAAAGTTGCGGAGGCCATCCAGAAAATTCCGCACGTTGTCGATGTTCTGGATGGCATCGAAAATTCCATCAGCGGGCCGGCTGTCACCTACCAGGTGAACCCCGCGGTTGCGGCGCGGTCCGGTTTCTCTCTTGACGAAGTGGCCATCGACGCGGCGGCCGTCCTGGAAGGCGAACCCGCGGCAACTCCCGTCGTCCTGAACGATCGCCTGTACACGATTCGGGTCCGGTTTCCGGAACAAAGCCGGGCTTCGCTCGACCGCATGGGCAACACGCTGCTTACCAGTGCGACCGGCAAAACGGCGACTCTCGGCAGCCTGGCCACCATTTCCACCGATCCCGGCCAGACCGAGATCCGGCGCGAAAATCTGCAACGTCTTGTAGAAGTCACCGCTCGCTTCGAGGGTGTCGATCTCGGTTCGGGTATGGCTTCGATCCAAAAGGCCGTTGCCAACATGCATCTGCCGTCCTCCATCCGCGTTGAATACGGCGGGCTGTACGAAGAGCAGCAAAAATCGTTTCACGATTTGCTGGTGGTCTTCCTGCTTGCGCTGCTGCTGGTGTTTGTCGTGCTGCTGTTCGAATTCCGCACCTTCTCCGCGCCGCTTGCGATTCTCGGCTCGGCGCTGCTCTCGACGTTCGGTGGATTCCTGGCGCTCCTCGTAACGAAGACCACGTTCAACGTCGCTTCGTTCATGGGCATGATCATGGTCATCGGCATCGTTGCGAAGAACGGCATTTTGTTGCTCGACGCCGACCAGCGTTTCCGCCAGCTCGGTTTTTCGCCCGAAGAAGCCATGATCCAGGCCGGCCGCCGGCGTTTGCGCCCCATCGCCATGACCGCCCTCGCGACCATCGCCGGCATGCTCCCTCTTGCACTGGCCATCGGCGCCGGCTCCCAAATGCTGCAGCCGTTGGCGATTGCAGTAATCGGCGGCTTGCTCAGCTCCATCGTTCTCTCGCTCGTGTTCACTCCAACCATCAATTTCTATCTCGACCGCTTGCGTCTGAACCGCACGAAGCAATCTGTGGAAGCCTGAGGAAGGCTGGCCAGAGTTGTAACGCCCTCTTAACCGGCCATTCACAAAAAGCCGCCTACTATTTCCATCCACAATGCACATTCTGATCGTTGAAGACGAACCGGAGATGGCCGGGCTGCTGACCCGGGGGCTGGAAGAAGAGTCCTACCAGGTGAGTGTCGCCCGCGATGGGCGAGCCGCGCTGGAACTTTCGTCGGCGCAAGCGTTCGACGTGATTCTGCTCGACGTGATGCTGCCAAAAATGGACGGGCTCGAAGTCGCACGGGAGTTGCGCGGCCGCGAAGAGGAGACTCCGGTGCTGATGCTGACTGCGCGCGATGCGCTGGGCGATATCGTGAAGGGGCTGGACGCCGGCGCCGACGATTACCTGACCAAGCCTTTTTCATTTGTAGAACTTCTGGCAAGAATGCGGGCGCTGGTGCGCCGCCAGCAATTTCGGCGAAAAAATGTGCTGGAAGCGGACGACCTGGTTCTGGATTTGACGTCTCGGAGGAGTTTTCGGGCGGGCAAGGAGATTTATTTGTCGCTGACGGAATTCCGCCTGGTGGAAATTCTTGCCAGGAACGCCGGGAGGATCGTTTCGCGCCACGAGATCCTCGCCAATGTCTGGGGGACTGGGCGCGAGGTGAGCGAAAACACGCTGGACGCGTTCGTGCGGTTGCTGCGCAAGAAAATAGATGATGGCACGGAGCACAAGCTGATCCACACGCACCGCGGCTTCGGTTACTCCCTGGGAGGCGTGACCCGCGCATGAGCTTCACGATTCGCGCGCGGCTTACCGTGCTCTATTTTCTGGTGCTGGCGGCTTCGTTCACGGCGTTTTTTTGGATTTGCGATTACGGTTTTCAAAAAAGCATCGATACGGCGGTGAACGACGCTTCGAAACGCAACCTGGATACGGTACGAAGCGTGCTGGAGCGCGATATTTCGCAGGGCAGCCCGGAGCTGACCCAGGAACTTACGCGTCTTTCCGGCTTGTGGGAAAGCGGGGCGATTTTTGAAGTTGCCGGGCCGAACGGGCAGTGGGTCTATCGCTCGCCACGTTTTTTGTCCGCGCTTCCCGCGTTGCAGGCTCCGGCGCGCGAAGGAATTTCGTTTCAAACCACGAATCTGGAGGCACTGCAATATCGCGTGGCGCGCCGGCAAATCAGCGTGGATGGAAAAGTTTACTTGGTCGACGCTGCGGTTCCCACCGAGCCCTTCGATCAGGCACTGGATAATTTCCGGCTGGTGGAAAAACGTTTTCTGCCGCCGCTTGTGCTGCTCGCGTCGCTCCTGGGATATTGGCTGAGCGGTCGAGCGCTTGCTCCCGTGAGTCGCATTATCGAAAGTGCGGAACGGATCGGCGTCCGCAATTTGTCGCGGCGGCTGGAAGTTCCGCGGGCGAAAGATGAATTGCGGCGCCTTACCGAGCAGGTGAACGCGATGCTCGACCGGATTGAGGCTTCCGTGAAGCGCATCACGCAATTCACGGCCGATGCTTCGCACGACCTGCGAACGCCACTCGCGCTAATCCGCACCAACGCTGAACTTGCTCTGCGGCGGCCCAGAAGCGATTCCGAATATCGTGAAGCATTGACGCGCATTCTCTCCACTTCCGAAGAAACCACGGAACTGATCGAGCAGTTGCTGCTGCTGGCGCGCGCGGACGCGAATGTGGCCCAGCTGAAGCTGGAGCCGACCGCGTTGTTTCCCGTTCTGCGAGCGGTCGCGCAAAAAGCCAGCGTCCTGGCTGCAGGCAAAGGCCTGACATTTTCCAACTCCGTCGTGCCTTCCACACACGCACTGTATGCGAACCAGGCGGCGCTTGAGCGGCTGTTGCTGACGGTGCTGGACAATGCGATCAAGTACACGCCTGCTGGAGGCCGCGTGTCGCTGGACGTGCGGGTTGAAAATTCCGAAGCCAGCATCGAAATCACCGACACGGGAATCGGCATCGGCGAAAAGGACCTGCCGCACGTTTTTGAAAGATTTTATCGCGCCGACCAGGCCCGTTCGCGCGAAACCCGCGGCTCTGGCCTGGGATTATCCATTGCCAAATGGATCGCTGAAATTCATCACGGTTCGATCGACCTGCAGAGCCAGGCTGCTGGGCAGGGAACGAGAGTAACGATTCGACTGCCGCTGACAACGGAGTTGGGTGCCAACGCTCCGGAGCTGTCCAGCCTCCAGGAAGCATCTTTCAACATGGCCGGCCCCCGGCGAATCTGAAAGTTCTTTCACCCCATCTTTAACAGATCGTTAACAGTCATTCACATCGGGTTCAGCACTGCCGTGGCCTACTCTTCCCAAGAAACTCGGGACGCGATGAGTCCCGGGGTGTGACCGGTTTTACCCAATTGCGCTCGCTCTGAACTTGGAATCTACGCGCGGATCCCCAATTCACCCGGGGTCTCTTCCGCTCACACGCACCGGCCCACCCGGCACGCAGTCCATTGCTGGTTCATGATTCGCGCCGGTCGACTGCCGCCGGCGAACAATTTTGCGAGACCGTCGGGAACATTCGAATTGCGATACGGAATTTGCGAACAAGGAGAACTGAAATGAAGAGTTCCATCCGCTGTTTTCTGATTTTTGCTTTGTGCCTGGCTTTTGCGTTTTGCGGGAACGCTGTCGCTCAAGACGCGAAGGGTTCAGTCAGAGGAAGGGTGACCGACACCACCGGCAGCGTCCTGCAGGGCGCTGAGATTGAGTTGCAACCCGGCCGCGTCACCGCCGCTTCGGGAACGCAGGGGGCGTACTTCATTAATGATTTGAATCCGGGAACGTACACGATCACGATCACCTATGTGGGCTTCACGCTGTTCACCCAGGTGGTGAACGTTAAGGCGGGGCAGACGGCCACGGTTGACGCGAAAATGGAAGTGTCTTCGCAGCGGGATGAGGTGCTGGTGACGGCCCCGCGCGTTTCCGGGGAAGCGGAACAACTGAACCGGCAGCGGAGCGCGGACAATATTCTCCAGGTGCTCTCCAATGAGGTAATCACGAGCCTGCCGAATGCCAACATCGCCGACGCCGTTGGCCGGCTGCCCAGCGTCACACTGGAGCGCGATGAAGGGGAAGGCAAATACGTGCAGGTGCGCGGGACCGAGCCGCGCTTGACGAACGCCACCGTCGACGGCGTGCTCATTCCTTCCCCCGAGTCCGGCGTTCGCCAGATCAAGTTTGACGCGATCCCCTCGGACCTCGTCGAGTCCGTGGAGATCAATAAGACTCTGCAGGCCAACATGGATGCCGACGGAATCGGAGGCTCCGTAAACCTGGTAACGAAGACGGCGACCGAGCGGCCTACGATTAACCTGTTCGGACTGGGAGGGATTTCGCCGATTCTGGGCGGGCGCAACAATTACCAGGCCACGGGCACGGTGGGGAAGCGCTTTGGGAGCAACAAGAAATTCGGCGCGCTGATTGGTTTTTCGTACGACTATGAAGGGCGCGGGATTGATGACGTGGAACCGGTGCCCGACCAATTGGTCGTTGGAGGAGTTCCGACTGAGCGTTATTTCGACTCAATCGACATTCGAGAATACAAGTACTACCGCACCAGGTATGGCGTTGCGGGAAGCACCGACTATCAGTTGGGCCAGGGATCGAATATCTACCTGCGCGGGTTGTTCTCTGACTTCCACAATTTTGGGGACCGCTGGGTGTACACGCTGAACGATAACAGTGGTTCGAATCTGCTGAATGGCGCCGGTGGTCCACCCTCATTCAATAATTCCATACGGCGTCCTCGCTATATCATCGGGAACCTGGTGTTGGGTGGAAAGCACGTCCTTGCCAGTACGTGGTTTGCCTGGGACGTTTCCGGTTCGTTCGCCAGCGAAAACGACAACGGCTACGGCGGCGGATCGTTTAGCGTACCCACGGCTTCGACGTATCAGAGCCCCTGCACGTACGACCCCGCGGCCACAGGGAACTCTCTGACCCCGCGATGGTCGAATGCCTGCTACACGGACGCCTACAACACATCCATCTATGCCCTGAACGACGTGAACATCAGCCGGGGGAAGACGGCCCAGACGAATTTTCAGATTACCGGGGCCATGGGCAAGCGTTACCACATCGGTTCGCACCTGGCAACGATTGAGGTTGGCGGAAGATTCCGCAACGCCCACAAGTACGATCACAGCTACGCGGACGACTACGCTATTCCGACTGTCGGTGGCGATGGCCCGGACAAGAACGATTTTGCGCCCGGGGCTGCGATTGTTCCGTTTTCGCTATTCCCGAATTCGTTTCACAACTCCGGTTACTACAATGGAGCCTACCCACAGGGACCGTTTGCGGATTACTACAAAACCCAGGCGTATGTTTTTGCGAACCCGAATCAGTTCGTGTTTACGACTGGCGCGGCGGGACAATCCAACTTCTACAGTTATATCGAGCAGGTTTCCGCCGGGTACGTGATGAATACCATCGACTTCAGCAAGTTCCGGTTCATTGCCGGTGTGCGCGTGGAAGGAACGAATCTGGACACGCTGAGCTGGCAGGATGGGTGCACCGATCCTACGGTTTGCCCAACGATTATTCAGCCTGGCCAGAACTTCAAGGGCGGAGGGGATTACATCAAGGTGCTACCGAGCGCGTCGCTGCGGTACGCTTTAACCAACAATACCGACTTTCGCCTTGTTTACAGCCGCGGGCTTTCCCGTCCGAATCCTCAGGATGTTGCCCAGGCATTCTCCATCACGCCTGCGCAAGGAGGTACGGGGAACATCAGTCTTGGCAATCCGAATCTGAAAGCGGAAACCGCGAATAACTACGATTTGTTGTTCGAACACTACATGAACACCTTCGGGACCATTCAAGCGGGGGTGTTCTACAAGAGTCTCTACGACCCCATCATCCAAACCTCATTCAGGAATACAAACTTTACGCCTCCACCCCCATATCAGAATCAAGCGGGCGATTACGTAATCAGCCAGTCGCTGAATGCGGGAAGCGCTCACCTGTTTGGGTTTGAGATTGCGTACCTGCAACGCTACAGCTTCCTTCCGGGATTCCTGAGCGGATTTGGTCTTTCGGCAAACTACGGCTACACGGTTTCGGGTACGGGCGGCCTGGATGGCAGGTCTGATCATCCTCATTTGCTGCGGCAAGCTCCGAATACCTGGAACATCAGCCCCACGTATGACCGCGGGCGCTTCTCCTACCGGCTGGGGGTTTCTTACAACGACGGCAACATTTTCTCGTACCAATTTCACGATGGCACGGGGACAAGCGACCCCGCTAATGGAGGTGGTGGAGCGACACCTGGCGGACTTCGTGGACCTAACGGTGACACCTACCTCTACCCGCACTTGCAGATTGATATGCAGGGAAGCGTGCGGCTGGAGAAGGGCTTCACCTTTGTGGCGTACATTCTGAACGTGAACAACGAGGTGTTTGGATTTTATAACGGCAGCAGCCAGTACCTGATTCAGCGGGAGTTCTACAAGCCGACTTACGCGCTGGGCATGCGCTGGTCGCCTGCGTTCGAACACAAATAGCGAGCTGACCGCCGGAGCTACAGCCGGTTTTTCGATTCTTTGGAGAGGGCGGAGCTGTGTCGCGGAAGTGCGGCTGACCCGGCTATTTCGTTTGCGAGAAGCTGAACGAAATTTCAGGTTGGATTTAGGCTGCGTTTATCCGCCAACAGGTAAAACAGTTGCTCAAGGAGAGAACGATGAAACGATTGTTGATGATGGCGCTGGTGAGCGCGACGCTGCTTGCTTCGCTGGCTGGAGCGGCTACGAATTATGAGCTTTTGAAAAAAGTGGCTGTGGCGGGCGCGGGCGGCTGGGATTATGTGATCGTCGACGAAGCCGCCCGCCGCGTGTATATCACTCATGCGACGCAGGTGGACGTGCTGGACGCGGATTCGCTGGCCGTTGTGGGCACCATTCCCAACACTCCTGGTGCCCACGGCGTGGCCATCGCCACTGAATTTGGCCGCGGGTACATCACCGCCGGAAAATCGGACGCGGTGGTTCCTTTTGATTTGAAAACGTTGAAGGCTCTTCCGGAAATTAAAGTGGGCAAGAAGCCGGACGCGATCGTCTATGAGCCGCTGACCAAACGTGTTTACGTCATGAACGGCGATAGCGACAGCATCAGCGTGCTCAACGCTGCGGACGGCTCGCTGGCGGGGACCATTGAGCTGGGAGGTGGGCCCGAGTACGGCGTCTCCGACGGCAAGGGTAATTTCTACGTGAACCTTGAGGAGAAAAACGAGACACTGCACATCGACGTGAAAACCCTTAAGGTGAAGGATCGCTGGCCGCTGGCGCCGTGCGCCACGCCTACTGCACTGGCGATGGATGTCGACACGCACCGGCTGTTCGTCGGCTGCCGCAGCAAGCATCTCGGGGTGGTGAATTCGGAAACCGGTAAGCTGGTCTTCACCGCGCCGATCGGCGAGCGCGTGGATGCGGACGCGTTCGATGCCGCCACCAAAATGGTTTACCTTTCCACCGGAGACGGAAAGGTATTCATCTTTCACGAAGATTCGGCCGACAAATACTCGCTGGCGCAGGAGTTGGTCACCGCGAAGGGTTCGAAAACCGCCGGCTATGATCCCAAGACGAAACGCCTGTTCGTCCCAAGTTCCGAGAATGGCGCGATGCAGGTGCTCGTCTACGAGCAGCGCTAAACCGGATTTCCGCCCACAGCTGTAACCACCCCGAAGAGGCCCCGACCCTGTCGGGGTCTCTTTTTTTGGCAGGGGCAGGCGTGCCATTTCCCCTCAGGCAATTTCTTCCAGAAACGATTTCTCCCTTGCCCCGCAGTGTGGCACTATCACGGCATTTGAATTTACGCTGTTATCGGGAGAATTGGGAAACCGCAAAATGGAAACCACTACCGCACAGCCGTCG
>DATHOY010000216.1:0-5602 GCA_035484435.1 Vulcanimicrobiaceae bacterium | reverse complement strand
CGTTCGCCCAACAGGGCTGCGCGAGATCTGGTCTTCCCAGAATTTCAAGCGTTCGGTCGCGCGCCGGCGATCGCTTGCAAATTCAGTGCGGATGCGCTCGGCCGAATCTCGCGAGTAGCGGCCCAGGTTCTGCGCCACGGTAATCTGGTGCACAAAATCGTAGTTGATGACCCACTCGCTCCACTGCAGCTCGAACCAATCCCAATAGTGCGAGAGCTGCGCGAATATTCCGGGCGGCGCCGCGCTCGATGCCGGCGTAGGGTCAAACGTCAGCCAGCCGAAGCCCGGGAAGAACGCTTCCACCCAGCTGTGCGCGTCGCTGGCGCGCACGATGTAATCTCCGGCGAGGTCGTTATATTCGCCGGGGAGAAAGCCGTTCACTTCGCGCGAGGGGATGCCCAGCGTGCGAAGCATGACGGCCATGGCCGAAGCGAAGTATTCGCAGTGGCCGGCCTTGGTGACGAAGAGGAACTGGGCGAGCGGGTCCGCGCCAGGCTTTCCTGCGAGATTCAGGGTGTAGCCGAAATTGCGGCGGAGATAGCTTTCGAGGAGCACGGATTTGTCGAAGGGATTGTCGGCGGCGGCGGTGATTTTCTGGGCCAGTTGCGGGATGCGGGGATCGAGATTCGGGGGCGGCTGCAGATAAAGTCTCTGGATGTCTTCGGGATAATCGACGCCCGCGGTTCGGGCTTTCAGCGGCCGCGATTCCGGAAGCAGGGAGACTCCTTCGTAGCGAATCTGGGAGTAATTTCTGGAAGGGTTGAAGACGGCTCCGCCGGAGTCCATGCCTAACATGCTGCGGCGAGCCGAGCCATAGTAAGTGCCAGCATCATTGGAGAAATTTCCGCGAAGTTGCATGAGCTGGGCGGGCGCGAAGAGGGCATCGCTCGCCAGGGGTTGCAGCAGGACTACGAAACGAAGTTGGGCAACGACGGGAACCTTTACATCTAATTGCGAGCCGAGCTGGATCCAGCCGTCCTGAGTGGCGTCATGGAGGTCGCGGTGTTTTTCGCTGGAATACCAGCGCCTGCCGTCGAAGGTGGAAAGGGCTACGCCGCGCCAGCGGAGCAGCGGGTAATTTACCGGGGCGCCGGTTTGCACGCGCATCACCACCGAGGTGTCCTGTTTGATTTCGCCGATGCGGCCGAGTTCCACGCTGTCCGTGAAGCCGGTCATGAGCGAGGGCTGGAAGCCAGTGCGGGCGAAATAGCCTGCGCTGAAGCGGGGGAAAAAGAAAAAGAGCATGGAGCCGAAGAAGAGGGCGCCGACTGCGACGCTTAGCGCGGCCAGGGACATTGCTCGGTAGAATTTTCTTTCGCGCGAGGATTCGGGGTTTTGTTGTGGGAAGACCGCGCCGCGGGCGCCGCGGCGGATTTCGAGGCTGAGGAAAGTGGCGACGCCGAAGAGGAGGTAGACGATAAACAGGAAAAAGAAATTGGTGTCCACCGTAAAAACGGCGGAGGCGAGAATGGCGGCGAAGGAGAGCATTGCCAGGAAGATGGCGTCGCGGTCGGCGGTGGCGCTATAGAGCCTGATGACGGTGACGAAGAGGAGAAAATGCACCGCCGCGAGGAGGGCCGCGTAGAGGGCGCTGTTTGAGGTGCCGCTGGCCAAGTTGCGCGAAACAAACAGCGCATCGATCGGGAAGAAGAAGACGTAGGCGAGGACGAGCCGCGTTGCCGTGGATTGTTTTAGTTCCGAGGTGTGACCGCGCCACCAGCGGAATCCTTTGAAGAGGATGGCCAGCGGGGCGGCGAGCGTGGTGGCGAGGTCGAGTTTTCCGGTGCTGACAAGTGTGAGTGTAGACGTCAGGATGAGAAAAAAGACGGCGGCGCGGAAAAATTGTTCCGCGGGAAGGGGTTGCGCCGGGGCGGTGACGGTGGAGGCCATCGGATGAGTCTTCAGGATAACACCCGGGCACGGGCTGGGGAGTTGGCGGGGACGTAAGGATAAAGAGAAGGAGCTACTTTGGAGCGAGGGCGGCGCGGGCCACTTTGCGCGTCAAGTTGGAGATGGCGACGGCGGAGAGGTCAGACAAAGGGAACGCTTTAGCACCGGGAACTTTCGGGAGTTTCTCCATTTGCAAGCGAAAGGGAAGGACTGTAAGCGAGCGGTAGGTGACTGCGTGGCGTATTTTTTTCAGCGGAGCTAATTCCCCGTGCAATTTTCGCCCGTCGAACAATGATGCTTGGGCAAATTTTGTGAGTGTCTCGGCGGCCTTGTCGGATTGCACGGCAATCGTAGGGAAATGCCACATGCGAGAGACCAGGGTGTGAACGTCGTCAGGTGCGGCTGATTTTCGGGTGGATTTCGGCGGGGCCAGCAGCAATGTTTTTCCGCGGGGATCGACGAGCACCAGCGAGGCCAGGGTGATTTCGATCGTACTGCGCTTGTTGCGTTTTTCGGGAATCAGATCTGCCAGGCCTTGTTTGCGGGCTTCGCAGAAGTCGGCGACGGGGCAGAGTAGGCACTGCGGTGAGCGCGGCGTGCAGAGGGTCGCTCCCAATTCCATCATGGCCTGGTTCCAGTCGCCGGGGGAGCGTTCCTGTAGCAGATGGTCGGCGGATTTTTGGAGGGTTTGCCAGGTTCCGTTTGCGCGGAGATCGCCGCGAACTGCATCGAGCCTGGCGATGACGCGAGCGACGTTGCCATCCAGCACCGCGTGTCTTTTCTGATAGGCGATGCTGAGGATTGCGGCAGCAGTGTAGGCGCCGATGCCGGGAAGGGCAAGCGCTTCTGCGGGATCGCTTGGGAAGATGCCGTTGTGGTTTGCGACGATGAGTTTCGCGGCTTTCTGCAGGTTGCGGGCGCGGGAGTAGTAGCCGAGGCCGGACCATACGCGGAGGACTTCTTCTCCTGGAGCGGTGGCCAGCGATTCGACTTTGGGGAAGCGTTCGAGGAAGCGTTCGTAGTAGGGAATGGCGGCAGCTACGCGGGTTTGTTGCAGCATGATTTCGGAAAGCCAGATTCGGTAGGGATCGCGGGTTTGGCGCCAGGGGAGTTCGCGCTGGAATTGCGCGAACCAAGAGAGGAGATTTTTGCGGAAGCGGGAGAGCGCGGGGCCAGTGAGCATGTTTGGATAAGTTTCGCACAAAGGTCCCCAGAAAGCGGATTCCTAACCCCGTTAAAGAGGCGAACGGGTTTCGGAATGACAAGGTTTGTTTTTTCGCGAGGTGAACAGAGAAGAAGGCGGCCTGAAGCCGCCCCTACACGGATGGATCAGTTGGAGAGGTCGCTGGCGAAGACGATGTAGGAGGTGTTCCAGAGTTCGGAGGGGATGGAGCCGCGGGGTTGGGACGTGACGATAATTTTGAAGGAGTTGGGATCGGCGGCGAGTTGATTGAGGAGTTCGGGGCGGGAGTTTGGCGCGATTGGTTGTACGAGTGCCAGGTGGCGCAGGATCGCGAAGATATTTTCGGAAGCGGGGGCGGGTGGCGTGGAGGCTTCGGCGCTGCGGAATTCGAGAAGCGCGTTGCGGTCGTGAAAATTCCAGGCCAGTGCGGCGCAGAAGGTTACCGCGCGCTCGAAGCTTTCTCTTTCGTTCGATGGAGATGAGGCTGCCGCCGCGGGGCTCTGGGGATCAAAGACCAGGAGCACGCGGCAATCGTCTTCGCGCGCGAATTCCCTCACCATCAGAGCGCCGAAGCGCGCGGAGGCTTTCCAGTGGACGTGGCGCGCGCTGTCATTCGGCAAGTAGCCGCGCAGTGCGTAGAGGTCCTGTCCACGGCCTTTTGCGTTACTTTCCATCGCGCCCTGCAGACCGGGCAGGACTTCCAGGAATTCGGAGGAGGCGGCTACGGCCGGATAGACGAGGGCTTCGGTGGCGAGATCCATGCGGCGCGCTTTCTGCAGAAAGCCGAACGGGAAGCGAGTGACGATCTTGAACGCTTCTTGGCGGTAGACGCCGCGCTGGGGAAAAAGCAGGGGAACAGTTTGCTTCACGGCTTGCTGTCGTGGCAAGTAGGGGAAGTAGACCGGAGTCTCCAGCATTGCCGCGGCGGGCTGATTTTTTGTTTTGGCGGCTTCGACGCGGAGAGAGAAGGAAGGTAGCGTCAATTTTTCGTTGCGGAGTTCGACGGAAGCGCGGACGGATTGCCCGGCGAAGATGTGTTCGGGGAGATGGAGCTTCAGTTCGACGCCGGCCAATGTGATGGAGGACAGGATGCCGGACATCAGGATGCTGGCGATTAGGCTGGCGAGAATCAGGAATAGAAGATTGTTGCCGGTGTTGATGGCTGCCATGGCGACGAGCACGATGCCGAGGATGTAGATCCAGCCGTCGCGAGTGATGCGGTACTCCATGCGGTAGCCGATCCAGCGGAGAGGAGTGCGTTTGGCCAGCGTGGGGACCAGGGTGACGGCTACCCATCCGGCGACGACGAGGGCGGTGAGAGCTGAGGCGCTGGCAAGAAAGAGATTGCCGAGTTGCGCCGCGGCGCCGGAATAGAGAGCGAGGATCAGTGCAATCGTCAGCGCGACCATGGACAGGAGGAAGGCGCGCACGGCGGGGCGATCGGATTTGGCTAGCAACGCGTTAAACGTGGAAGTTAGAGAGGACATTTCTAAATTTCCCAGAACCTGCGGTCGGCTGCTATCGCTTTCAACTTAGAGCGGGACGCGCACCGACTCCACAATTTCGCGGAGGACGTTTTCCGTGGTCTCCGATTTTTTCTGCAGGGAAGCGTGGCGCGCGCTGGCTACGACGCGGTGCGAAAAAACGGCGACGGCGAGTTGCTTGAAATCGTCGGGCAGGCAATAGTCGCGTCCATCGAGGAAAGCCCGTGCCTGGGCTGCGCGCTGCAGCATCAGTGTGCCGCGCGGGCTGACACCGAGAGCGAGTTGGTCGGATTTGCGGGTGCGGTTGACGATTTCCAGTGCGTAATCGTGCAGGCTGGAGTCCACCTTTATGCGGGTGACGGCTTGCTGCATGGCCATCACATCGGCGACATCGGCGACGGGTTCGAGAGTTTCGATCGGGTCGTCGGTGGCGCGATTGCGAAGAATTTCTTTTTCCGTTTCGTGCGAGGGGTAGCCCATTTTGATGCGCATGAGGAAACGGTCGAGTTGCGATTCGGGGAGCGGGTAGGTGCCGTGATGTTCGACGGGATTTTGCGTGGCGATTACGAGAAATGGTTGAGGGAGCGTCAGCGTGCGGCCGTCTACTGTTACCTGGGCTTCGTTCATGGCTTCGAGGAGAGCGGATTGGGTGCGCGGGGTGGTGCGGTTGATTTCGTCGGCGAGGACGACGTTCGCGAAGATGGGGCCCTGGCGAAATTCGAATTCGCGGGATTCGGGATTGTAGACGCTGACGCCTAGGACGTCGCTGGGCAGAAGATCTGAGGTGAACTGAATGCGTTGAAAGGTGCAATGGAAGGATTTTGCAAGCGCCTGGGCCAGCGTGGTTTTTCCGGTGCCGGGAACGTCTTCAATCAGCAGGTGGCCGCGCGCCAGCAGGGTGATCAGGGAAAGCTGGATGACGTCTTCCTTCCCGAAAATCGCGCGGGCGATGGAGCGCTGCAGTTGAGAAACCACGTGAGAGGTGGCGGTCGGCATCGGTTGAAAACCCCAGGTGTTCCTGCTTAAATAGATGAGCGTTGTTGCT
>DATHOY010000215.1:0-20962 GCA_035484435.1 Vulcanimicrobiaceae bacterium | reverse complement strand
ACATCCAGTGCAACAACATGTTCCGCGTGACACCCGACAAGTTCGATGCCAGGCAGTGCCCGAACTGTCACAAGGGCTAGGAACGGACTGCCTGGTTTTCCAAAGTTTCGTCTTTCCGCGCGTAATGACGGTTCTGGTGATATCTTTTTTCCTGCAGCCGCGTATTCCGGAGCATAAGCGGGTGTGTGCGGTTCCCTATCCGTATCGAGGTTCTGCCAATGATCGAGACGCGCGGACTGACCAAACTGTTTAAAGACAAGAAGCGCGGGGAAATCCGCGCCGTCGATGGCGTGAGCTTCAACTGCGCGCCCGGACAGATATACGGGCTGCTCGGCGCGAACGGCGCGGGCAAGACCACGACGCTGCGCATGCTGGCCACGATCCTGGAACCAAGCGACGGCACGGCAATCGTCTGCGGCCACGACGTGGTCGAAGCGCCGCAAAAGGTCCGCGCCAACGTAGGATTTCTCTCCACCGCCACGGCGCTTTATCCAAGGCTGACTTCGCAGGAGATGGTCGAATATTTCGGCCGGCTGAACGGAATCCCGGAAACGGAATTAAAGAAACGCCTGGATGAAATTTTCACCCGGCTGGACATGAATTCCTTCCGCGACCGCCGTTGCGACAAGCTTTCCACCGGCATGAAGCAGAAAACCTCCATCGCGCGCACATTGATCCACGATCCGCAGGTAATGATTTTCGACGAGCCCACGCTGGGCCTGGACATCATGACGGCGCGGACGATTCTGGAGTTCATCCGCGAGTGCCGCCAGCGCGGGAAAACGGTGATTTTCTCGACGCACGTGATGAGCGAAGTGGAAAAACTCTGCGACGTCATCGGCATTATCCAGTCCGGAAAACTGCTGGCGGAGGGCTCGCTGGCTTCGCTGCGCGAAAAGTACCAGGAGCAGGACCTGGAGGAGATTTTCGTGAAGGTGGTTGCGCCGCACTACAAGCCCGAGGAGGCCGCCTGACATGCCTCTCCGGAACATCGGCATCGTGTACCGCAAGGAGCTCACCGACTCGCTGCGCGACCGGCGCACCCTTATCTCCACGCTGCTCGTGCCCCTGCTGCTTTTTCCGCTCATGTCCGTCGGCTTTATCGGGTTGGCGGAGACCCTGGAGACGAAAGCAAAGAAAGAGATTCCCCGGGTAATGCTTCTGGGCGGCGCGGATTCTCCGCAGGTGGTAAACGAATTGCGCTCCAGCAAGAAGATCGAAGTGGTGCCGGCGACGCCGGACTGGAGGGACAAGATTGTCAACAAGGAGATTCGCGCGGCGATCGCCGTTCCCGATGGATTCGAGACCAGCCTGGCGCAGCAGAATCCCCTGACCGTGGAGATTTACAAATACGAAGGCGAGTTGAAGTCTTCCATTTCTGCGGACACGATCGAACGGGATCTCAAGGCCTACCGAGACAAGGTCATTGAAGCGCGGCTGGAGGCCGATCACGTGCCCTCTTCCGTGCTGACACCGTTTCGGATCAAGCAGGACAATGTCGCGCCGCCGGAAAAAGTCGGCGGGGCGGCCTTTGGCGGGATCATCGGCTACATGGTCATCCTGCTCTGCCTGACGGGCGGCATGTATCCGGCGATGGACCTGACCGCGGGTGAAAAAGAGCGCGGCACGATGGAGACGATTCTGTCGAGCCCTATTTCGCGGTTCGACCTGGTCATGGGGAAGTTTTTCCTGGTGCTGACGGCATCGCTGGTTACGGCGGCGCTTTCCGTTCTCTCGATGGGGATTTCGTTTTGGGGCATCCAGCAGTTGAAGGCGTTCGACGTGACAAAAAACCCCGACGCGACGGCCATGCAGCTGCAGATCAAGCTGCCCGCGGTACTTTCGGTTTTCCTGATGGCGCTGCCGCTGGCGGTGCTGTTTTCCGCGGGCCTGATCACGATTTCGCTGTTCGCCAAAAGCTACAAGGAGGCGCAGAGCTACATTTCGCCGTTAATGATCGTGGTCATCCTTCCCGCGGTGGCGGCGATGCTTCCTGGCGTCGAGCTGACCGCCAAGCTGGCGCTGATTCCGATCCTGAACGTCAGCCTGCTTTGCAAGGAACTGGTGACGGGAACCTATCACTGGAACTTCATCGCGCTGATTTTTCTTTCCACCTGCGTCTACGCCGCCGGGGCGCTTTTCCTGGCGGTGAAAATGTTCCAGCGCGAAGACGTGCTTTTCCGCAGCTGATTCCGTTTCCCTGCGGATTGGCGGCGTGGAACAGGCTGAATATTCTCTGAACCCATCCGCGGGGTTTTTCGTATCTACTGTTGAGGCCCTATGCCGCGACGCTTGCTCCGGATTCTGCTGATCCTTCTTGTCGTTCCCCCGATGGTTTCCGTTGTGATGGGCTGGCTGGTGGCGCCTTCGTTTCTGCATCCGGTGCGGCGGCCGCTGACGCCCGACCTGGTGCGAGAAGCCGAAGCCTCGTTCGCGCACAGCCGCGCGCATCGCGAAGATTTTCCCGTCACCGCGCCCGATGGCGCCCTGCTGCGCGGATGGAAAGTGCGTCCGGACAAGCCGAACGGCGCGTGGGTGCTGCTCTTTCACGGCGTTGCCGACAACCGCGTGGGCACGATCGGGCAATCCGAAATCCTGCTTTCCGCGGGATACAGCGTGGTGATGATGGACCAGCGGGCCCACGGCGAGAGCGGCGGGGAGATGGCCACCTACGGCTGGCTGGAGCGCAACGACACGCGCGCGGTGATCGATGCCCTGGCGGCCGCGGAGCACCCCGCGCACATTTTTGCGCTGGGGGAATCGATGGGCGCGGGCATCGCGCTGCAATCGGCGGGCGTTGACCCGCGCATCGAAGCGGTGGCGGCGGAAGCGCCGTTCGCGAGCCTGCGGGAAGCCTCGTACGATTACGCGGGCCTGCAGGAATACCCGCTGCTGGGCAAAACGCTGTTTGCGCCGGGCGCGTGGGTGATGCTGTACCGCGGCGGGAGGATTGCCGGATTTTCCGCCTCCGGCGTTTCCCCGGAACGCGCGGTGGCCGCGCGGAGTTTTCCCGTCCTGCTGATCTGCGATGAAAAGGACACCACTCTGCCCTGCCGCCACGCAAAAAGAATATGCGCCGCCGCGCGCGGGCCGAAATCCCTATGGATGGTTCCCGGAGCGTTTCACACCGCGGCGCTCGGATTTGCGCCGGAAGAGTTCCGCCGTCGGGTGCTGGAGTTTCTCCACCAGTCCGGCCTCGAGCCGGTCGCAAAGCCACGTTAACGGTTCCCTTGACTCTCGCTGTTTACAAGCCGGCGCCGGTTTCTTGCTTGCCGGAGCCGTTTGCGCCCGCCGCTTGCCAGCGGTCGCTGAGGTGCCGGACGGTTTCGCGCATGCGCACGGCCATCTCCGCGATGGTCTCCAGGCGCTGCAGGGCCTGCAGCGGCAGATCCAGCGTTCCGCGGCGCGCCTCAAGCAACAACAGTTCGGCGTTGCCCAGAATTCCTGTCAGGGGATTGTTCAGTTCGTGGCGCAGCACCTCTCCGAAGTCGCGGTCGTCCAGCCGCAGGTCGGCGAGCGAAATGGGCTTGGTGAGGGGCGCGTCCTGTGGCGCGGGCCTCGCCGAACCGCGCAGGCGCCGCTCCACCATGGTGACGGCCGCCGGCAGGCACAGCGCGGAACGCGGGACGAAGTCCACGGCTCCCGAACGCACGGCCTGGGTCAACTGCGGGCCCTCTTCGGCGGCACCGATCCACACGACGGGCGCGGAGCCGGCGAGCAGCGACAACGCCGATTCGAGTGCCTGCCGCCGCGCGCGCCACGGCCCGCCGGGCTCCGCCAGCGCGCGCTCCTCCGCCAGGATCACCGTCGGCGACGCTTCGACCAGAATCTGGCGCGCCCCGGCGAGGCCGTCCGCGTCCGCAATCCGGAGATCCTTCCGGCGGCGTTCGAGTTCGTGGCGTGCTTCGGAGCAGAAATCCTCCCGGCCACAAAGCAGCACCAGATCTCCTTGCCGCCCGGGCGGGCGCTCCCTTCCCGTGGCTCCTGAGCTTTCCATATAATTTGGGCGTTCTTGCACAGTATTGCCTCTCCTTTTCTTGTTACAGCATTCCGCGTACGGCGCGGCTCAACTCTTCCACCCGGAACGGCTTCGCCACATACGGCAGGCGATGGCGCTCCAAAAACTCCTGGGTGCGCGGCGCCACCACGTCGCCGGTCACGAACAGCACATGGCCCTGCAGGGAATTCCGGCGCTTGCCGAGCGACTGGAAAAATTTCTGCCCGTCCATGCCCGGCATCTTCAGGTCGCAGATCACCAGGTCGTACTCCTCGTGCTCGGCGCGGTCGAGCGCCGATTCGCCGTCGCGCAGAACGTCCACGCGCATGCCTTCGTCGCGCAGCACGTCGGCGATCAACCCGCCGACCGTGGGTTCGTCCTCGACCACCAGCACGCGCGGCGCGCGGTGTTCCGCGGAGCCGAGGCTGCCTCCGACCGTGGGAGGCGGCAGGCGGAGAACCGTCGAGACTTCGACGGGTTCCTTCACCGGCTTCTGGGCCACGGGCAACTCCACCACAAAGCGTGTGCCGCCCTTCGGCGGGCTGAGCACGTTCACGGTTCCGCCGTGTTGCCGCACGAATCCCAAGACGATCGCCAGGCCGAGCCCCGTGCCCACACCCGGCGGCTTAGTGGTAAAGAACGGATCGAAAATGCGCGCCTGGATCGCGCCAGGAATCCCCGGACCGTCGTCCCAAACTTCGAGACGCGCGCGCCCTGCGCCGGCGTTCCCCGTGCGCACGCCGATCAAACCGCCCCGGCCGCTCTGCAGGATGGCTTGTTGGGCGTTTTGCAGCAGGTTCAGCAGCACCTGTTGCAACTGTCCGAAGTCGCCTTCGACGTCGGGCACCGATGCCCCCTTTTCCACCATCAGGTGGATGGCGGAACCAGAGAGCGACGCGCGCAACAGGCCGGCGGAGCGGTCCACGAGTTCATTGAGCGACACGGGTTGGCGGACGCCCCACGCGTCACCCGAAAGCTGCAGCATTTGCCGGAGAATTCCGGTGGCGCGCTCGGCCTCCGCGAGCAATCCGCGCAGTTCGCGGCTCGCGGGCTCCGGGCGGCCCGCTTCGCGCTGCAATAGCCGCTGGGCGAAACCCAAAATGGTCGTGAGCGGATTGCTCAGCTCGTGCACGATGGCGCTGACCCGCTGCCCGAGCGAAACCATCTTTTCGGTTTGCACCATGCGCGACTGAAAGAGCCGCCGCGCACTGGTCTCGCGGTAGACTTCCACGCGGCCAAGGCGCCGGCCGCTTTCCCCCACGATGGCGCGCGCGCAGCGCTCGATGGTTTGCGGCACCGGCCAGTTCATGGCCAGATCTTCCTGGCTTTCCTCTTCCTGTAGTTCCCCGAGCGCCCGCCAGCCGCGCGCGAATGCTTCCGGGTCGGCGGCATAGGGCGCCACCTTGCCGAGCAGGTCTTCCAGCGTACGGAGTCCCGCGCCGTCCTCGCGGGTGAGCCCGAGCAGGCGATAGAAGTGCTCGTTTGCCGCGCGGATGCCGCCGGCTTCGTCGAACACCACCACTCCTTCCGTCATCCAGTCCACGGTCTGGCGGAGTTCGGCTTCGGCGTCTTCTTTCCGGCGTTCGCCCGGCTCGGCGCCGGCGCGTTGAACGCTTATGGCCAGGAACTCCGGGCTCGAGAGATCCAGCTTCCGGCACTCGACCTCCGCGCCGTCTTTCAACTGTGCGTTCAGGATTCCTGCCGCGTCCGCGGCGCCGGTGTGCAGCCAGTCGCTGACGCGCTCCCACTCGCGCGGACGGAAGAGTTCAACAAATCGCAGCTCCGGGTTCTCCCAACGCAGGGCGGGCAGGCCGGATTCCCGCAAGAACACTTTTCGCGCGCCGTGGCTCCAGCCCCGCAGGAACCCGTTGCGATCGACAAGCGCGACCGGTTGATCGCTGCGCTCGAGCAGCGCAAGCCGCCAGGCCTCCGTGCGGGCGCGCTCCGACCGCCACTCTTTCTGCCGCAACACCTGCGCGGCCAGCAACGCGCGATACTCCAGGCGTTCCTGACTTTCGAGGCTGGTGCGGCCGCGCGGGAGCCCCGCCAGAAGGGCGCCGCGAGTAACGCCCTCCACGACGATGGGGACGGCCACGATACGGGCGATGTGGCGCGCCAGCGGGAGCGCGCCGGCCTCCGCCCCGGTCACCTGTCCGGTTTCGACCGCTTGGCGCCAGAACATTTCGAGCGGGCCCTGCTCCACGCTGTGGCCCCAGGCGGGATCGCCGCTGAGGGCGCGAATTTGCAAATGTTCTTCGGCGCGCGCACCCGACGGCGCGGTAACGGCAAGTCCGGTCTTGCGCTCGCCAATCAAGGCGAAGACGGCGCCAACGCCGGCAGGCCCGTCGGTGCGCGTACAGGTTTCCACCAGTTCCGCCAGAATCTGGTCGAGGTCGGCGCTCTCCGCCAACAGCGCTTGCACCCGGGCGGCGAGTTCCAGGTCCGCCTTTCTCTCCCGGGCCAGCCGGCTCTGCTCTTCATTTTCGACGGCCAACGCGAGTTCAAGCGCGACCTCTTCCGCAAGCACTCTCGGAAGCGAACGTCCGGCGCGCTGCGCCGCCACCAGAATCAATCCCCGCAGCAGGTTCCGCCCGAAGACGGGCACCCACAACACGTGGCACATGCCGAGGGTCGGACCGAGTAGAGGATTGTGGACCTCGCCGGTAAGCGTGAGCTCGGCCGTTTTTCCGACGGAAAGCAGATCCAGGGGAAGCGGAAACTCCAGCGAGAGGCTGGTGCACTTTCCTGGCACGTTCCCCGCTCCGCGTTCCCGGACCTCGCCGTGAAATACAATTCTTCTTGCCGGACGGGATTCATCGGCCGCCGGTCCATCCAGCCATACGCCAAAGCGCTCGGCGCCGGGCTCCAACTGCAGCTCCAGCAGGGCCTCGCGAATCAAGACCTCGCGCCCTGCGCCCGCGCGGGCCGCGCGCACGACGCCACGCGGGGCGCGCACAAGAGGCAATTTCAACGCATGGTTTCGTGTGAACACGCCGGGCTCCTCAGGGCTGCTCGCACACCTCTCATGCACTGACGGCACCAAAGCAGTGCCGGGCCATCTTGCTGTGGAGAGAAGGTTTACCGCTGGCGGGGAATTTTCAAGTCGAGAATCGGCGGGCTATTTTTCCAAATTGATACGCGTTGTGGGGCTCACGCGTCGGTGCGTTCGATCTGGTACTGCTTGAGTTTCCGGTAGAGCGTGGTCTTCCCGATGCCCAGCATCCGCGCGGCCGCCTGCTTGTCGCCGCCAGTCTGTCGCAGCGTGCTGAGGATGGCGCGGCGCTCCAGCTCTTCGAGAGGCAGCAACTCTTCCTTTTCCGGTGCGCGCTCGGTGGTCGGATATTGCAGGGTCGTCGGGAGGTCGGTCACGTGGACGAACGGCCCGCTGCCGAGCGCGACGGCGCGCTCGATGGTGTTTTCGAGTTCGCGCACGTTGCCGGGCCAATCGTAGGCCATCAGCCGGCGCATGGCGTCTTCGGTGAGCTCGCGGGTCATTTCGTCCTGGCGCGAGAATTTCTCGAGGAACGAAGTCACAAGCAGCGGGATGTCGCTCTTCCTTTCGCGCAGCGGCGGGAGCTTGATCTGCACGACGTTCAAGCGGAAATACAGATCCTGCCGGAAGGTGCCGTTCTTGATGCCGAGTTCAAGGTCGCGATTGGTGGCGGCCACGATGCGGATGTTGATCGGGCGGCGCTCCGTGGAGCCGACCGGCTTGATCTCGCCCTCCTGAAGGGCGCGCAGGAGTTTCGCCTGCATCTCAAGTGACATTTCGCCGAGTTCATCGAGCAGCAACGTGCCGCCGTTGGCGGATTCCATCAGCCCCTGCTTGGATTGCAGGGCTCCGGTAAACGCGCCACGCGTGTAGCCGAAAAGCTCCGACTCGATCAGCGTGGGCACCAGCGCCGAACACTCCACCGGCACGAACGGCTTGTCTTTGCGCACGCCCAGAAAGTGGATGCTGCGCGCCACCAACTCCTTGCCGGTTCCGCTTTCACCGAAAATCAGAACGGGGTGATCGCGGAGGCTGACTTTTTCAATCAGCCGGTACACCCGCTCCATCCGCGCGGACATTCCGATCAGGCCGCCGAAGCCGGGGAGGGCGCGCACCTGCTCGCGCAACATGCGGTTTTCGCGCTTCAGTTCCACCGCGTGAACCACCTGCTCCAGCCGGGCGCGCAATTCCTCGATGCGGAAAGGTTTCGTGACGTAGTCCACCGCGCCCATGCGCGTGGCTTGCACCGCGGAGTCGATGGTGCCGTACTGCGTCAGCATCACCACGGCCATGTCCGGGAAGAGCCGCGTGACGCGCTTCAGCAGTTCGAGGCCGCTGGTTCCCGGCAAGCGCAAATCGGTGAGCAGAATATCCACGGGAGAGACTTCCAGGACCTCCAGCGCTTCCTCCGCGGTGCTCACGTCAAATACCTTCATGCCCGAGTCTTCGGCGATACTGCGGCAGACGCCGCGCACGTGTTCATCGTCGTCCACGACCAGCAGGTGGACCGGTGGCAGGCCCAGCGCCGCCCGCTCTTCTTTTCCGATTGCGAAAACTCCGGCGGCTCTCTCGAAATCCGCGCTCACAGTGCGTCCCATGTGCGTATCCGCCATCGTGCCTCTTCTCTGGGAACCGCCTTTCCGTCTGATTGGGCGGAGATGATGAGGAAAAGGCTGGACCAATTCCCGTTCCGGGAAAGTACCCCTCTCTTCTATTTCAGAATGGCTCTATTGTCAAGTATGTAATTACCTAAAGTAGACTTAAGATGGCTATGTACCATTATGGAACGATTCGGGCACGGTAGCTGACACCCTGTACAAAAAGAGACAGGCGTGAATTTCTTGAGATTTCCTTAGGGTTTGATTGCTGCCAGGGGTACGGTGTATTGCCACGCCAGAATTCCTTCGCTCTGGGAACCGAATACCACTTGGCCTGCTTGCGTCTCCAGGACGCCGCCGATCCGGCCGCGTTCGGCGTCCCTGTCCAGGCGCTGCCAACCATCGTGGCGGCCGCACGAGTAGTAGATTCCGCCCTGTTGCAGCGTTACAAGGATGACAGAGCCGATTCGCAGGCCTGCGCCGATAGAAGCCGTTGGAAGCCCTTCCTGAACCAGCGTCCAATGTTCCCCAGCATCGGTGGAGAAATACAAACCGCGATCGGTACCCAGGAAGGTCTCCGAGAGTTGCGGAGAAACCGCCGACAGCCAACTGATCTTCCGCGCGCCGGCGGGAAGGCTGTGCCAAACCGCGGAGCGGCCCGCATCGCGGGAGATTCCGAACTTTCCTTCACTCGCAACAGCCAAGGAATTTCCGTCCAAAGAACTCCAAATGGCGGTGAGAGGGGAAATCCGGAAAAACGCCGGGAGCAGTGAGCATTTTCTCTCCGCGTCACAGCGAAGCAATCCCTCCTTCACGGGCAGGAACGCAGCACCGGCCGAGAATCCGAGCGGGCCGGCTGCGAGCGAAACAGGATTTGATGGCGATTTTATTTCCCCGGGCCGCTTGCTTCGCTGCTGAACGGGGGCGACAAGCATCAAGTTCCAGCGTTTCCATTCCTTGCCCTGTTCGCTGTAGTTCCAGAGCGTGCCGTCGCCCAGGTCTGCGATCCAGCCCCACGGACTGCCATATAACCGTTCGACGCGGTCGGCGGCCCAGCCGCCCGTTCTTGAGCAGCTGGCAGGGGCTGACGGTATCGGGCGCCAGTTTTTTCCGGCATCGGCGCTTTCTTCGAGTTCCTCGCCGTTTCGTTCGAAGAGTGCCAGCAAGTGCCTCGTATCGCGCGCGTCGCCCACCAGCAGCTTTACCACGGTGTGCGTGAAGCCGCGATTGGCGGACACGAAATTTTTTGCGGAGTCTTCGCTCGCGAGGACTCCCTGCGATTCCGTCCCGAGAAGCACGCGCGCGGAGGTACTCCCCCTGGCGGGAAGCACCGCGACTCCGTTGACGACCCAATCCTTCGGCGTGGTGCGTTCCCAGCTTTCCCCGGCGTCGCGCGTCACCCACAGGCCTTCGGTCGTCGCCGCGTAGAGGACCAGGGGATTCGCCGGATCCTGGACGATGGCCTGCGTCCTGCGAGCCGCGTACGGGATGCCCTGCAGCTTGGTCCACTGCTCGCCGCGATTGTCGCTGCGATAGATTCCCGAGCAGGCGCTCAAATAAACGCGGGCGGGATTGGCGGCATCCACGCGCAGGCTCATGATGTCGGAATCGTCGATGAGTCCCGCGGCAATGGACTTCCAGGTTTTTCCGCCGTCCGTGGTTTTCCACGGCAGGTGATACGTGCCGGCATAGATCAGGTCAGGCTGCGCCGGGTCCACGGCGATGGAATCCACATTGCGCAACTCCGGATCATCAGGCGGAGAGATGCGCTCCCAGTTTTTCCCGTCATCGCGAGAACGAAAAACGCCGCTGCGGGTTCCGGCGATCATGGTGCCGGGCTGCGAGGCGGAAAATTCGAGGGCGCGCACGGCTTCTCGCGGCAAGCCGGCGGGCAGCCAGGTTCTGCCGCCGTCGATGCTGGCGAAGACTCCACCGCCGGCGCCGGCCTCGCGGAACCAGACCGCTGCAAACAGCTTTCCGGGAACGCGCGGATCCGCGGCCAGCGCGGCAACGACCGCGTCGGTCCGTGTGCCCGTCCGGCCGCGCAGTTCCCAGCGCGCGCCGCGGTCTTCGCTGGCAAAAACGTGGCCGTCGCTGGTGCCGAGATAAACTGTTCCGGCGGAATCCACGCCGAGCGTGAGCACCATTCCGCCTTCGGGGCCCAGGCGTTGCCAAGACTGCGGGCACGACGGCGCCGCCGCTGCCAGCGTTATCCATATGAGGATTGCAATTTTCACGCGAGCACTTCTAAGCCTCTACCTAAATCGGTTGAACTCGACAACGGATACTCCTCAAAAAGAACCGGGCTCTCCGAATTTGAATTCGGAGAGCCCGGCTGCAGATTTTCTGATTCACGCTGGGCACAGACGGCCAGCCGCCTGCGCCGGGGAATCCGGTTCTAGTAGGTTGCGCCTTCCGGCACGAAGATGAAGTCAACGCGGCGGTTGGACTTCTCCGAGCCCTTTTCGGTGGAAGCAGTCCCGACGCGAGTGGAGACGCGCGAAAGATCGATCTCCTTCTCGGCGAGATATTTCTTTGCGCCATCGGCGCGGGTCTGGGCCAGCTTATTGGCGTTGGGTTCCTTGGGATCGGCGTAGCCGACGATCACCAGCTTGGCGTTGGGTTCGCTCTTGAGGCGCAGGGCAACGTCGTCGCCGACGCGCTTGCAGGCGTTGTCGAAGCGGCCTGCACCGAGCTTGGTGTAACCGCAATCGCCAACTTTGGCGGCCTGCGGCGGCGGAGCCGGTTGCTGAACGTCAACCGCCGTGGGGGCGCTGGTGCGGCCACCGCGGCCATCGTCGGCCGTGCAGGTAATGGAATAATTTCCGGCGGCGAGACCGGTGGAATCAAACTGCCCGGCGGGGCCGTTGCCGGAAATCTGGCCGGCCGTGGCGGTGTAACTGTAGGTCAACGGATCGCCGTCCGGGTCGCTGGCTGTGGAAACGATTTTCACGCGTTCACCGGCGATGATCGGATTGCGTTCCGGAGCGCAGGAGATCACCGGGGGCTGATTCGGCCGCTTGGCAACGGCGACATCGGTGGCGCAGCTTGCTGTGCCGCCGTGGCCGTCGTCCACCTTGGCGTTGACGGTGTAGCTGCCGATCGCCAGGCCCGAGGGGTTCCAGCGAACGTCAGGCCCGGTGCCGTCCACGGTGCCACCGGTTGCGGTGTAGCTGTAGGTGAGCGGGTCGTTGTCGGCGTCGGAAGCGTTCACGTGGATCGCGATGGGATCGGTTGTGCCTTCATAAACGGAAGGCTGGGCCGCGGAGCAGGCCGCGACCGGCGGATGATTCGGCTTGGGCGGAGCAGGAGGATAAGCCCAGCGTAGCACCAGGCCGGTGCCGATGCGGAAGTTATTCTGCCGACCGTTGGGGCTAAGCAGGCTGCCGGAGAAATTGGTCATCAGGTAGTCCGCCTGGACAAAACGCCATGTGAGATAGCGCGTGAGCACGACGTCCACGCCGCCACCGACCGCCATCGCAAATGCGCTTTGGGACTGATCGCCCGTAACCTGACTGCTGCCGCGCGCCGCGCCGAAGAGGACTTCGCCGAAGGGCACAAAATGATCGAAGCGCCGCCAATTCAGGCGGGGACCGAAGAGATAGGTCTGCATGTTCCCGCTGATGGTGCTTTGTGTTTGAGGATTGGTGGGATCGAGGAAGACCTGCCGATCGAAGTGGTAGCCGCCGACTTCGGCAACGAGACCGAGCCAGCGATTCACGTTATAGGCGAACGAACCGGTCGCGCCGAGTTCGTTAAAATTCCTGAAGGATGTGCCCGGGGCAAAATTGATGTAGCTGAACATGCCCGCGACTTCAAATTTCGGCGTCAACTGCCCCCAGGCGTGGCGATTCCAGGGGTTGTTGGACCAGTCCGAAAAGACATCGGCCGGTTTGGCTGCGGCGGCGGGCATCCCAAACAGATTCGCTGAGGCATGAGCGATGCCGAAATCGCCGGCCGGAACAGCATTGGTGGATTCCGACGTGTTGCTGCTTGTTGCCGTGCCGGCGTCTTTCTGTTGCGCACAGATCGGCAGGGCGAGCAGAGCGCCCATTGCCACGATTGCATACCATTTGCGCATACTTTCCTCCCTAATCGAGACTAAGAATCCCATAAATTACTTGCGTCATTCCTTCATCGAGTTCAGCTGAAACGCTGGATAGCGACGCCGGAGAATACGCAGCAAACCACATGCTTTTGCAAAATGGGGGCGGTATAAAACCAGTCTTGCTAACAATGGAAGCAGTGGCGAAATGAAACTCGTTGCTGCGGGGAAAAGCATATTCCATAAGTTCATCATTCTGCAAGCGTTTCCTGAAATGAACCGGGGTGCGGTACGGGTCCGGAAGTTAGTGCCGGTTCCCCGGACGCTGGCTTGCGATACACTCTATCCCCTATGAGTTCCTGTGCCCTGTTGGACCTGAACTGGATCGGGCAAACCCAGTGCATTGCGACCGCGCTGCTTCGCTCGGACAATTTCAACGTGCTGATCGACCCTGGCCCCGGCTCCACGCTGAATACACTGCGCGAAAGGCTGGAGTCGCATCGCCTTCGGGTGGCGGACTTGAACGCCATTCTCCTGACTCATATTCACCTGGATCATGCCGGCGCGACCGGGGCGCTGGTCCGGGAAAACCCGGCGCTGCAGGTGCATGTCCATGCCCGCGGCGCGGCGCATATGATTGATCCAGCAAAACTGCTGGACAGTGCCGGGCGCTTGTACGGCCAGGAGATGCAGAAGCTGTTTGGAGATTTCCTACCGGTGCCGGAGAACAATCTGCGCATTTTGCAAGGCGGCGAAACTCTGTCTCTGGGATCGCGTGAACTTCGGGTGCTCTACACACCGGGCCACGCTTCGCATCATGTCACTTATTTCGATCCAACCGAGCGGGTGGCTTACGTGGGAGATACGGCGGGGATTTCCATGGAGGGCCATCCGTTCATACTTCCCGCAACGCCGCCGCCGGATATCAATCTGGAATTGTGGTATGCGTCGCTCGATGCCATCGCGCAGCTTCGGCCGCGGCGGTTGTTTCTTACCCATTTTGGATATTCGGATCAGCCGGAGCGGCACCTGAACGCCTACCGGGAGCGGCTGCAGCACTGGGGCAAACTGACGGCAGAAATACTTTCGCGCGGGCAGGAACAGAGCGAGGCCATCCTCGCGTTCAGTCGCGCGGTCGCGGCGGAGGCGGCAGAGTTTCTTTCTCCGGCGCAACTTTCCCACTACGTATTCAATGGGGCGCTGCAACTTTCGTGGCTGGGCTTGGAGCGCTATCACCGCAAGCGCGCGGAAGCGATGGCGAAGGAGTCGGCGGGCTAATTTCCGTTGGCCGGCAGGTGCAGGCCGAATTCGCGGTGGGCGGCCAGCAACGCCTTTTTTACCGCGCTTTCCTCAATGACAAACGAGATGTTGCTTTCGCTGGAGCCTTGGGCGATGGCGATGATGTTCACGTTTTCCCTGCCCATGGCTTGAAAGGTGCGCCCCGCGACTCCCGGGGTGCCGCGCATATTTTCACCGACCACGGCGACGATGGCGATGTTCGGGTCCACGTTGATGTGCTCCACCTTTTCGTGCTTCAGGTCGTCGGCGAACTCTTTGCGGAGAGCTTCGATGGTGCGTTCGGCGTCGGCGGAAGAGACGCTGAAGCAGATGTCGTTCTGCGAGGAGGATTGGGAAATCATCAAAACGTTCGCGCGCACTTCGGCGATCGTGGAAAAGGTCCGCCCCACAACGTCGGTGAGGCCCACGATGCCGGGGCCGCCGAGGCTGATCAGCGTAACGTCGCGGATGGCAGTCAGGGCTTTCACGCCGGTGTTCGCGCCACCCTTGGGGGTGATTTTGGTGCCTCGTTTTTCCGGCGCGAAGCTGTTGCGGATCCAGACCGGGATAGCCGAATCGACGACGGGCTTGAGCGTTTTCGGGTGCAGAACTTTGGCGCCGAAGAAGGCCAATTCCGCGGCTTCGCGATAGGAGATGCTCGGGATGGTGCGCGCTTCGTTGATCAGGCGAGGGTCGGCGGTGAGCACACCGTCCACGTCGGTCCAGATGATCACTTCTTCGGCGTCGAGAGCCGCGCCAAGAATCGTGGCGGAATAATCGGAGCCCCCGCGGCCGAGGGTGGTGAGTTCCCCGTCTTCAGTGGCGCCGATGAATCCAGTTATGACCGGAACGATGCCCTTTTCGAGTAGCGGGAAGATTCGCGCCTGGGATTTTAGGCGGGTTTCGTGCATCAGCGGATCGGCGCCACCGTGAAAGTCGTCGGTGACGATCAGTTCGCTGGATTCCACGGACTCTCCGGCCAGGCCCAGTTCTTTGACGGCCGCAGCAACCAGGGGAGCGGAGAGGCGTTCGCCGAGACTGGAAATCGTGTCGAGTGTGCGCGGGGAAAGCTCGCGCAACAAGGCGGTCCCCTCGCAGAAGCGCCGGCCGTCGGCGAAAACCTGGCGCATTTTTTCACTGACTTTGGCGCGCGCGGCTTCGTTTTTCACGACGGCTGCTAGCGTGCTCTCGTGTTTCGCGGCGAGTTCGTCAAGAATGGCGAGGGAGGCTTTGGCATTGCCGGTCTGAGCTGTCTTCGCCGCCTCGATGAGACGATTGGTAACTCCACTCATGGCCGAAACGACGGCGACACACTTTCCCGCGCGCGCGGCTTCGACGATGATTTGCGCGGCGCGCGCGATGCACGCGGCGTCGCCTACCGAGGTTCCTCCGAACTTCATCACTTGTGAAACCGGTTTCATGGTTCTTCCACCGCACCCAGATGTGCCGCTGCGTCCGTTGAGACGACTTCCACCATATTAAGGTTCCCGGGCGCGTTGCGCGAATCTCCGCTTATCGATTTTTCTAATCGAGTACATGGAAACTCGTGCTTGCCATCCGCTGAACGGAGACTCGCGCAGAAAACTCCTTAGACCGAAGTATCTCTCTAGCACTAGTCGGCAATGGTGCAGTACCGCCTCCACTCCCTAAGCCCTATATATCTACATTAAATGGTTGATTTTAATACAGATACTAGAGTGATCAGGGAAAGGTGAAAAAAAACAAAAAAAGACTTGCAATTGATGTAGTGTTGTAGTTAACTATAACACCATGATGCTTGTTCACATTTTCGAGCTTCTCGCCAACGCGCTTTTTTGCGGGTGGGATCAGGTGGAATGGGCGATTGCTTCGCACATTTGCGATTCACTCATCACGGTTATAAGGAACCAATGATGGACCGCGAATGGAACGACAGCCAGCCGATTTATCGCCAGCTTCGCGACCGCGTCGTCGCGATGATTCTGGATGGCGTGTTGAAAGAAGGCGACCCGCTGCCTTCGGTGCGCAGCGTGGCGGCGGAGTACCGGGTGAATCCGCTGACGGTTCTGAAGGGCTATCAACAGCTGGTGGACGAGCAACTGGTCGAGAGCCGGCGAGGCCGTGGGATGTTCATCAACGCAGGAGCGCGGGATTTGCTGCTGCGCGGCGAGCGGCAGAAGTTTCTGACGGAAGAGTGGCCGCGGGTGCACGCAACGATTCAGCGGCTGGGACTGACACCTGAAGAACTGCTGAAAGCGAGTGAGAACGGGAAGCCGGCGGCGGATTCCAAAGAAACAGAAGAGGAGCGCTAAGCCATGGCATGTATCGAAGCACGCGGGCTCCGCAAGGCGTTCGGCACAACAGTCGCAGTTGATGGGATGGATTTGCGTGTCGAAGAGGGACGGATCCTGGGATTGATCGGGCCGAATGGGGCGGGCAAGACGACGGCGTTGAACGCAATTCTCGGTCTTACCTCGTATCAGGGCGAACTGCGAGTGTTGGGACGCGACCCGTGGATCGAACGCGACCGCTTGATGCGCGACGTTTGCTTCATCGCGGATGTAGCGGTGCTGCCGCGCTGGATGCGGGTTTCCCAGGCGCTGGATTTTGTGGCGGGCGTGCACCCGCGATTCGATCGCGCGAAGGCCGAGGGCTTTCTTGCAAAGACGACGATCAAGCGCACCAGCCGAGTGAGGGAGCTGTCGAAGGGCATGGTGGCGCAACTGCACCTGGCGTTGGTGATGGCAATCGACGCGCGGCTGCTGGTTCTGGACGAGCCGACGCTGGGCCTGGACATTCTTTTTCGCAAACAGTTTTACGATTCGCTGCTGAACGACTATTTCGACCGCACGCGAACGATTGTGGTGACCACCCACCAGGTGGAAGAGATTCAGGACGTGCTGACGGACCTGATGTTCATCAACCGGGGGCGCATTGTGTTGAGCTGCAGCATGGAAGAGTTCGAGCAGCGATACCTGGAGGTGATGGTGAACCCGGAAAAGATTACGGCGGCGCGGGCGCTGAAGCCGCTGCACGAGAGGCAGTCGCTCGGACGGAGCATTCTGCTGTTCGATCGCGTGGAGCGCGGGCAACTTGCCGGGCTGGGGGAGATACGGACTCCGAGCATCGCGGACCTGTTCGTTGCTGTGATGGGCAAGCAAAACGGCACGGCTGAAGGAGCGGCAGTATGACAACTCCGCCAAATCCAATTCCGGAAAATTCGCTCCCGGGGCAAGAGAGCGCTGGCGCGGTGATTTCCACGACCCGGCCTTTCTATTGGTCTGTGCGGCGGGAAGTGTGGGAGAACCGCTCGGTCTACATTGCGCCGCTGGCGGCCGCGGGCTTGGCGATGCTGGGGTTTTTCATAGGCCTTCTCAGCCCGCTCCATTCGGCACACATGCGCGGCCATGAGGACACGGCGCATGAATTCCTGATGATGGTGATGCCGTACGGCCATACCGCGTGGCTGCTATTGATTGCCGCATTCGTGGTGGGAGTTTTCTACTCGTTGGACGCGCTGTACGGCGAACGGCGGGATCGCAGCATATTGTTCTGGAAATCCTTGCCGGTATCCGACCTTACGGCCGTGCTCTCGAAAGCGAGCATTCCGCTGGTAGTACTTCCGGCGCTGGTGTTTGTGATTACGGTGGCGACAAACCTGGTGATGGTGCTGATCAGCAGCGCGGTTCTGGTGCTGAGCGGGATTAATCCCATGACTTTGTGGAGGGAGTTGCCGCTGTTGCAGTTCGAGTTGGTGCTGCTGTACGGGGTAATCGTGCTGGCGCTGGGGCAGGCACCGCTGTTTGCGGGGTTGCTGCTGATTTCCGGGTGGGCGCGGCGCACGGCGTTTCTGTGGGCGATTTTGCCGCCGCTGGCGATCTGCTTCTTTGAAAAGCTGGTGTTCCACACAACGCATTTCGCGCATTTGCTGGGTTACCTGGTGACGGGCGGCGCGACGAACGCATTTTCCTTCCGGACTACAAGCGGCGAGCCAGTGGATCCTCACTTTATTCCGCTGGCACAGATTACGCCCGGAAGATTCCTGAGCAGCCCGGGGTTGTGGATTGGGCTGGCGTTTGCCGCGGTGTTTCTTGCGGCGGCGGTGCGGTTGCGGCGGTATCGCGAACCGATTTGATTTTGTGTGTGACTGAGGCGCTTAGGCTGGCCGGCTGGAAGCCGGCGCTACGCGAGCCGTGGGGATGCAGTTAAACCCGGCGCTTCGGAATCACGGGGCTTCCGCGCAAGGAGGAACGAACATGAGTACGGCGGTATGGACGACACGGTTGGAGTTGAGTTCGGTTGCGGACAAATCGCTGAAGGCCGCGGCGCGATTCTGGTTTGTGATGGCGCTGCTGGGGCAATTCGCGTTCGCAATTTCTGTGGCGGTATTTTATGGACTTACGGCTCTGCGTGGGAATATCCAGGCGTGGAATAGAATCCTTGGCCGCGGCTTCGAAACCGGTGCAACGATGAGCAACACTGCGCTGGTTGGGCACATTTTGTTCGGCACGGTCATCAGTATTGCCGGAGCGCTGCAGCTGATTCCCGGCATCCGGAACCGCTTTCCGGTTTTTCATCGCTGGAATGGGCGCCTGTTTGTGCTGGCCGCATTCACGCAGGCGATTACCGGCATTTATTTGACACTGTGGGTCGGAAAGCGTGTTGGGGACACGACGCAACATGTGATTTCGGTGCTTGGCGCCTTGCTGATCATCTTTTGCGCGGTAATGGCGCTCCGTTTTGCGATTGCACGGAATTTCACCATTCATCGCCGCTGGGCTCTCCGTCTGTTCCTGGTAGCGAGCGCCTCCTGGTTCATCCGGCTGGGATTCGCCGTGACGCTGGTTGTGCTTGGACCGATCGGTTTCGATTCGAGGACGTTCAGCGGACCCTTGGTCACCTTCTGGTCAATCGCTCAGTATCTTCTGCCCCTCGGGGTCCTGGAATTGTATCTGTGGGCGCAGGACCGCCCGGGCGCGCTTCGGCGCATGGTTACGGCAGGGGTTCTGTTTGTGCTGACGCTTGCGATGGGGGCGGGGATTGCTCTCGTCGCCGTGGGATCGTGGGTGCCGAGCGTCAAAGCGGGACTGGATCCTCGCAAGTCCATCGGACAGGTACTTTCGGCAACCATCGCTTCCAGCGGGATGGACGCAGCCGTGAATCAATACCAGGACCTGAAGGCGACGTCGGCCGCGAATTACAGGTTCGACGAAAGAGAACTGAACGATCTGGGCTACCGGTTGATTCGCAAGAACAAATTCAAGGAAGCGATCCGAATTTTTCAGCTGAACGTGGAAGCGTATCCGAACTCAGCCAACACGTATGACAGCCTGGCGGAAGGCTACATGGACAACGGCGAGAATGCCCTGGCCGTCGCGAACTATGAAAAATCGCTGCAACTGAACCCCAAAAGCCGCAATGCCGTGCTGATGCTGCAGAAGCTGAACGCACGCTGACAGCGGCTCCCATCGGATAGCAAACGAGGAGAAGAATTATGGCGTACTCCACGCTTCTGATTTTTCATATTTGCGGCGCGATTGTTGGATTGTTGTCTGGAACGGCGGCGTTGATCTTTCGCAAAGGTTTCCGGTGGCACCGGGCGGCGGGAAATGTGTTTTTTGTTTCCATGCTGATTATGTCCGCGAGCGGGGCGGGTATTGCGGCTTTTATCAAGCCAAACATGGGGAATGTTTTCGGGGGCGTGGTGACGTTTTACCTGGTGGCAACGGGCTGGCTGACGGTGTTGCGCAAAGAGGGAGAGACGGGCTTCCTCGAATACGGATTGCTGATGCTGGCGGTTGCGACGAGTGGCGGCGGGTTGCTGTACGGGTGGGAAGCGGCGCACAGCGTGACGGGATTGAAGGAGGGATATCCACCGGCGCCTTATCTGGTTTTTGGGTGCTTAAGCATGTGGGCGGCGGCGCTGGACGTGCGGATGCTGGTTCACAAGGGTCTGACGGGCGCGCCGCGGATCCGGCGGCATCTGTGGCGGATGTGCGTGGCGTTCTTGATTGCCGCACTCTCTTTTTTCCTTGGGAAGCAGCAACATTTCCCCGTGGCGATCCGTGGGAGCCAGCTTCTGAATCTGCCGATGATTCTGATCTTGGTCGTGATGATTTACTGGCTGATTCGCATGCGGGTGACAGGCTCATACAAGAAAGTCCAGGAAGCAGGGTTGGCAAAATGGAGGGGTCGACCGCTTGCCGGCTGGAAGCCGGCGCTACCCAGGGCCATTCGGGAGAAGGGCGTTCCTGGGGGACTGCGTAAGAATTACAGAAACTTGCGGTAGGTAAAACTTTCTTGGGTACTGGAACGGGCGCGGAAAAGTTGGCGTTTTTTCGGAGGGTAATCAAAAAGCGCGACTTAGGGAATTGGCTGTTCGAATGCACTCTGCCTTCGCAGATTGAACTTAACGAAGCCGAAATCGGGAAGATGCGATCCGGCTAGAGCGAAAGAAGGCGAGGGTGAAAATATGGAAGAGCTGACCATTGACGCCGCCATCTGTTCGGACTACGAGAAGCTGCTGAAGGAATCGCAGCGGGGCCTGGTGGCCTGGAGAGAACGCAGCGAGGAGGTGTTGCGATTTGGGCTGCACGGGAAAAGCGTCGGGGACGAACTGCAGAAGCTACAGGCGGACTATGCGACCGCGTATCACCGACTGGAACAGCACGGAAAAACCTGCATCCTGTGTCAATTCACGATTGGCCTGTCGACATTTGAAGCGCCGACTCCCGTGTTTATTTCGCCGCGCAGAGAACTGCCGGCGTAATTCAAGCGGTGGTGGAAGAAGTGTCTTCCGTCGCGGGTGAGGCGGCGGGAGGAACGGGCGCAGCCAGCGCTTCCAAGCGCGCCGCCAGCGCATCGGCGAGCAAATCCACGACTTTCTTTGCGCCGGAGCCGTCCGGGTCTTTGTCCGGGTTGTATTGAGCGACGTCCAGTCCGAGCAAATTCTTCTGCTTCACAATTTCCACAAATGAGCTGCGGACTTCGGCATAGGAGAGGCCGCCGGAATCGGGCACGTTCACGGCGGGGAATTCTTCCTGAGCGATGACGTCAAGATCCACGTGCAGCAT
>DATHOY010000214.1:0-10365 GCA_035484435.1 Vulcanimicrobiaceae bacterium | reverse complement strand
ACGAAACACACCCGGCTTTTTCTACCTGTGGCCCCGAACCCTACGGAAAACGAATCACATAGGATTATGAGGCAGGGGAAAAAGGAGGAGCAAGGCTACCGGAGTACTGGTAGCGAAAGAGGTAGTAGGGGGAGGGACACGGGAAAGGGTGAGGAGAGGCTAGGTCCCGTTTATCAAGTTTGTCGATCACTGGCTCCGTAAAGGTTTCCAACATTGGGAACTCGATGCAGTATTAACTATCAACCATCTTCTGGTTGGTGTGCTCTGGTTTCGGGCGTCGTTTTCCGGAAAATTGATAAGTCGTTGAGGTACATGGCTAGGGTGCCCCGGCATGAAGATCAATTGTTGTCTTTCGCTTCCCCTTGATGAAGACGAGCCGATCCCGGCAATCCTCCAGTTTGTTCGAATACTGCGGAGTCATGCAGTGGATACCGAGAGCGCGGAGATTGATCTTCATCTGATAGGCATGTCCGCACGAGCGAAGTCAACGATCGAAGCATTTAAGCCAGAGCGTACCAAGGGTGCGTTATTCGCAAAAGCATTGGAAATCACAGAGGAATTGACGGCGCTGCAACCGGCAAGGATGAAGTCGCTTCAATTCTTGCTAGCAGCCGAAGGGTTCCGCTGGAGAGGATCAAATCCCGGCACCTCTGCAAGGCTTGCTCTGCTGGATGCCAAAAGCTTTCAGAGACGGAAACGATTCCAACTAACCGCGCTCCTTGCCGCCGAGTCTCCAATGGCCGAAGATGCAGCAATCGACAAAATGATTGCCGATATTGCAAAGGGGACCGGTATCCAATTTGAGAAACAGGCCAGCATTGTGCATGTGCGGGCCAATGAACCCGGCCGAGTCACATCTGAGGAGTTGCTGGTTACCGCCTTGGTCTGGGAAGAGATCATCGAGCAGATAAGAGAAACTCTCTCCGAGAAGGTGTCGCTTGAGGGTATTCCGCACCTGATGACGACTGCGCAGGCGCACGATTTTCTGTTCGACCCGAAAAAGTTGGGCAAATCCGTCCGAGTGAACTTCTCTGGAATCGTGCGCAAATGGCTGAAGAGGGAATTTCCCGACTATAAGAAAACAACTGATCATTCTTGGGAAGGTGAGTCGCTATGCAAAGAAATTGATAAAGGCGTAATGGCGAGGCTGCGGATCGATAAGCGTGCCCGTGCATTCAGCAAAGAGTTTTCGATTTCACTTGGATTGGGGTTGACTTCGCCGAGATACGCCGCATCACCGGGTCGTCCGTTCGATCTTCCTGCCAATCTGTTCCAACTGTTCGGTCTATGGCCGCAACCATTACAGTGGACCTATTTTTCGGAATCAGATCTTTTTGAGGCGCTAAGCGGCGCTTCCGGTTTGCTGAACCAAGTGTTGCCGATTTTTGAATCCCAAGCGAAGAGAATTGTGCAAGTGAGCAGCAGAAAGTTGAGTGATTTTCCAGGGCCACGGGCACTCAGCGCAAAAGACGCATACGATGTGGCGCTCGTCCCTGCAAAAAAATGGATGGAAGATGCCGCGTTGCTGCGCGCCAATTCCATTAACATTGTGGGCCCGTATCTTCGCAATATCGGCTTTGATTTGCCAACACTGGATGACCAAGGGAGGGCCGCGGTGGGTGGGGGTTGGCGCTTTTCTTTCTACTCTCGCAAGAAGGCAGTGACTCTTTTTGTGACTATCCCGTTTCGCGGGGCGATCACGCAGACGATAATGGATTCCCCGGGAGGACGAAGCTGGCCCAGCCATGCGGATCAAATTCTTCGAGACGGTTGGATCGATTCGGTTGAGGCGCTCTGGTTAGCACGCGCGATCATTCACGAAAAGAGCAAAGTTGATCCTTCAGCCGAAGTTCAACTGTTCGAGCTTGCGAGTCATGCGAATGTGCTCGCCACGGGAATTATTCAAGGTCCTATGAGAGACGGTATGTTCCCGATGGAACCCCGCTGGCGAATTTCCTTCTCGCGAACATCGGATGATGGCCGCTCCATAGCAATGGTGGCAGTTCCGGCCTACGGCGATGCGCCTCCTACGATCGAGGTACACGATTACGACAAACGCGGTAGACCGAAAAACATAAGCTTGTGAGATTTCGAATACAGGCGTCAGCTAAGCTTCCGCTGAGACGCGCGCGTGAGTACGTTGAAGGTGATTCGGTCAAGAAGTAGCGTTTTGATTCGGGTTGGCTCTTGCCGATTCCTGCGCGTGAAGGTATTGGGCGATTTCTGTGTGGCCGGAGTATTGCGCCCAGTCGGCGGGTGTGGCGTGCCAGAGGATGTCTTTTTGATCGAGCCTGGCGCCTCTTTCGACGAGGAGATGGACGAGTTGTTCGTAACCGGCTCCGGCGGCCTGGTGCAAGGGTGTGGTGTGAGAGTGGCCGCCGACGGGATTGAAGCGGTTGGGATCCTCACCGGCGTCCAGAAGCAAGCGGACGATTTCGATATGGCCATACTGAGATGCCAGGGCGAGTGCCAGGTGGCGGGTTTCGCTGGAGGAGGACGGGAGCAGGCGGCGGAAATCGTCCAGGAGGTTGAGAGCGGCGGCGACGGGAAGATCGATGCGGGCGCCGCGTTGGAGCAAGGCGTGGACGGATTCCAACTCGCCGTGCAGGGCGGCGGCTTGCAGAGCGCTGTCTGGCTGCGCTCCGTAATCGCAGAGCAGATCTATCAAGGGAAGCTGCAGGCGGCATTCGCGAGGAACGCTGCCGGTGGCGACGAGCATGAGGGTTTCGTTGCGCGCCGCGAGTTCGACGCCGGAGTCGAGAATGACCCTGGCGACTTCCACGATGTTGCGGGGCAGAGCGCCGTGGCGAACGGGATTTTCAGCGATGAATTCCAGCAGAGTGGGATTTCTGAAATAGTTTCCGCCTTCAAAGATGACACGGGTGCGCGACAGCTGCGGATGCTCTTTTAGATGAGCGCGGAGACCCGCAGCGTCGCCAGAATCGATGAGATCGACGGCGCGGCGAAATGCGGGGTCTTCAATTCGCTGGTGGTGCGGCAAATTCAGCTGATCGGAGAGAGTGGGTTTTTCAATGTGGTGCTTGAGCCGCGCCCAGCTTGGAAATCCATACTCGCGGGCGATGGCGAGTTGCGCGTCACTGAGGCTTAATCCAGCGGCGAAGATTTCAGCGTCCGCGTCGCCATGGAAACGCGGATGAAATTCCCGGAGCCGTTGGGCAGCGCGAGGATCGCCGGTGGCATGGGCTTTCAGCAAGTCTTTCGCCTGATACTTGAGGTGAACGAGATTCGGATTCGACGGCAGGGCTCTTACAGGCATGACGAACTTCCTTTCCTAAGCCCAAGGTCCGCATTTACGGGCAGAAAGTCAGTTCGTGAAAACGAATTGAGGTGATCAGGTGGACTTCTGTCCTTTCCGCGGACCGGATGCGCCCTTAGCGCGCCTGCGATCTTAACACGAGGACAGTCGTTACGGCAGACTCGGTGGAGCGGGTCAGTAACAACCGGGGCCGAAGAGCCAGACGAACGCGGCGTGCATGGACTCCGCGGCGGCCTGCAGATCGGGTTGTGCGTTGTCGCTGGGCGCAAGTTTTCCCGGCACACAGGCGGGTGTGTGACCGGGTTCTGATGTTTGTTGCCGCTGCGATTCGCTTTCTACCAAACTCCATTGAACTGACTGCATGCTTTTCTCCTTGGATTTCGAATGGGTGCGAATTCTCTGAGGACTATTAACTCTCGGAGGGGGCGGAATTGTCCTTTGCCGGGCCTGAAATTTTCCTGCTATTTTCCTGATTGATATTCGGTAAGTTTCGAAGAAGTGTTCCAACTGGTTGCTTCCGGGACCGAATCCCATAGGATTTGCGGCAGAAAAAAGGGGAGGCAAGACTGCGAGAGTCCTGATAGCCAAAGATGCGGTTGGGGCGGAAGAGCTTCCGATTACATAGCTACACGGGTGAATCGGCGGCGATATCGCCGGGTATGGAGAGCTCCACCTGCGTGCCGGCTCCCGGACAGCTCCAGATCCGCAACTGCGCTCCGATGCTGCCAGCCCGCTCGCGCATGCCCACAAGGCCCCAGTGCGAACCCTTTCCCCGCCGCACCAACTGCGGATCGATTCCGCAGCCGTTGTCACTCACGACCATGCGCAACCGGCGGGGTGAATACTCAACATTAACTTCCATGGATGTCGCTCCGGAATGGCGCAGCCCGTTAACCATGGCTTCGCGGCCGATCCGGTAGATTTGTTCCTCGATTGCGGGCTTCAACGTTTTCGGATGTCCCTTGATAAAAATTCGAAGCTGAACGCTTGGCGGCGCGAGCTCATCCCAGAGGCGGCGCAAACCTTGTTCGAGACTCAGGGAAGAGGCCGGGGAGGAGCGAAGCTCTTGCAGCACCATGCGCCCTTCGTCAATGACGCGATACATCAGCTGGAGAGCACGATTGAGCGAGGGTTTCGTAGGCGCGTCTCCTGGTATTTGCTCTATGGCGGAATAAAGGATCGCGGATGCGCCCAGAAAGCCCTGGAAGAGGGTATCGTGCAACTCGCGGGCGATTCGCTCGCGTTCCTTGCGGCGTTCTTCCAGACGAAGTTTCATTTCCTGGTTTGACTGCTTACGATAGGGATTGCGGAAGGAACCTTGTACCTGCTCGACGGCCCGCGAGATTGCATCACGGCTGGGAGCCAGCATTTCATTTCCAATTGCATTTGGAACGCGCCTAACAAAAGTGTTCATGGGCTACTCCCTGTGTCTATCCACTCTCGAATATAGGATGAACAATTTTTCAGCTTAATTCCTCGGGCTTCACAGGCTGCCAGGAACCTTACTGCTTCCCGGTCCACGAGCCTCACCTCCTCCAGGTCCAGGGTGATGTCTGCGAGTTCTGCTTCGGCTTCGAAGAGCTTCTGCAAGTCCGAGACATGATTTCTCTCGATTCGGCCGCTGAGAACGAAAACAGCAGCCTCGGCCTCAGATCGTCGAATTTGGAACATGTTGGGTGGAAGAGGAGCAATACGCGTGCCATTAGCAAAACTATTATAATGAAGTAGTTAGATTGGTAGCAGATTCACGAAAATCGTGAATTCACGGAATTCGTGGCTTGCGAAGGCAAGCTTGGGAATCCTGCTAGCTCCGACGGAAGCGGTGCTTATTGATCTTGAGGGCTTTGATTTTTGAATCGAGGGTGGAAGGAGGAATGCCAAGCCTGGCGGCAGCGCCCGAAGGTCCTGAAACCCGACCATCGGTATCGGCCAGAACGGTCTCGATGGTTTTCTTCTCCTGGGCCGTTGGCATTTTGAGGAGTGTTCGAGTGGCTTGTTCGGTCCCCTCGACATCTTGAGAGATCCAACTCTCGTCGACGGTAAGATTCTCCGAGTCACAGACGATTACAGAGCGCTCAATCACGTTTTGAAGCTCGCGAATGTTCCCGGGCCAGGCGTAATTCTTGAGCATCTCAAGCGACGAACGATTGATGCCGTGTATCTTCTTTCCCGCTCTGGCAGCATAGCGATCGATGAAATACTCGACCAGGAGCGGGATGTCTTCTCTTCTTTTCCGCAGCGGGGGCATCTCGATGGGAAAGACGTTGAGTCGATAATAAAGATCGCTGCGAAATGTGCCGGCTGTAATGGAGGCCTGCAAGTCACGATTGGTGGCGGCAATCACGCGGACGTTCGCACAAATTGGTTTCGATCCCCCCACGCGTTCAAAGGTGCGCTCTTGCAGGACGCGGAGCAGGGTGATCTGAGTGTCCGGCGGAAGCTCTCCGACTTCGTCGAGGAAAAGAGTGCCTCCTTCCGCCAACTCGAAACGCCCGAGGCGGCGTTGCACCGCGCCCGTGAACGCCCCCTTCTCATGTCCGAACAGTTCGGAGGCGATCAACGAAGGGGGGATGGCGGCACAATTGGCGCTCACGAAGGCCCGCGCGGCTCGCGGCGACCGCTTATGAATGGCGCGAGCGACCAGTTCTTTGCCTGTTCCCGTCTCACCGCTGATCAGTACGGTGGAATCGACCGGGGCGACCTTGACGACGTGCGAGAGGACGGCTTGCAAGGCGGGAGATTCCCCAACGATCTCCTCGAACATTGAAGAACGGTCGATCTCTTCGCGCAGCGCGATGTTCTCATGGTAGAGCTGGTCCTTGAGTTTTTTAATTTCTTCGAACGCCGTCTCTAATGCCATTCGCGCTTCGTGCTGTTCCGTCACGTCGATGGTTGTGCCGACGACTTCGGTGATTTCGCCAGACTCATTGAACACAGGGTGAGAGATGGAGTGAAGGTATTTTATCGTGCCGTCCCCAAGAATGATGCGGTAATCGCCGCCAAAATCTTTCCTTTCCGCCTGTGTTGACTCCAGTTTTTCCCGCTCTTCGACCAATGGCCGGTCTTCGGGGTGAACTCTTTCAAAAAACTGCGGCAAGGTAGGCTTTATTTTGTCGGGATTATAATCGAGGATGCGAAACATCTCTTGCGACCAAAAGACATCCCGGGTACGCACATCCCAAGCCCAGCTTCCGCTCCGGGTCATGCGTTGCGCCTCCGCCAGATAACCATCACTGCGGCGCAGAGCCTCTTCCGCCTTCTTCCGCTCGGTGATGTCCGTCGAGCTCCCCACGAATTGCAACAAATCTCCGGATGCATTCAAAACAGGATGGCCGGCGGTGTGTATGTATTTGACCGTGCCGCATGGAAGAAGGATTCGGAATTCCACTTCGTAATCCGACTTTTCGCCGATTGCTCGTTCGATTGTCCCTTGCCACTTGGCTCGATCCTCCGGATGCGCACGCTGCAGTCGTTTTTCCCAGTCCGGCATGCCTTCTGCTGGATCGAAGCCATATATCCGATACCATTCCTCGGATAGATGTAAGGCGTCTCTTCCCGCTACCTGCCAGACCCAACTTCCCGTATGCGTGAGCTTCTGTCCTTCGGCCAGATAATTTTCGCTGCGGCGCAGAGCCTCCTCCGCGTGCTTGCTCTCGGTGATGTCCGTGACCGCTCCCACAAACTCGAAGCTGCCTCTCTCGCCCTTTGAGGGACGGCCCACGACGCGCAGGTATTTGACGGCCCCATCAGGCATCAGCAAGCGATGTTCAAAGTCGAACTCCGTCTTCTCGCGTGAAACGCGCTCGATTAGTTGTTGCACAGCCAATCTGTCTTCCGGGTGAGTTCGCTGCACGACCATATCAATCTTAGCCTTGGCTCCCGGCTCGTATCCGAATATCCGGAAGGTTTCTTGAGACCAGAAGATCTCTCCACTCGAAACATCCCAACCGAAGCTGCCGGTGTGGCTCAATTTCTGAGCCTCGGCCAAGTAAGCTTCACTCCGTCGCAGTTTCTCGTCCGCATGCTTTGTAGCAGTGACATCCATCACCGACCCAATGAACTCGATGATTCCTGGCTCGTTTTTTGATGCATGAGCCACAATGCGGACATGCTTGATCGAATCGTCAGGCAATAACAGGCGACATTCAACATTACAATCCTTGCCGCCGCGGGACGCCTGTTCGATTTGTTCTTGAACCAAAGGTTTGTCTTCCGGGTGGACCCGTTGAAGAACTCGTTCCACGGCGGGCTGGGTGGACTGGTCGTATCCGTAGATTCGAAAGGTTTCTTCCGACCAGAACATCTCGCCCGTGGAAAGATTGCAACCGAAGCTGCCGGTCTGACTCAGTCGCTGGGCCTCGGTCAAGTAGGCTTCGCTACGGCGTAGTTTCTCATCTGCTTGCTTGCGTTCGGCTCTCCCTCTAGCTTCACGGAGCGCACGCACGACCGACGGCACAAGCCTCGATAGCCGCGTCTTCAGAACATAATCCGTTGCGCCAACTTTGAGTGCTTCAATCGCTATTTCCTCGCCCAGTGTTCCAGAAACAAAGAGGAAGGGCACCTCCGGGCAGACCTTCATCGCTAGTTTTAATGCGGAAAGGCCGTCGAAGGAAGGGAGGGTGTAATCCGCCAGAATCAGATCGATTTCGCCTTGTTGGAGGGAAGTCTCCAGAGCAGCCTGAGTCTCCACGCGCGTTACTTCGCAGACTATGCCTTCGGCTTCAAGCAAATCCTGAATGAGTTCCGCGTCCTTGGGGTCGTCTTCGATGGACAGAATACGCAATGGGCGGTGCATGCTCGCTTCCTGGTGGTACTTAGTTCCTTACGCTTCCTGGCGGCGGCTGGTTAATCACTGCCCAGAAAACGCCAAGTTCCTTGATGGCATTGACGAATTCATGGAAGTCCACGGGCTTGACCACGTACGCGTTCACTCCCAGTTTGTAGCTGGCCACCATGTCCTTTTCCTCTCGCGACGAGGTCAGTACCACTACCGGGATTATTCTTAGCCTTTCGTCGGACTTAATTTGCTTCAACACCTCCAACCCATCGACTTTGGGGAGTTTCAGGTCCAGCAGCATGACAGCGGGGTTATCGCTGGAGCGTGTCTTGTAATCGCCCCGGCAATAGAGGTAATCGAGCGCCTCTTCGCCATCGCGGGCAACAATGACCTCATTCACGAGGTTGTACTCCTCAAGGGCGGTCAGAGTAAGTTCCACGTCCTTGGGATCATCCTCAACCAGCAAAATACGTCCGAGTTTGTTCGCAGTTTCCATAGCTATCCTTGTGGTTTGGGCGCCGAGAAATAAAAAGTGGCGCCGCCATCGACGACCCCCTCGGCCCAGACCTTGCCTCCGTGACGATGAATAATACGCTGAACTGTAGCCAGCCCAATGCCAGTACCTTCAAATTCAGCGGATTGATGCAGACGCTGAAACACGCCAAACAGTTTATGCACATACTTCATATCAAATCCCACCCCATTGTCCCTAACGAATACGACAACGTCGTTCGTGCTGCCGTCGGCGCATCCGATCTCGATTTCCGCCTGCGGGCGGGTGTGCGTAAATTTAATCGCATTGGAAACCAGGTTAATCAACGCAAGCCTTAGCATCGAGCGGTCTCCATAGAGAGCGGGCAGTTCGCCGATTTTCCAGGAGATTTTGCGCCCCTCGGTGTCTTGCCGAACTTCGGCGAGCACTTCTCTTACCAGCGGTGTCAGGTTAACCAGCGTCTTTTGAGTTTCAGCGCGCCCGATTCTGGAAAAAGCCAGAAGATCGTCAATCAGATTGCCCATCCGCTTGGCCGAGTCGAGGATCATCGTGATGTATCGTTTGCTCTTTTCATCCACAACGGAGGAAATCTTCTTTTGCAGCAACTCTGTAAAACCCGCAATATGGCGAAGGGGTGCGCGCAAATCATGGGAGACGGAGTAGGCAAACGCTTCGAGTTCCTTGTTGATGGCCTCGAGATCCGCGGAGCGCTTCGCGAGTTCCACATTCAGGCCATGAACTTCCTCCTCCCGGCGCTTGCGGTCGGTGATGTCGTTGCTGGTTTCCAGGATGGCCACAGGGCGCGCGTGCTCATCGCGACGCAAGGCCCACCGAGCGGCAACCACCACTGGGGCGCCGCGGGCTGTCGTGCGCTGGAGCTCGCCTTCCCAGCGCCCGGTCTTGAGCAACTCCATATGAATGTCCTCAAGCGGCGCCGGAAATACGGATTGCAGGAGTTGTTGGGAATGCTTTCCGACGGCGTCTTCGGCGGTCCACCCGTACAATTCCTGCGCTCCCAGGTTCCAGTAGCTGATAAAGAAATCCATGTCACGGACGAAAATGGAGTCGTGGGTCAGGTTGAGAAGGCTGGCCTGCTGTGTCCGCTCCAATACCTCGGTCTGGAGATGGTCGCGGGCCTGACGGAGTTCCCCCTCGACGCGGCGCCGGACGGCGCTAAACCATGCAACCAGCAATGCGAAAGCTATGAAGGCGAGCATGTAAGGAATTTCTGACGCTGTGACGTAAAAGCTGTATCGCGGGTCCGTGAAGAAGAAATCGAAAAAAGCGATGGAGAGCACGACGGCCAGAGAGGTGGGCCGCGGCCCTGCATACCAGGCAGTGACAGCGACAGCTATCAGAAAAAGCGGCACTTCCACGTTGCGGAAATTGTAGTGCTGCGCCAGAAGCCCGATGCCCAAGGCGGTTGCGAAGGAAGCAACCGCAAAGCCGTAACGCGAAACGGCAGAGTGGGCAAATTGCAATTGGAATTTGGAATCCGCCATAGCCTCTTCACTTCGAAGACTTCGGGGCATTCTTGGCGCACAAGTATAACGCGGTTTGGTTTAATTGCCTGACGGACGCGGAACCGGAAATTGCACCCGCTACGCGGGCCAACCGTGGTTGGACGGGTTGCGGGGGGTTCCGGTAAACTGGACGTTTCTGGGAAGAGAGCGAGACGGTACTGACCATGACAGACGCGGGGAAAACAGAGGCAGGGAGCGTGCGGGTGCGGTTTGCGCCGTCGCCGACGGGGTATTTGCATGTGGGCGGGGCGCGGACGGCGCTGTTTAATTGGCTGTTTGCGCGCAAAGAGCGCGG
>DATHOY010000213.1:0-3250 GCA_035484435.1 Vulcanimicrobiaceae bacterium | reverse complement strand
TCATCAGGTTTACAGCAAGGAAACTTACCTGCCCCAAGTGCCGCAAGACTTATCAGTATGACCACAGCGACCTCCGGGAATTTCCGACTAAATTGTCCGTGTAATTGTCCATCGCTATCTTTCTGACGTGGGTTGTCCGTTTTTGAGGCAAAGCGAGTAGCTGGACTGTACCAGGCCCATCTAACGATCGCCTGTGGTTATTTGGACTTGGCGAGGGAATCGATTTGCTGCTTGGCCCACATGTCGTCGGGATGCAGTTCGAGCACTTTGCGGTAGTCGGCAATCGCTTTTTCGATCTGCCCGTTCGCTTGGTGAGTCATCGCAAGCATGTGGTAGGACCATACGGAATCAGGATGATTGGCGGAGAAGTTGAGCTCCATGATAGCGAGCGCCTCGGCTTTTCTCTGCTTGGCGAGTAGCGATTCGGTGAGCAAGTTCAAGGGAGTCTCGCCAAAGTCGTACTGCCCGCTTCCGTAGTATTTGCCACGGAGTTCCTGGTAGAGCGCGACGGTTTTGTCGGCGCCGTCTTTTTCCAAACTTTCGGCAAGCACGGCGTTAAGCGGCTGCGGTTGGGTCAATCCATGGTGGCAAGTTACGCATTCCACGTGGATGGGCGCAGTCTTATCGACCTTTTCGATCTTGCTTACGTAATCGCGATTGATGGCCTCGACCATCTGCAACATAACCCGGGCAGTCTTCTTGGTGTCCTTGTCGTCCGCGGCGAAATCGAAACCTTTTTCCGGTGCCTTCCTTTCGACGTGGCAATGTCCGCAGCGCACGCCGAGCGCGAACACGAAGCCGCGCATGGTCGATTCCAATTCGTGTTTGGAAATGTCCTTCGGTAGGACTTTTAGATTCGTGAATTTCTCTGGAACCTGCCCTTGCGTTGTTGAGCAGGTTAAGAGAACTGCCGCCAACGTAAGACAAGTCCACAGCGCGCGCGTCATCTAGTTTTGCTCCCTAACCTATGGGGTCGCAGACCACGATAATTAACAACGCTTGGCGCGTCAATGGCCCAAATAGATCGGAGTCATTCAAAGCTTGTAGCGTTTTGCCACTGCAAGAACCCGCAGCGGTAATCGGAAACTGCCCCCAATTCCCCTGAATCTTGTGTTTGAGCGGGTTCTCCGCGAAAATGCCTCGCACGGGTGTCGCGCACCGCCCGGCTCCGAGGACTCATGAGCGATCTACAAGCCCAATCGCCCGCCTTTCAGCAAGCCCTGCGCCAAAGCGAGCGCCTGCGCATTTATTTGCTACTCGGCTTGCTGGCTTTCATCCTCGTCCTTCGCGGCACACGCACCATCCTCGCCCCCACGCCGGACAACCTCGCCACGTTGTACATGTTTTTAACTCTAATCGGAATCGTGGCTGCCATCGAGTTCGTAACCCTCTACGCGCTGGGCCGCGCCATTCGCGATTCCAAGCCGCTCGCAAACGTATTCTGGTTCCTGAATATTTTCATCGAATTCGTTCTTCCGGCCATCAGCATTTCCAGCGGGGCAAGTTCCGTCATCCTGTCAGGGTATCGCGCGCTGGCGAATCCCTCGTTTCTCATCTACTTCTTGTTGTTGATGCTCACGATTCTGCGCCTGGCTCCGACGCTTAGCCTGTTCTGTGGATTCTTCGCCTCGGGCAGTTATCTCGTCGCCGCCTACCATCTAGGTTGGCGGCCGCTACAGCAAAGCATGGAGAATTCCCTTTTTTCACCGCAGAAAAATGTCCTCACCTACGCCATCAGCCTGATTGTTGCTGGCACTGCCGCCGCATTCGTCGCCCGGGAATTTCGTTCCCAGGTCGAGGCCGCCCTCCGCGAAGCCGAAACCCGCCGCCAGATGGAGCACCTGCAGCACGATCTTGACGTCGCCCGCTCTATCCAGCAATCGCTCCTGCCGCACTCCATGCCGCAAGTCGCCGGCTGGGACATCGCGGCATGGAATCAGCCTGCCGACCAAACCGGCGGTGACTATTACGACTGGCAACCGCTCCCCAACGGCAAATTCATCACCGTCCTCGCCGACGTCACCGGCCACGGCATCGGCCCCGCTATGCTCGCATCCGTCTGCCGAGCCTACGCGCGCACCAATTTCCGCAATCAGGATTCGTTTCTCAAAGCCATGGAGGAGATTAATTCCGCCGTCGCCGCCGACGTCCGCGAAGGCCGCTTCATCACCTTCGTAGCAGCTATCTTCGGCCCGGATAATTGCACAGTCGAACTGCTATCCGCGGGCCACGCCCCGCTCTTTCTCTACCGCCGCAAGAACGACAGCTTCGAAATGATGGAAGCCCACGGCCTGCCGCTCGGTATCTCTGACGCGTTTCTTTCCGACCCGCCGCACAGCCTCGAGCTCGCTTCCGGCGACCTGCTGCTCCTGGCCACCGACGGCTTCTTCGAATGGGAGAACTCCCGCGAGGAACAGTTCGGACACGACCGCCTGGCGCAAACCATCCGCGCGGCACGCGAAAAATCCGCCGCCGAAATTATTTCCATCCTCCATCAGGATGTTTTGCAATTTGCGGGCGGCACCAAGCAAATGGACGACCTAACCGCCATCGTCCTCAAACGTCACTAGAATTCGTTTTATTAAAAGTTTGCCGGGGGTCGGAGCTTTAGCTCCGACGTTTACAATCTCAAGCAACCGGGCTTTAGCCCCTGAGGAAACTCTTCCCTCGGCTGAACTTCATTTTCGGAGCTAAATTTTGGACAGGCCGATTGCTCAAAGTTAAGAAGAAGAAAACTTAGTTGACGTACCCGCCGTCGCCCAGCGACTCGGCTCCTTCAAGAATCGCCAGCCCTTCGCGCAACGCTTCTGTTCCCTGCTCCAGCGCATTCCAGGCCACCCGTTCTGACTCTTTCGCAATCTTGTCCAGGCACGCTTCCAGCGCAACTTCATCTGCCAGAATCCGCGTATCCAGCAGCTCCACCATCCGCTCCATCGCCTTCTGGTGAATCTCTCCAAAAGCCTTTTCCAGCGAAACCTGTCCCACGCACAAATCACACACCAGTTCGGCGTAGCTCGATTCCAGTCCGCTCGCTTCGATGCGGTCTTGCAGTTCGCGCAGCGCCAGCTCGGCCACGCTCATATCCTTTACTTGCGATTCCGTCTGTGTTCGGTTCATGGCGTGGCTCTCCTTCCGAGCGGCCTCTTCCCGCTGAGACTACTGGCTCCCTCTGTGTTGCCACAATAGGCTAGTCGTATCAGTCAATACTCCACTGCACACAAATCCAGGCTGTTCCAAAGTGGCTATTTCC
>DATHOY010000212.1:0-13649 GCA_035484435.1 Vulcanimicrobiaceae bacterium | reverse complement strand
GCCTTGCGGACAGGCGTGCCGAGCTTTGGGTGGAGGATGGCGGCGGCATGTTCGAGCTCACCGTTTTCACCGACGGCAGCTGCCTTACCGTAGCTTTCCGCGGAGGCGCCGGGAATTCCCAACGCGGTGACGGCACGCTCGCTCAGCAGCGCGCCGAGTTCCTCCCCGATTTCCATCAGCTCGGTTAAGTCTTCGACGTACTTTCCCGCAAAGGGATTTTCGATGACCGCAGCCGCGGCGGCGCGGCGCGTCGGAGGATTCACTGGCTGGCCCATTTCGGTGCGCGTTTCTTCGATCAAGGTTACGATTTTCCTGATTTTCGTTCTCATCGCAAACCATCCTGCCCTTTGATTTCGGAAGCTTTCAGGCCGCCAACGCGTGCGTGGACGCGCGGGCCGGTGGTCATCACGAGTGCGAGCAGGATTTCGTCGGCTTTCGGCGCATCGGCGATGCCAACCTCCATCGAATCAAAATGGCTGCGAACGTACGACGCGTTGATGTGCGTAATAGGCACGTCGAGCCGCGTGCCGGGCCCTCCGACCTTTTTAGTGGAAGCCACAATGGCTTTAGCATTGCCAAGAAGTTCGCGCATGGCGTAGCCGCCGGGGACGTGCCACAGCGCGCCATGCTCCAACTCGCCGGCCTGGCCGACGATTGCCCCCTTGCCGTAGCCCTCCACAATTTTCGGATCACCACCCAGCGCGGCGACCAGAGTTTTGGCCATTTCAAGGCCGAGCGGGTTCAAATCCTCCATGAACCCGGAAATCTCGGGGACATATTTTCCAGCGAACGGATTGTGTATGACCGCGAGTGCTGCGGCGCGCCGCAACGGAATGCCGGCGATAGGGCCGCCCTCGTGAAAGATTTCTTCAACAACGACGACGCGTTTGCGGAGTTGCACTTCAGGCATGCGGATCCGTCCTTCCGGAAAGTTCTAGTTCAGCATGGAGCTCGGGAGCGGACGGCCCGGAAAAGCCTTCCCGGCCATCGCGCTCAGATTTCGTGCTGAACGATGGCAGTACGCGAACGCGTTTCTGGAGGCAGAGCGCCGCGGAGTGAATCAGGCCTCGTTCGCGAAGCAGCGTTGCGCTTCGAACGCCACTATCAAGCGCGGTACCAATTTCCAATTGGGACAGCGGTTCGACGCCGCGGGTGACGAGCCGTTCGCCGAGGTCGGAGTCCGGCGAAATTTCCCGTGCTGGGACGCGCGTGACTCCGGAGTGATCCGGAAGATTCACCGCGTTGGCAATCACCGTGGCCGCGGCATCTGCCGCCGCTGCGCAATCAGCAAGAACCGTGACGGCGTCGGCGATGCCTAGCGAAAAACTTCGGCCGCGCCAGCCGCTGGTGGCGATGCCACGAACGGGATCAACCGAAGTTATTTCCACGCAGCCGAACAGAGAAGGATGCTCGGGCCGTTCGACCATTCCGATCTTGTAGGACTGGCGATCACCGAGATGCACTGCGATGTCACCGCCATTATTTACGTATGCGCGATCAAGATCCGCGGCAGCCGTCATTGCTTCGAGAACCTCTTCCGCGACGGAGCCAGCGACAGCGGCCATCGGCGTAATAAAGCAATCCTCGCAATAAGGCTCGACGGCAGCAAACATCCGGCGAGCAACCACACCGCGAGGCCTCTCGGAATTCTTGCTGGCCGCTCCGCGAAGCAGGTGCAGCTCGCCGCAGAGTTCATCGAGTATCGAGACGAAACGCCGCGCAGCCGCTTCGTACGCGGCAGAAACTGCATGCGGCCCGCCATTGGCTTCAAGTATCAGATCAATCGGGCCGTCGTGCAGATGCATGCGCCGCCCGTCAGGCAACAGGCGGATGAGGGCTGGCTCTCTCATGACTCGCTGCTCCCTGTGAAAGGTTTCAGCGGCCACGGATTTTGCACGTGCGAAACCACCTGCCGCTGGCGTTCCTTCTCTTTCAGCACATCGCCCAGCGTGCGAACGTAATCCATATGACCGCCAAGCAGCGCGTAGTCATTTTTCTTCAGCGTGAATTCGATTGGCGCGACAAGCGCCGGCGTAGGCACGTAGCCAAACGCGTTTTCGGGCATACGCGTCACATCCACCATGAAGGTAATTCCCCCTCCCGGCCAGATATACGCGGAAGCTCCCCCGCAGGTGACGCGCGTAAGTTTGCGTTTCACTGAATCTGTCAGCTTCACCGGATTTTCCGTCACTCCGGCGCGCAACGAGCCGCCGGCACCACCCATGAACAGCACAGTCGTCAAAGCAGGCTCGCAATTTTCGCGAATCCGCCCGACGGACTCTTTCAAGGCCTCAGGAAGTTCCTTTTCCACTGGACGCAGTGCCTCGTCGAGTTCGTAATATGCAAACTGCTCTCCTGTAGTGCTGACCATCAAGAGCCGAAGGTGCGGCCAAGCGAATTTCGGCTTAAACGGTTTCAGGATCGCCAGCGGGTCGGAAATATTCGTGCCGCCCCAGCCCGTTCCGGGTTCGGCGACTTGAAAATAACGCCCGGGAGTGGAGCGGCGACCCTGAATCGCAATCCCCGTTTCGCGCACGCCCAGCAGTTTGCCCGCTTGATGTTCGGAGAGCACTCCGGTGATGTGATCGTCCACCACCACAACGTCGTCCACTTTGCCGAACCATTGCTTTGCGAACATGCCGATCGTCGCGGAGCCGCAGCCGACGCGCATCCGCTCCTCGCGCTGACCATTGACGACGGGCGGCTTCCCCGCCGCGACGCGAACTCCAGCGCCTTCATCAATCGTGAGTTCGACTTCTTTACCATTGCAAAGCTCGAGCAGAGTTTCGCAGGTGACGCGGCCTTCGCTCTTGCTGCCGCCCGTCAGATGATGCACTCCGCCAAGCGAGAGCATCTGCGAACCGTACTCGGCTGTCGTCACGTGGCCGACGGGCTCGCCCTGCGCGCGCACCAGATTCCGCTCCGGGCCAAGATGCCGGTCCGTGTCTATTTTCAGCTTCACGCCGCAGTAGCTGAAGATTCCTTCGGTCACCACCGTGACCATGTCCACGCCTTCGACTTCGCTCGAAACGATAAACGGCGCGGGCTTGTAGTCGGGATACGTTGTGCCCGCCCCGATGGCGGTGACGAACGTCTCCCGGCCCTTCATGATTTTCCCGTCCCAGTCTCCTTCGCGCTCCAGAAACGGCACCAGTGGCGTGCCCTGCGATTTTGCGCGGTCCAGCAGAATGTGCGGATCCACGCGCACCAGTTGCCCCTCGACGTTGGCGTAGCGATCGCACGCCCCGGCGTGGCCGCGCTTGATGTAGCAAAGCACCGGGCAAGCGTCGCAACGAACCGTGTCTGGAGGAAAAACGTCAGGCATGGGAGTTTCCGGAACATGCCACTGCTTTTGCGACGATAGCGGCGCGAACTTTGTCGGGCGTGGCGGGAAGCTTGCGGATGCGCACGCCGACGGCATCGTAAAGCGCGTTCAGAATCGCCGGCGCCGTGGGAATCAACGCCTGTTCGCCCACTCCCTTCGCTCCGAAGGGCCCTGCGGATGAGGGATCTTCAATCAGGATGGATTCGACGGGCGGCATATCGCCGATGGTCGGAATCAAATAGTCGTGCAGGTTCTCGCCTTTGCCTGGGAAGAATTCTTCCATCAGCGCCATGCCAAGGCCCTGCGCGGCGCCGCCTTCAATCTGGCCTTCCACCAAAGTCGGATTGATGGCGCGGCCGACATCGTGCGCCGCCGTGATTTTCAAAACTTTGATGGTGCCAAGTTCCGTGTCCACTTCCACTTGGGCGAGGTGCGCGCCGAAGCCGTAGACAGCGTAGGGCACGCCCTGGCCATCGTTATTAAGCGGAGATGTTGCGGGATCGAATGTAGCTTCGGCACTGACGACATAGCCCCGCTCGTCGAGCGGAAGTTGGCGAAGATCGATGGACTTTTTCCTGTCGCCATCTTCGACGATGAGAGAACTATCGAGAAAACGAATCTTCGTACAATCGCAGCCGCCTGCCATTTTCAGAATTTTCTTTTTCAACTGTACTCCGGCGAGGAATGCCGCTTTGCCGCTCACAAACGTTTGCCGAGAAGCCGAAGTCTTCCCGCAGTCGGGCGTGATGTCCGTGTCGCCGGAGAGAAGGTCGAATCTATCGAGAGGTGCGCCAAGAGCATCCGCGCAGATTTGGGTCACCACCGTGGCGGATCCTTGGCCGATGTCCACCGCGCCCTGGTGAAGCGCGATGCGGCCATCGCGTTTCAGCCCGACGCGCATCGTGGAGGGATTGGGCAGGGAAGTGTTGCCGCAGCCGTACCACATGCCGGCGACACCGACTCCCCGGCGAAGAGAATTGCGCGATGTGGCGTTAAACGCAGCGGCTTCCTTTCGCGCCTGTTGCCAGCCGGGACGCAACGCTTCAAAACATTTGCGAATGCCAACGCCTCCGCCGATCACCTGTCCCGTGACGGTAGGGCTTTCGTCGTCCAACGCGTTCAGCCAGCGGAACTCCAGTTTGTCCATGCCGACTTTTTCCGCTAGCGCATCGTAAAGCTGCTCCTGCGCGATGGTGCCCTGCGGCACGCCAAATCCGCGGAACGCGCCGGCGGGCAGGAGGTAAGTATGAATCGCCCGCGTGACGGCGCGGAAGTGCGGCACTTTGTACGGGCCGGAAGCGTGGATGGGCACACGCGCGGCGACAGTGGGTCCCCAGGAAGCATAGGCACCGGTGTTGAAGTCGGCCGTGAAATCCATGGCCACAATTTTCCCGTCGGAGCTGGCGCCTGCGCGGCAAACGATTTTCGACGGATGGCGCTTGGTGGTAGAGCGAATCGACTCCGGCCGCGAATAAACCATACGCACGGGTTTGTGGAGATGCCATGCGGCGACGGCAATGAATGGTTGCAGCGAAAGATCGAGTTTGGAACCGAACCCGCCGCCGACGGCCGTGGGGATGATTCGCACGCTCGATTCGGGAATGCCGAGAATCGAGGCGATATCTTTCAAATCGTTATACGGCGCTTGCGTGCAAGCCTGCACTTCGATCCGATCGCCCACCCGGCGCGCGAAACCTGCTTCGGGTTCAATATAAGCGTGCTCGATGAATCCGGTTTCGAATTCGGCCTCGACTCGAACATCAGCGGTGCCCAAGGCCTCGTCCACGTCCCCGCGCACGACACGCCCCCCTACGAGAATATTGTCGGGGCGCGATGCGTGGATCACCGAGGCACCCGGCATCAGCGCCTCTTCAATCCGCGAAAATGCCGCCAACGGCCTCCAGGCGACCGGGAACTGATTCAAGTCAAGCGCCCCGATGGCAGCAGAATCGCCTACAACCGCTGCGACTGCTTCTCCGAGAAACCGTGCCTCGTGTTCCGCGAAGACTGGCTGATCCGAAAATTGCGGAATCACGCCGAAGCAGTTTTTCCCCGGAACATCGCGCGCGGTGAAGATACCGTGAATCCCGGGATGGGCACTCCGGTATCCTTCCAAATCGCCGAACGTAAATTCCGCGCGATGATGGGGTGAGCGGACAACCCGGAGCTGCAGAGAATCTTCCGGCCACTCATCTGCTCCAAAAATATCCTGTCCCAAAACTTTTTTTCGGCCATCGAGTCGCGCAACTCTCTGCCCGACAGAACCCGTTTCAACGGGTGTAGCCGCCAACGGCGACGGTTGATTCGCCTGCAACACCGCGCGAATAATTTTGCGGTACCCGGTGCAGCGGCAAAGAACCCCGCCGAGCGCGTCCATCACCTGCGCCTCGTCCGGGCAGGGGTTTCCCTCCAGCAGCGCAACCGAAGTGACCAACATTCCGGGCGTACAAATGCCGCACTGCGCGGCGCCGTGCCGTAGAAAGGATTCCTGCAAGCGGTCAAATGTCGCCGAACTCTCGCGCAGTCCTTCAATCGTTTCAATTCTGGCGCCGTCCAATTGACCGACGGCGGTGAGGCACGAGCACACGACCTGTCCGTTTACCAACACGGTGCAAGCCCCGCAATCGCCGGCATCGCAACCGACTTTCGTGCCGACCAGCCGAAATTCTTCGCGCAGCACGTGCGAAAGGCGCAAGCGCGGATCGGAACGAACCTGGTGGGTCTCCCCATTGATGCTCAGAGAAATCAGTGCGGCGGCCTCGCTTGTCGTCTCGCTCTTCATGCCACGGCCTTTTGTGCGCACGCATCGAGTGCGCGCCCTACAAGTGTGAGGGCGGCGTCGCGACGGTATTCCGCTGAAGCACGAACATCGTCGATTGGCGAAAGCTTGGCAAGGTGGGCGGCCTTCACAATCTGGCGCAATCCCGGCAACGCAGGCCGGCCGATGAGAGCACGTTCCAGTTCAGCGAGTCGAAGCGCCGCCGCGGAGCATGACCCGACACAAATCAACGCTTCCCGAATTTCGCCGGCTGGATCCACAACGAGATTCGCCGCGACCATGACGATGGAGATGACCAAATACCGCCGCGCACCAAGCTTGAGAAACACCGAAAGCGCATTCTCGACGCGCCGTGGAACGCGAATGGAAGTAAGCAGTTCCTCTGGCCGCCGCGCAGTCTTCCTGTTTCCAAGAATAAATTTGGAAAGCGGAAGCGCACGGGAGTTGCTGCGGGAAGACAAAGTGACTTCGGCGTCGAGCGCAAGAAGTGCGGCAACACCGTCCGCGGCCGGGGATGCATTGCAAAGATTGCCGGCGATCGTGCCCGCGTTCTGAATTTGCACGGAGCCCACCTCGCGCGCGGCCGCTTTCAAGCCGTCGAATCCGCGGGGAAGGGGCGCGGCGATCACTTCCGTCCAAGTAGTGCGAGCGCCAAACACAGCGTGTTCCGAGGTGAATTGAATGCCACGAATTTCCGCCAGCCCGGAAATATCCAGCACCGGCCCCGACAGCGGCCGGTCTCCCAGCGAGGGGAAAACATCCGTGCCGCCGGCAAGAACTGTCGCGCCAGTGTCTGCAAGAACGCTTAGAGCTTCCTGAAGCGAATTGGGCCGAAAGTACAAACGCGGTGGCTCCCTGGCGAAGCAGAAGCGATGAGGACATTCTACTTCTACAATGCTCCAGTGAATTTGTGAAGTTATCTGGGATTGTACCCCGGAAGAGCTCGCAGGTTGTGGCAGACTACTAGTGCATGGCCTCTGCCGACGACCATCGCCTGACTGCAGGCACTGCGGCCTTCCAATTCTCCGGATTCCGGCTCTATCAGATCGCGCGTTTCTGCATCGTCTTCTGCACGGAGATGCAGTCGGTGGCCGTGGGCTGGCAAGTTTACGAAATCACGCACCGGCCACTCGACCTGGGCCTCACAGGCCTGGCGCAATTTCTGCCTGGTGTGGTTCTGTTTCTTCTCGCCGGCCACGTCGCGGACCGCTTCGATCGCCGGAATCTGCTCACGCTCTGTTACGTCGGCTTTGCAACCTCGTCGGCGTTACTTCTGCTGGTGGCACTGAACGTGGAATATCTCCATCGCGCGGGTTCGGTGGCACCGATCTTTGCAATCCTGTGCCTGGTGGGAGCAGTGCGCAGCTTCAGCATGCCGGCCAGCCGAGCCCTCCTGCCCCAGCTGGTACCCGAAGAACAGTTCCAGGGCGCCGTCGCCTGGAACTCCAGCATCTTTCAGTTTGCGACCATCCTGGGTCCCGCGATGGGGGGAGTTCTCTACGCCTTCTTCCGCGGCCCAGCCGCCGTTTACGCAACGGCGCTTGCAGCGGGCATCATTGCGGTCTTGACCACCCTCCGCATCAAAGTGCAATCGCCACCCCGCGCACGCGAACCATTTTCTCTGAAGACAGTTTTCGCGGGCTTCCACTACATCTGGGACCACAAACTCGTGTTCGGTTCGATTTCCCTCGACCTCTTTGCCGTGCTACTGGGCGGCGCAGTCGCGCTGCTCCCCGTTTACGCGAAAGAAATTCTCGTGACCGGCCCTTGGGGCCTGGGTCTGCTGCGAAGCGCGCCAGGAGTCGGGGCGGCCGTCATGGCCCTTTTGATCGCCTACAAACCCATCCGGCGCAGAGCCGGCGCAACGATGCTCTGGTGCGTTGCGGGATTCGGCGTATTCACGATTGTCTTCGGCCTATCGCGGAATATCGTTCTCTCCATGATTTCGCTCGTTTTCGTGGGAGCCGCGGACATGGTCAGTGTCGTCGTCCGCGGGGTCTTGATCCAGATCGAGACGCCCGACGAAATGCGCGGCCGCGTAAACGCCGTGGACATGGTGTTCATCGGCGCGTCCAACGAGCTTGGCGAATTCGAATCGGGGTTGGCCGCGCAGTGGTTCGGCGCCGTACCTGCCGTGGTGCTGGGCGGCATAGGAGCAATCGCAGTAACCGTGCTGTGGGCGTGGATCTTCCCGGAATTGCGGCGCGCCGATTCCCTCAACCGGGCAAGCGCCCCGGAGGTGTTGGGACGGACCTAGTCGCTGCATCCGCCTTTCAATTGAACAGAGAACTTCAACCGACGATCAATGCACGTGATCGTGATCGGAATCCGCCTTCGCGGGAGTTCCGGCGGGCAGCAGTACGGCTCCTGGAGGGGGCGCCAACTCCGCCTTCACCGAAGGTGGAAGCTTATCCGCATTTTTCACCAGCACGCTAACTTGCCACAGTTGTGTATCACTCAAGCGATCCTTGAAGCCCGGCATGCCCGTCATACGGATTCCGCCCGAAACTTTGGCATAAGACTCCCACGTCTCGTCGTCCGTAACGCCCACACCGCGGAACAGCAGCGGCGGCTTCGGAAACATTCCGTCCCCAATAGCGTTGTGCGGTTCGCCCGGCAATCCGTGGCAAACGGCGCAGTTTTCCTTGTACACCTTCGCCCCAGCCAGAAGATTCACCTCATCGGCAGCTACCGGCGGGTTTGCGTGGGGCACTTTGCCGAGATAAGCGTGCAGCGCGAGCTTTGCCATCTTCCGCTCGAACGGCATTTCGGGGGAGTTGGTGGTGACCGGGACTTGCCCGCTTGCGAAATAAAAATAAGCGCCCACGCCAACCAAAATGAAGCCTACAACTATTCCCAGCAGGATTCCCTTGAACATATGTATGCTTTGCTCCTCCAGTGGATAGGCTGCCTGGTCCCGTCCGGCCCAAAATGTGTGCTTAGTGTACGACGACCCTCCCATTTCTGCACTCCTCTTTCCCATTTGCCGGTTGGCTGCCGCAACCCACGGAAAGTCCAGATTCCACCCTCCCAATTGAGTAACTATTCCTTGGGCTCGTGCGTCCTATGTAGCAGAGAACTAAGGATTCCGATACGCTAGTGGCGAAGGAACGCGTCTTCTGTTCTCCCAGGCTTCCGCGGAAAGACGACTCCCGAAAGTTCACTTTGAGACTGCGAACAGGAGTATTACGGAATGGCTTCTACTGACTCGGTCGATGTGCGTGATCCCCGCACACCTCCATCGACCACAACCTTTTCTCCTGGCGCTTCCAGGAGCCGCTGGTGGGCCTGGCTGGTTTTGCTGGTCATCGTTGCCGGCGTTGTTTGGTACTACCGCGGGCGGAATGCCGAAGCCGAATCCGCGGCGGCTGGCGGTAAAGGACCTGCCGGAACAGCTGGCATGGGCGCTGCCGGAGGGTTTGTCGTGCCGGTTGTGGTGGCGACGGCCACCAAGGGCGACCTTCCCGTCTTCCTCAATGGCCTGGGAAATGTGACTGCGTTCAATACCGTCACCGTGCGTTCCCGCGTGGACGGCCAAATCGTCAAAATTAATTTCACCGAAGGGCAGTACGTCAAGGAAGGCGATTCGCTGGTTGAAATCGATCCGCGCCCCTACCAGGTGCAGTTGGAGCAGGCTCAGGGGCAGTTGGCAAAAGATCAGGCGCAATTGCGCGATGTCCAGGTGGACTATGAACGGTTCAAGCTGCTCTTTCAGGAAGGCGTGATTCCCAAGCAGCAGTTGGACACGCAGCAGGCCCAGGTGGGCACCTTCGAGGGCGCGATCAAGGCGGACAACGCAACCATTGATAACGCCAGGCTGCTCATCACCTATTCGCACATTACCGCGCCGATCAGCGGCCGCGTGGGGCTACGCCTGGTGGACATGGGAAACATGGTGCACGCCACGGACACCAACGGCTTGCTGGTGATCACCCAGTTGCAGCCGATCGCGACGCTCTTCAGCCTGCCCCAGGACCAGTTGCCGCAAGTGATGGCGCGGATGAAAAAGGGCTCGCCGATCTCGGTCGAAGCGTACGACCGCGACAACACCACCAAACTGGCCACCGGAAAATTGCTGACCATCGACAATCAGATAGACACCACCACGGGGACCTACAAATTGAAAGCGGTTTTCGATAACGCGAAGAACGAGCTTTTTCCCAATCAGTTTGTGAACATGCACCTGCTGGTGGACACGAAGAAAAGCGTAGTGCTCATTCCGACGACCGCGATTTTGCGCGGGCCGCAGGGCACGTACGTTTTCGCGGTGGGCTCGGATAATAAAGTGAAGATTCACATTGTCTCGTTGGCGGAGACGAATGGAAACATCACCGGCATAGCTTCGGGACTGAATGCCGGCGACGTCGTCGTCACCGACGGCCAGGACAAATTGCAGGAAGGCAGCAAGGTTGAGCCGCGGCAATCGAGCGTTCCGAGCGCGCCCGGAGACAAAAACGCATCTGCGAACGCAAACTCCGCATTCGCTTCGCCCGCCGGGGGACCCGCGCGATGAATCCCTCGCGGCCGTTTATTCTGCGGCCCGTTGCAACCACGCTGCTGATGGTGGGCGTGATTCTGGTGGGACTGGTGGCGTATCGCCAGTTACCCGTTTCCGCGCTCCCGCAGGTTGACTACCCCACAATTCAGGTGCAGACGTTCTACCCCGGCGCCAGTCCGGATGTGATGGCGTCTTCGGTTACCGCGCCGCTCGAACGCAACTTCGGTCAAATCCCCGGCTTGCTCCAAATGACCTCGACGAGTTCGTTTGGAAGCTCCGTCATCACGCTGCAGTTCAATCTGGATTTGAACATTGACGTTGCCGAACAGGAAGTGCAGGCGGAAATCAACGGCGCCTCAAACCTTTTGCCGACGGGGTTGCCAAATCCCCCGATCTACAGCAAGGTGAATCCCGCCGATGCGCCCATCCTGACGCTGGCGATCACATCTCCCACGTTGCCGCTGGTCAAAGTGGAAGACCTGGCGGACACCACGCTGGCGCAGAAAATTTCGCAACTTTCCGGTGTCGGCCTGGTGAGCATCAGCGGGGGGCAGCGCCCCGCAGTCCGCGTGCAGGCGAATCCCACGGCGCTCGCTTCGTATGGTTTGAGCCTGGAAGATTTGCGCACCGCGCTGGCCAACGCCAACATTGACCAGGCCAAAGGCACATTCGACGGACAGCACCAGGCGTTCACCATCGGCGCCAACGACCAGTTGCTCTCGAGCGAAGGCTACAACTCCATCATCGTGGCGTTTCGCAACGGCGCGCCGGTTCGCCTGACCGACGTGGCAACCGCCATTGACAGCTCCGAAAACGAAAAGCAGGCGGCGTGGGCGAACAAGCAACCCGCGGTGATTCTGAATATTCAACGCCAGCCAGGCGCGAACATCATCAGCGTCGTCGACCGCGTGAAGAAGATTCTGCCGCAACTGCAGGCGGCGCTGCCGGCCTCGGTGCACGTGGAAATCCTTACCGACCGTACCTCCACCATTCGCGCTTCTGTTGCGGACGTCCAATACACCTTGCTGCTGACGATCGCTCTGGTTGTGATGGTGATTTTTCTCTTCCTGCGCAGCCTGCGCGCAACGGTGATCCCCAGCATCGCCGTCCCGCTCTCGATCGTCGGCACCTTCGGCGTGATGTATCTGCTCGGCTATTCGCTGAACAATCTTTCATTGATGGCACTGACGATTTCCACGGGCTTCGTGGTCGACGACGCCATCGTGATGATCGAAAACATCAGCCGCTACCTGGAAAGCGGCGACTCTCCCTTGCAGGCCGCGCTGAAAGGCTCGGAGCAGATCGGCTTCACCATCGTTTCCCTTACGGTTTCGTTGATCGCCGTGCTGATTCCGCTGCTCTTCATGGGCGATATAGTCGGACGGCTGTTCCGCGAGTTTGCGGTCACTCTGGCGGTGACGATTCTGGTTTCAGCGGTGGTCTCGCTCACCTTAACTCCGATGATGTGCGCAAAACTTTTGCGCCACGAGCCGGAGAACGAGCAGACCTGGTTCTACCGCAAATCCGAAAAAGTCTTCAACGATGTCATCGCGTTTTACGGCCGCACGCTGCAGGTCGTGCTGCGCTTCCGCACTATCACGCTTCTCGTCACCATCGGTACCCTGGTCGGCACTATTTTGCTCTACATCTATGTGCCCAAAGGTTTCTTCCCGGTGCAGGACACGGGCGTGCTCCTCGGCGTCTCCGAAGCCCCGCAAAATGTCTCCTTCACCGCCATGACCGTACGCCAGCGTGCCCTGGCCGACGCAATCCTGCAAGACCCGGCTGTGGATAGCCTTTCTTCCTTCATCGGCATCGACGGCACGAACACCACGCTCAACAGCGGCCGCATCCAGATCAATCTGAAACCTCTCGAAGAACGAAAGATCAGCGCGTCCGAAGTGATTCGCCGTCTGCAACCCGCTATCGCCAAGGTCGACGGCATCACTCTCTTTCTTCAACCCGTTCAGGACTTGACGGTCGAAGACCGCGTTTCACGCACGCAATTCCAATATTCGCTCGAAGATGTGGACCCCAAGGAACTCGCCTACTGGACGCCGAAGTTTGTGGAGAAGCTGAAGACTCTGCCGGACCTTCGCGACGTCGCCACCGACCAGTTGAACGACGGCCTGCTCGCCACGCTGACGATCGACCGGGACACAGCCTCGCGCCTCGGCATTTTGCCTGCCGACATCGACAACACTCTCTACGACGCCTTCGGCCAGCGCCAGGTCTCCACCATCTTCACCCAGTTGAACCAGTATCACGTGGTCATGGAAGTCGACAAAAGTTTTCGCCAGACTCCTGCCGCGCTCAAAGACATCTACGTGCGTTCCTCCACCGGCCAGCAGGTGCCGCTCAGCGCATTCACACGATTTGAAGCCGGCTCATCCTCCCTGGCAATCAATCATCAGGGGCAATTTCCCGTAGTGACCATCTCATTCAACCTCGCACCCGGCGCATCTCTTGGTGGAGCTACCACTGCGATAGACCAGGCGCGCCAGGAAATTCAAATGCCGCCCAGCATTCAAGCGACATTCCAGGGCACAGCGGCGGCGTTCCTGCGCTCCGTCTCAAACGAGCCTCTTCTCATCCTTGCAGCTCTCATCACCGTCTACATTGTTCTCGGAATCTTGTACGAGAGCTACATCCACCCCATTACGATTCTCTCCACGCTCCCGTCCGCAGGCGTTGGCGCCATCCTCGCCCTGATGCTTTGCCGCACCGAATTCAGCATCATCGCCCTTATCGGCATCATCCTGCTGATCGGCATCGTCAAGAAAAACGCCATCATGATGATCGACTTCGCGCTGGAGGCCGAGCGCGAACAGGGAAAGTCACCGCTCGATGCCATTTACGAAGCGTGCCTGCTGCGTTTTCGGCCGATCATGATGACCACAATGGCTGCGCTGCTCGGCGGCCTGCCGTTGGCGCTCGGCCAGGGCGTCGGCTCCGAATTGCGCCGGCCACTCGGCATCACTATTGTCGGCGGATTGATCCTCAGCCAACTGCTGACGCTCTACACCACGCCGGTGGTTTACCTGGCC
>DATHOY010000211.1:0-5276 GCA_035484435.1 Vulcanimicrobiaceae bacterium | reverse complement strand
GGACAAAGAGGGCAACATATGGTTCACAGCGAATTTTGGCGGGTATATCGGGAAACTGGATCCGCGCACGGGAAAAGTGACGGAATACAAGATGCCCGTCGAGAAGGCGGACGATCCGCACACAGCGGTGTTTGATGCGCGGGGGATTTTGTGGTTCACCGTACAGGGCGGAAACATGGTGGGCCGGCTGGATCCGAAGAGCGGGCAAATTGAGTTGAAGGAAGTGCCGACGGAAGCGGCGCTGCCGTACGGGATTCAGGTCAACAGCAAAGGCGTGCCGGTATTCTGCGAGTTGGGCACGAACAAAATGGCATCGATCGATCCGCAGACGATGGCGATCAAGGAATATCCGCTGCCGGAAGGCGTGCGGCCGCGGCGGTTGGCTATCGCGGCGGATGACACTGTTTATTTCACGGATTTCAAGAGCGGGCATCTCGGCACGCTGAACACTTCGACGGGCAGCGTGAAGCTGTTCGACTCGCCTGGCGGAGGCGAAGCGAATCCTTACGGGATTGCGATCACTCCGGATGGAATGGTGTGGTACAGCGAATCTGGCGTGCATCCGAATACGATTGTGCAGTTCAATCCGAAAGCGCAGACGTTTGCCAGCGCGAAAATTCCGTCGGGCGGAGGAGTAGTTCGCAACATGGCGGCGACGCCGGACGGGCGCGTGTACATCGCCTGCAGTGGAGTGGACAAAGTTGGGATAGTAGTGCCGGAGAAATAATCTTCCGTCACCAAGTCACTGCGGAAAATCATCCAAAACGAGTGCGGGCACTTGACGGAGGGATTCCGTGGAGTCGCGTCGTAAATTCCTGAAAACTACCGGCATCGCTGCCGGAGCAATGCTGCTTCCTAGCAGAGGCGTTCTTGCGGATGCGCTTACGCTGCGTGCCGATGATACCGCTGCTGCCGATTACACGCTGCATATCAAGGCGACACCGGTTGAGATTGCGCCGAAACGGATTGTTTCGGCGGTCACATACAATGGGCAGTTTCCCGGGCCGCTGCTGCGTTTTAAGGAAGGGCGGCTGGCGACGGTGGACGTGTTCAACCATACGGATACGCCGGAGCAGTTGCACTGGCACGGGCAGCAGGTGCCGGTGGAGGTAGACGGGTCGACGGAAGAGGGGACACCGTTTATTCCGGCGCAGGGGCAGCGGCGAATTGTATTTACGCCGAGGCCGGCGGGATTGCGTTTTTATCACACGCACAAGCGCGCGGGGGCTGATCTTTCTGCTGGGCAATACAGCGGTCAGGTGGGGCCGGTTTATATTGAGCCGAAGGAAAATCCGGGGCGCTACGATCAGGAGATTTTTCTGGTGTTGAAAGAGTTTGAGCCCACGTTCAGCCAGGGTGGAGACATGGCGCAGGATTTTCTTTCGCCGGCGGTGACCGTAAAAGCGCTGAAGGACGAAGGCGAGTCCACGATGAATGCTTCGCTGACAAAGGGTATGCCGCACGGATATGAAGTAGGCTACAACGCGTTCACGATTAATGGGCGGATGCTGGGGCACAGCGAACCGATTCGCGTGAAGCGCGGGCAACGGGTGCTGTTTCATATTTTGAACGGAAGCGCGACCGAGATTCGCAGTCTGGCGCTGCCGGGACACTCGTTTGAAGTTGTAGCGCTGGATGGAAATCCCGTTCCCACACCGGCAAAGGTTCCTGTGCTGTGGCTGGGCACGGCCGAACGCATCTCGGCCGTTGTAGAGATGAACCATCTAGGAGTGTGGATTCTTGGGGATCTGGACAACGATGACTGGCGGCACGGAATGGGGATTGTTGTGGAATACGCAGGAAGCAGCGGAAAAGCGTTGTGGCTGGCGCCGCCGGCGCTTCGCTGGGATTACACGCGATTTGGGAAAGCTGGCACAACCGATGTTGCGCCCGATGAAACGATTGAGATGCTTTTTGCGAAGGACAATGCGGCAGAGGAAGGATTCAATCGCTGGACGATCAATGGAAATGCATTCCCGATGAGCGGCGGAGTTGCGCCGGCTTTTCATTTGCGCGAAGGCAAGCGTTACCGGATTCGGATGCGCAACGCCAGCGACGATATTCATCCGATCCATCTCCACAGACACAGTTTTGAGCTGACTCGGCTGGGCGGAAAACCGTCAGCGGGAATTTTCAAGGATGTGGTGATGGTCGGCGGGTATCAAGAAGCGGAGATCGATTTCGTGGCAGACAATCCCGGGCTGACTTTGTTCCACTGTCACCAACAGCTGCATATGGACTTCGGATTCATGACGCTGTTTGATTATTTGGCATGACAGACTCGGATTCCGTTGCAGAGCAAAATTACGCTGAGAAATGATACTTTCGGGCGGGGTAGTTCCGGTACCGCAAAAATTCTTGGTTGCTAAAGTTATTTCCCGCCATTGGCTGGGCCTCGACACGTTTGCCATTTAGATTCAATCATTTAAGGCATGTGAGTTTGGCGTGGTCCCTGCGGCTTATAACCACAGGGAGGATTTCATGCTTGGAACCAAACGAAATGTCCTGATCGGCAGCGCGATCGTGCTGCTGTCGGCGGGAATTATCACGGCTGCGGTAACGCTTGCGGTTCATCCAAGGTCTGTTCCCGTAACGGTTCCCGAAGAAACGGCGATCCATGTGACGTTGGATCAGGGAATATCCAGCAACCAGAACCGGCCGGGGGACCACTTTGAAGCTACGATTTCCGAACCGATAGTTTTGAATGACAAGACGGTGATCCCGCAGGGGACGCCGGTGGAAGGCATTGTTGTGGACGCGCGACCGTCTGGACATTTGATGGGACGGGCGCATTTGCAGCTGGCGCTGGAATCGATGCAGCTCGATGGGAAGACGTATGACTTGCGGACGTCGAGTTCGTATCGCCGCGGCGGCGACCACAAGAAGCGCAACTGGGCGCTGATTGGCGGCGGCGCGGGCGGAGGAGCGTTGATCGGCGCGGCAGCGGCCGGCGGCAAAGGCGCGTTGATCGGCGGGCCGATTGGCGCAGGAGCCGGAACGGCTGTGGCCTACTTCACAGGGAAGAAGGACATCCACCTGAGGCCGGAGACGCGTTTGGAGTTCCGGCTGGTTCAGCCGGTGATTGTGGATACGAAGAGTTAAAACACGGAGTCACCGTGTTTGCGGCGCTTCGGCTGTTCCCCAAGTAATTCCGTAGTTCGCTCTAGTGGCCGACCCAAAGGTCGGCCACTACACTTTTCTAGGCATTCCTGAAAAGCTATCCAACACTACTACGCTCCGTGGCGCGTACATTCCGTGGCGGTTCGCGCATCGAAGGGGTATCCTTCACAGCGACACAGCAAACAACGGGGACTAATGTCATTACGCTCAACGTACACACCAACTGCGGTTAAGGGAGCTTCGGGAGAACGTTCGTCGAGCCGGGCCAGCGGGGCGGAAGCTTCAGAGAAGAAACCCAAGAAGAAAATCGATTGGAGTTCGCTGCCGGAGATTTGGGCGCTGATCCATCCGCGGCGGACGCTTCTACTACTCGGGTTCGGGTTGATGGCGATTAACCGGGTGGCGGGGCTGGTGCTGCCTGGCTCCACGAAATATCTGGTGGACGACGTGATCGGGAAGAAGCAGCAGGCGCTGCTGCTGCCCCTTGTGCTTACCGTGATTGCGGCGACTTTGGTCCAGGGGCTCACTTCGTTTGCGCTGACGCAACTACTGTCGAAATCGGCGCAGCGGATGATTACGGATTTGCGGAAGCAGGTGCAGGCACACATCGGGCGGCTTTCGGTGAGTTTTTACGACGCGAACAAGACGGGGGCGCTGGTTTCGCGCATTATGAGTGACGTGGAGGGCGTGCGGAATCTGATTGGCACGGGGTTGGTGGAATTTGTAGGCGGACTGCTGACGGCGGTGCTGGCGTTGGGCGTGCTGCTTTATATCAATGCGGTGATGACGGTGGTCGCGTTCGGTGTGCTGATTGTTTTCGGGTTGTTTTTGAATAAAGCGTTTTCGACGATTCGGCCGATTTTCCGGGCGCGGCCAAAGATTAACGCCGAGGTGACGGGGCGCTTGACCGAGTCGCTGGGCGGAGTGCGCGTGGTGAAGGGCTATCACGCGGAAGAGCACGAGGAAAACGTGTTTGGCAGCGGGGCGCAGCGGTTGCTGGACAATGTGCTGAAGACGTTGACGGCGACGTCGATCATGAGCCTTTCGGGCGCGATGCTGATGGGGTTGGTGAGCGCGGTGGTGATGTATTTGAGCGCGCGAAAAATTCTGGCGGACCAGATGACGATCGGAATGTTTTTTTCGTACTCGATGTTTCTGGCGATGCTGATTGCGCCGGTGTTTCAGATTGTGGCGATTGGGACGCAACTGACCGAAGCGATTACGGGGCTGGAACGGACGCGAGAGATTTTGAATGAGGCGAAAGAGGATCAGGACCCGCGGCGGACGGCGAGGCTGGAACGGATTACCGGGCGGGTGGAATTTGAGGACGTGCATTTTTCGTATGAGGCGGCGAAGGAAGTTTTGCATGGAGTGAGTTTTGTGTCGGAGCCGGGGACGGTGACGGCGCTGGTGGGGCCGTCGGGGTCGGGGAAATCGACGATGATCGGGCTGGTTTCGGCGTTTTATACGCCTACGCAGGGGCGAATTCTGGTGGATGGAATCGACCTGTCGACGGTGCAGCTCAGTTCTTACCGGACGCAGCTTGGCGTGGTGCTCCAGGAGACGTTTTTGTTTGACGGATCGATTCGGGAGAACGTCGCATATGCGCGGCCGGGGGCAACGGAAGCGGAGATTATGGAGGCTTGCCGGATCGCGCGGGTGGATGAGTTTGCGGAGAATTTCGAGAAGAAGTACGACACGGTGGTGGGCGAACGCGGCGTGAAGCTTTCCGGCGGGCAGAAGCAGCGGGTGTCGATTGCGCGGGCGATTCTGGCGGATCCTCGGATTTTGATCCTGGATGAGGCTACCTCGAGTTTGGATTCGGAGTCGGAGGCTTTGATTCAGGAAGGGTTGCGGTATTTGATGCGTGGACGGACTACGTTTGTGATTGCTCACCGGTTGTCTACGATTCGGCGGGCGGAGCAGATTTTGGTGGTGCAGGACGGGAGGATTTTGGAGCGCGGGACGCATGAGTCACTGTATGCGGCGCGTGGACGGTATTTCGAGCTTTATACGAAGCAGCATGCGGTGGAGACGAATTTGTTCTTGGCGCCGGGCGAGGGGGACAAAGTCGAGGACGATGGGACAGACGGAGCGGGCGGAAATGGACGCGGCGGGGCAGCTTTGCCGGAGGCGCTGCAGGCGTTGCGGAATCG
>DATHOY010000210.1:0-7186 GCA_035484435.1 Vulcanimicrobiaceae bacterium | reverse complement strand
GGGATTTACTTCTTTCAGAATTTTTTCGCAAAAGGAATGGAAATTCGCGATGACGACATCTTTACCCCGTTCGCCGGTGCCCTTGGCCACGCGAATTCTCAGTTCCGCGATGGCTTTTTTCGTGTAGGTGAGCGCCAGAATGTTTTCGCCGAGCAGCGAGTCGTCCGTTTCAAGCAGGTGCCGAATGCGCTCGGTGATGACACGCGTCTTGCCGGTGCCTGCACCTGCGATGACGAGGAGCGGACCGTCTCCGTGCGTGATCGCGCGGCGCTGCGCCTCGTTCAGCTGCAAGCCTGCACTTTCGGGCTGTCCCATTTCAAAAAGAGTCTTGGCCATCGCTTCAGCAGGGTAACGCCTTTTGTGGCGAAGGGGAAGCGAAGGACCAATTTGCTGTGGGAATTACTATCCGCGATTTCGTTTCTATCGCTGCGAGGCTTGGCCAGAGGCGACTCTGGTGTTGAAGTCGCCGGACTTTTTCCGCGGGATGGTGACGGCGGTCCACTGGCCGGACTTGGCCGCAAAATGTTTTGCGAGGAACGTGATCTGGCCCACGTGATAAGAATAGTGGGCGATCTGGCGATTGATCGCTTGCATGACGGAGTGCGGCTCGGTGCGGATGGTCACGGTGCGTGCCACGTCCGCATCGGTCAATGGTTCGAGCGCGTCGAAGAGATACTTCCAACCGCTCTCCCATAGCTCCATCAATTCCTCGCGAGTTTTCGGCGGCGCTTCAAATTCATTGTCGCGGTTGCGATCGGGCTTCTCTCCGTCAGTGGTCAGAAAATCTCTCCAGCGGGAACGCATGTTGCCGGCCATGTGTTTCACGATGACGCCGATGCAATTGGATTCGGTATCGAGTTCGGTGAAGAGGCCTTCATCGGGACATTGCGCGAGCGAGCGTTCGACGAGTTTCTTGTAGTAGCGAAAGAGTTCGACGGAGTCTTTTATATAGGAGGTGGTTAGTTGGTGGGGCATAAGGACATTCTGTCCTTTGCGCCGCGGGTGTCAACCATGCGACGCGCGTAATGATTGGACCATTTTGGCCGTATAACCACTGAGGTTGGAAGGGGTGCCACGGCGAGGAAGACGGAGTAGCTGAGAAAGCGCTTGACTTTCGCTTTTTGTTTGCCTATGATTCCTGCGCCTCGATACTGCCTTCCGCAAAGGAGACAACCGTTATGACTATTGGACAAACCATGCTTGGCGAATTCGACCAGGAGATGGCCGGGACGCGCAAAACGCTGGAGCGCCTGCCGGATCAGAAATGGAATTGGAAGCCGCACGATAAATCCGGGAGCGTCGGCTGGCTTGCGGGCCACATCGCCACCATGCCCGGGTGGATCTCGATGACCATGCAGACGGAGAAATTTGATTACGCGCCGGTCGGCGGTGCCCCGTATGAGCCGCCGAAAATGGAGAACCATCAGCAGGTCCTTGCCGAATTCGACAAGGGCGTTGCGGAGGCGCGGAAAGCGATCGCAGGCGCCAGCGACGCGGACATGATGAAGGATTGGACGCTGCTGGCCGGCGGACAGACGATTTTCACCATGCCTCGCGCGGCTTGCCTCCGAAGCATGATCTTCAACCACATCATTCATCATCGCGCGCAGCTGACCGTATATTACCGGTTGCTGGGCGTTCCCGTGCCCGGCCTTTATGGACCGAGCGCGGACGAGACGGAGAGTGCCGCGGACGCGGCGGCAAATTAATTTCAGCGGTTGATAGCCGGGGCGAGATCCTCTCGCTCCGGCTTGCCACTTTCGGCTGACTTTGGCGCAACGCGGTATAATTGTGCTTCTGTCAATCGGGAGGTGGTTTCATGGAAACCCCAGTCATTCTCTCCGCAGTTCGCACGCCAATCGGAAAATTTCAGGGTGGGCTTTCGAGTTTTTCCGCGCCGGAACTCGGCGGGAAAATTGTGGCCGAAGCCGTGCGCCGCGCTGGCCTTGAAGAAAAACAGATTGATGAAGCGATTCTAGGCAATGTGGTGCAAGCCGGAATCGGCCAGAATCCGGCGAGGCAGGCCGCGTTGAAAGCGGGATGCGATCCTCGCGTTGCGGCGATGACGATCAATAAAGTTTGCGGTTCGGGATTGAAGGCCGTGGCGCTCGCAGCGCAGGCCGTGCAACTTGGCGAAAGTGAAATTGTTGCGGCCGGCGGAATGGAGTCCATGTCGAACTGCCCGTATCTTTTGCCGCAGGCACGGACTGGCTATCGGCTGGGCGACGGCAAGCTGGTGGATTCGATGATCTGGGACGGCTTGTGGGACGCATACGAAAATTTTCATATGGGGAACACGGGCGAGTTGGTGGCGGAGAAATATAAAATTACACGCGAAGAGCAGGACAAATTCGCATTTGAGAGCCACCAGAAAGCGATTCGAGCGCGCAAGTCGTGTTTTTTTGAAGGGCAGATTCTTCCGATTGAAGTGCCGCAGAAAAAGGGCGACCCCATCGTGATCAAGTACGACGAGTCCCCGCGGGAGGACACGACACTTGAAGCGCTCGCCAAGCTGAAGCCGGCGTTTAAGAAAGACGGCACTGTGACCGCCGGGAATGCGCCGGGTACGAACGACGGAGCCGCAGCGCTGATTGTCACGAGCGAGAGAAACGCTTCGCGGCTTGGCAAGCAGCCCATCGCGCGGATCGTGGCGCAGGCTGTGAGCGGCGTTGAGCCGAAGTGGGTGATGATGGCGCCGGTGGACGCGGTCGAAAAGCTTTTGGCGAAAACCGGCTGGGACCGCGACAAAGATGTGGACCTGGTGGAATTGAACGAAGCCTTTGCGGTCGCGGCGATTGCGGTCACGAGGCAGCTTAAGCTTGATCCCGAAAAAGTGAACGTGAACGGCGGCGCGGTGGCGCTCGGCCATCCGATCGGGGCGTCCGGCGCGCGCATCCTGGTCACGCTGCTGTACGAGTTGCAGCGGCGTAATCTGAAGCGCGGCATCGCCGCACTATGCCTCGGCGGCGGCAACGCGGTGGCGCTTGCTGTCGAGCGGTTCTAACGAATACTTCCTTGGTGAAAGGCAGTTTTTGACGACACCCGAGACCCACACGCAAAGTCGGCGTGTGGGGCACCCGTGTTGCGTTTGAGCCGCAGCATTACTTGTGGGCGTGCTCGAAGAGGGCTTTAATTTCCATGACCTGATTGGTTTCGAGCAGGGTCTTCAGGTTGGAGAGGACCACGGGCCAGCCGTGCGTAATGCCCTTTTCCATGTCCGAGCCGGGTTCCAGTTCGTCATGCGTCACTTTCAGGCGGACGGCTTTTCCGGCGGGCTCGATGTCGAAGGTGACGCGCGTGTGCTTTGCCTGATTTTGTGCGTCGGCGGGGAAGGCCCAGGTAATCACCAAGCGCCCTGGAGGCATAGATTCCACGACCTTGCCCACCAGCCGGATTTGTCCCGTCGAGGCGTCTTCGTGCTTCCAGTCTGAGCCGATTTTCCAGTCGGAGACGTTCAGGTGGCCCCAATATTTGCGGGTCATTTCCGGATCCATCAGGGCGTTCCACATTTTTTCCGCGCTCGATGAAATGTAAGTAACGTAGACGAACTGCGATTTATTTTTCATAGTCCTTCTCCATCTCCTCCTTCAAGTCGTACAGGGCCCGCAACCGGGAACGTTCAAACTTTCCAATCCAGCGTTCGTAAATTTCGTGAATCGGGACGGGATTCAGGTAATGGAGTTTCTCGCGGCCTCGCCAGACGGTGACCACTAGGTTGGCGGCCTCCAGCAAGTTCAGGTGCTTGGTGGCGGCCTGGCGGCTCATGTCGAGATGCTTGCAAAGGTCGCCAAGGGTCCGGCCGTTGTCCGCGCGCAAGAGGTCGAGGAGTTTGCGGCGGTTGGAATCGGCGAGAGCCTTGAAAACCTGGTCCATCCTCACGAAGGGATATTAGGCAACCCAATGGTTGCATGTCAAGAGTGGATTTTTGAGAAGCTGAAACGGGGTTGCGGCAGGCGGCCTGGCACGCACAAGAATTCGGGGTGCATTCCTGTAGCTCACCCCTTTAGGGGTGAGGGTTTCCGCTGCGTTGGCACGATTGCCTTGTGGGATGGGAAGGCCTCAGGCCTGAAGGCCTGAGCTACTGTGGCGTTGCTTCAGGCTTGTGGCGCGGGGTTGGGCTTGGCTAGATCGGCGGCGCAGTAGGGACAGAACTTGTCGGTGTCGGAGACTTCGCGCTGGCATTGCGGGCAGGCGGGATGAAGATTGCATTTGCAATTGGGGCAGAAATTGAAGCGTGCATTGACGCTGGTGGAACATTGCGGGCAGGTGAAGGGGAGCGGCTCTCGGACGAGGAGGTAGATGATGAAGCCGATGAAGAAATATCCGCCGGACAGCAGAAGAACCAGCAGCGTCCACAGGCCGGGATTCATGCCACGGCGCTTGGCGTCGCGATAAACATAGCCGAGCGAGAAAAACAGGATGGAGAGGGCGACGGCGGCAAAGGTGATGACACCGCCGAGCTCAAAATAGGAAAGCATTGGGTCGTGGCGGAGCGATTCATCGCCGGGGAAGATGGAGCCGCCGGTCTGAAAGCCGTAGTGGTTTACGGAGAAGCCGATGATGAGGGCAAGGATGTAGAGCAACAGGCACAGGACGACGAGCCACTTCGGGATGATGCGAAGCTCATCGCGGAAGCGACTGTGTTCGCGCTTGCGGCGGAAGCGGATGAGGCGGAGGCGTTCTGTGAATGCGTCGGACATTTGATTTTCCTTTTCTGTGCTGCAACTGAATTCGTTTATTCCTGCGAAGCCGTTCCTACATTGTTTTGAGCTTGGCTCAATTTTTGTTGTTCCATTCGGCGGTCAGGGCTTTCTGGTGAAGGATGATCGCTGCGGCGAGCAGCGGGGGAACTGTCCACCAGAGAACGAATCCAAATTCCAGCGCAAGCTTCGGTATGCCGAAATTAGCGCCGAGCCACGCGAAACCGCGCCAGACGAGAGGTGCGCTGAAGACGCCGAGCAGCCAACTTGCCGCTGTGACGGCCCAAAGCCAGAAGCTGCCGTTTGCGGCAGGAGAAGTTTGTTGCGTGCGAAGCCGGACGCGGAGTTGCGTGCGTGCCGCGAGATCGCGAGGGACGCTGACCGGCACGGACCGTAGCGCGCGCAAGATATTCTGCGTTGCCGCTGCTTCTCGCGCGCAGCCGGAGCAAGAGGCGAGATGTTCACGGAGCCAGGCTTCGTCGGCGGGGCGCAATCCTTCGACGATGGATTCGGCCAGAAGCTGGCGGGCGCGTTCGTGGAGGTTTTCGTTCATGCGGCACCTTCCGTCATGGCGGTTTTCAACGCGGCCAGGCCGCGATAGAGGCGCGACTTCACAGTCGAGACCGGCGTGGCCATCACGCCGGCGATTTCTTCGAGGCCGAGTTCTTCGCTGAACCGCAGCAAAAGGACTTCGCGATAGTAGGCCGGAATTTTCAAGAGCGAAAGCTGGACGCTCTGTTCGTTCTCCCGGCTTACCAGCATTTGCAGAATGGAAGCTGCGCGCTCGTCCGGCGGATCATAGGGCGCGTTGCTCTCCGGATCGCCGAGTTCTTCGAGGCTGGAGATTTTCTTGCGTCGAGAGGCATCGATCACCAGGTTGCGCGCGATGGCGAAGAGCCAGGATTCAAATTTCGATTTGCCGTTGTATTGGCTGCCGCGCTCCAGCACACGGATCCAGGTTTCCTGGAAAAGATCTTCGGCCAGCGGCGGATTGCCGGTGAGAAAGAGAAGGTAGCGATAGAGGCGCTGCTGGTACTGCTCGATGAGGTGGTCGAGCAGGTCCGGGTCGCGCTGGCGCAATCCTGTGGCGAGGGCGTGAGTGTCGTCGGTCATGAAGCCGGCGAACAGCAGCGGTCGAGGTGCAGCAGCGAGGGTGAAAGCCGGTGTGCTCATACTACCTTGTATACGAGTGTTGTGTTGAAAAAGACGCATCTCGCCGGATGGCCGCCGGCTCGGTTGTAAAGCTAGTCCTTACAGATAGATAGAGTTAGCAAATGGCCGTATACTTTTGTGACGTGCGTGCGTCTGATGTTGCAAGGAATGGCAAGCACTCTCCGCGCATTTTCCGAGAAAGGGAAACTTCGCATGATTATTCGCCAGTTGGCGTTGCATTTGCGTTTTATGCTGCCCGTTTTATCCATCCTGCTGTTTTCAACGATTTCGATGGGCCAGGGACTCGATTATCCGCAGACGCGGAAAGACAACCAGGTGGACGACTACCACGGAGTGAAGGTGGCTGATCCATATCGCTGGCTGGAGGATGACAATTCGGCGGAGACAGCGAAGTGGGTGGAGGCGGAGAACAAGGTCACGTTCGGGTATCTCGAAAAAATTCCCTACCGCGCGCAGGTGAAGACGCGGCTGGAGCAGTTGTTCAATTTCCCCAAGTACACGCCGGCGTTCCGCAAGGGCGAATATCTTTTCTTCACGAAGAACGACGGGTTGCAGAACCAGAACGTGGTGTATGCGCAGAAGGGGCTGGAGGGCGCCCCGGAAGTGCTGCTGGATCCGAACAAGTTCTCCGGGGACGGGACGTCGCGGCTGGGGGCGTTCAATGTGTCCGAGGATGGGCGTTACGCAGCGTATGGAGTTTCCGTGGGCGGATCGGACTGGCAGGAAGGGCACGTGATCGAGATCGCGACGCGGAAAGTCCTCAGCGACGATCTGAAATGGATCAAGTTCAACGGATTTGGCTGGGCGGGGAATGGATTTTTCTACAGCCGGTTCGACGCGCCGGAGCCGGGGCATGAGCTTTCGTCGAAAAACGAGTTTCAGAAGGTGTATTTCCACGTGCTGGGGACGGAGCAGTCTGCCGATGAATTGATTTATGAGGATAAGCAGAATGCCCAGCGTTTTCAATCGGTGGCTACTACCAACGACGAGCGGTTTGCGATTCTGACGGTTTCCGACCGGGGCAAAGGGAAACGGGGAAACGCGCTTTATTTCCGGGATCTCTCCAAAAAAGAGAAGGCCTTCACGCCGATCGTTACGGAAATCGGCGATGACTACTACGTAGTGGTGGACAACGTCGGCGACAAATTCCTGATTGCCACGGATCATGACGCTCCCAAAGGGAAACTGATGCTGTACGATCCGGCAACTCCGAACGCGCCGTGGAAAGTAATCCTTCCGGAGAAGGCGGATTCGCTGGACACCGTGGAGTCGCTGGGAGGAAAACTCTTTGCGACCTATTTGAAGGATGTGAC
>DATHOY010000209.1:0-30863 GCA_035484435.1 Vulcanimicrobiaceae bacterium | reverse complement strand
TAAAATGTTAAGACCGGAACAGGTTAGACTGGGCCGCGAAAACAGAGATATCTGCATCCGACTGAAAGACGACATTGAGAAAGCTCATCGAGAATACGATCGTAGATTCAAACCCATCATGGACCACCCGGTGGATTACTTCTACCGCTGGATGGTGGAAATTCTTGCCGATGGCGATTCCAACGCCCTCGGCGAATATCCCTACGCCACCGCCGGAAAATCGCGGTAATTTTCCCCGCCGCACGGGCCTTGCCCATCGCCCTGTCACTCGTGCCCTCGGCCCTGTAGCTCAGGCCTTCAGGCCTGAGGCTTTCCACGCCCTCGCCACAAAACTCTCCGTATCTCCCCGGTCTTGGGCCGTACTCTTTTCCGTCCTTTTCCTTGTCCTCTCCCTCCTCTTCGCCGGCGATCTCTCCGCCCAAACCAAAAAGAAAAAGAAGAAACCCACGCACCCGAAATCTCCCGCGTGCGCCACGGGCTGCAAGCCGGACACCACCGCTCCAGCGCTTGACTCTTCCACTCCCGAAGACGCCGCCGCGCAAAAAGAACTGGCCCTGCTCGCCCGCGATCTCCATCGCGGCACACCCGGCGCCTACGAAAAACTCGCCGCCTTCGCCAACAAAAATAATTCTAGCGTCTGGGGCCAACGCGCCGCGCTCGCTCTCGGCTATGAAGACTACTCGAAGAATCACGCGCAGCAGGCCCTCATCTGGCTGCAAAAAGCCAAACCCGACACACTCCTCCTCGAATACACACTCTTCTGGACCGCACAGTCTGAACGCGCCCTCGGAAAAAACGCCGATGCCGCAAAGGATCTGGCGCAAATCCTGAAAGACTTCCCGGGCGCGGTCTTCAAGGAACAAGTCCTGGAGGCCTACACTTCCGCCGCCAATGCGATCGGCCGCCCGCAGGATGCCCTGGATATGCTGGCCACCTATGCCGGCACAGGCTCCAAGCCCAATCTTCTCCTCGCTCGCGCCCGCGCGGAGGAAGCCGCGCACAAATCTGTCCCCGCCGCCAAGGATTACCAGACGCTCTTTTACAAATATCCGCTGGCCGACGAATCGAAAGACGCCGCGGTCGCTCTGCCGCGCCTCAACAAGCAACTTCACACAGAATTTCCCTACGCCACCGGCGAAATGCAGGATCAACGCGCACAGATTTTCTACGATGCGCACAAGTGGCATGAAGCTCGCACTGAGTACGAAAAGCTGGCCACAATTTTGAAAGACCCCGCGAATCCCATCCGCCAGCGCGCGCTCGTCCGCTCCGCCGAATGCCGCCAACATCCGAAACCATCTCCCAGCCTCTTCGTAAAACTTGCCGTCACCGATCCCGAAGCCGACGCCGAACGCCTCTACGACCTTTCGCAAGCGTGGCGCTCCGATAAACGCGAAACCGAGATGCTCGCGGCGATCGAAAAAAACGCCGCGCAATATCCGCAGAGCCGTTGGACCGAAGATGCCCTGATGGCCGCCGGCAATTACTACTGGGTCGAACTCGATCGAGCGAAAGCGGGGAACTACTACCAGCGCGTGCTCGACAGTTTCCCCGGCGGCCGGCATGCCCAGAACGCCGAATGGCGAATCGCCTGGATCGCCTACATCCAGCGCCAACCGTTCGCCGACGAGAAAATGATCAATTTCCTCCGCAAGTATCCCTCGACGGGTACTGCGGTCAACGCTTTGTACTGGCTGGGCCGCAACGCCGAGCGCAATGGAAATCCCACGCGCGCCCGGGCATTTTACGAAAAGGCCACCGACCGCTTTCCGTCCACATACTTCGCGCACGCCGCGGATCAGCGCCTCGCCAAGCTCGCTCCCGGCGATTCCGATCCCGCCGACGCGCTCGCGGAAGTTCCCGCGCCCCCGCCGCTGCGCCCCTTTGACGAGCCCATCGCGCCCCTCGTCGCCGAACGCTGGAACCGCGCGCAGGCTCTCCGCACCATAGCCTTCGACGCTTCTGCTGAACTTGAACTCAAAGCCGCCTTCGCCGCCACCGCTTCCCCGCGCTACATGGTCGAAGCCGCGCAGGCCGCCTTCGATCAGGGCCATTTCGCCACCGGCATGGCCTACGGCCGCATCGCCGTCCCGAATTTCGACTCCCGCAAACTCTCCGACGTCCCCTCGAACGTCTGGAAAGTTCTCTTTCCCTTTCCATACGAAGCCGTCATCCGCCGCGAAGCCGAGCGCAACAATTTCGATCCCATGTTTGCCGCTGGCCTGATCCGCCAGGAATCCACCTTTCAGGCAGATGCCGTCTCCCACGCAGATGCCATCGGCTTGATGCAGATTCTCCCGAAGACCGGCCGCTTGCTGGCAAAAGAACGCAAGATTCGCTACACCAAAAACTCGCTCTTCGATCCCAACATCAACATCGAACTCGGCATGCTCTACATTTCCAATCTCACCCGCGCCACCGGCGGCCCCGAATACGCCGCCGCTGCCTACAACGCCGGCGAAGACCGCATCTCCCTCTGGAAATCCGAGCGCACCTACGACGAAGTTCCCGAACTAGTCGAATCCATCCCCTTCACCGAAACCCGCGAGTACGTCCAAATCGTCCTGCGCAACACCGACATGTACCGCGCCCTCTACGGCGAAACCCCCAAGTCCACCGTCTCCGCCGCAACCCCGCACCCCACCCGCTACCTCTCCGCCCAATCCCGCTAACCGCCAACTCTCGCTTTAGTGGCACAGCGATTCCTCGCTGTGCTCTTTTCTTCTCTGCTCTTCTCTGTGAACTCTGTGGCTCCTCTGTGACCTCTGTGTGAAATCTTTTCTTTTTCTTTTCTCTCAATCCATCGCTAAACAATTTCCCCGCCTTTGCTACAATCTCCCCATGTCCGCACCCGAAACCAACATGACCCATCTCGCCCGCCGCATGCTCTCCGCCAAGGCCGAACAATTCACCGAATCCGTAATCCGCGAAATGACCCGCCTGGCCCTGAAGCACAACGCCGTCAATCTCTCGCAAGGCTTCCCCGATTTCGCCGCCCCCGAAGAAATAAAAGCAGCCGCCCGCCAGGCCATCTCCGACGACATCAATCAGTACGCCATCACCTGGGGAGCCAAGCCCCTCCGCGACGCCGTCGTCGAAAAATTCGCCCGCACCCAGCACGCCACCTACGACCCCGAGCGCGAAATCACCATCTGCTGCGGCTCCACCGAAGCCATGATGTCCGCCATGATGGCCATCATCAATCCCGGCGACGAAACCGTCGTCTTCGAACCCTTCTACGAAAACTACGGCCCCGACGCCATCCTCTCCGGCGCCACCCCGCGCTTCGTCAAGATGCGCCCGCCTGTCCTGAGCTCGTCTGCGAGCGAAGGGCCCGATCCGCAAAACGCAAACTCCACCTGGTCGTTCGACGAAAGGGAACTGGCCGCCGCCTTCGGCCCGCACACCAAGGCCATCATCCTCAACACGCCCAACAATCCCACCGGAAAAGTCTTCACTCGCCAGGAACTCGAATTCATCCGCGATCTCTGCGTCCGCTGGAACGCCTTCTGCATCACCGACGAAATCTACGAGCACATCCTCTACGACTCGACCGAGCACATCTCCATGGCCCGCATCGACGGCATGCGCGACCGCACCATCGTCATCAACGGCATGTCCAAAACCTACAGCGTCACCGGCTGGCGCGTGGGCTGGGCGCTAGCTCCTCCCGAAACCACGCAAGCCATCCGCAAGGTCCACGACTTCTTAACCGTAGGCGCCGCCGCCCCGCTGCAACAAGCCGGAGCCCTCGCCCTCAAATCGCCGCAGTCCTACTACGACAAGCTCGCCGCCACCTACACCGTCAAGCGCGAACGCCTCCTGAAAATCCTCACCGCCTCCGGCTTCACCGTCTACAAACCTCATGGCGCCTACTACATCATGACCGACATCTCCCGCTTCCATTTCGACGAAGCCAAGTATCCCGCCGCCTCCCGCGACGTCTCCTTCGCCAAATATCTCGTCGAAAAAATTGGCGTCGCCTGCGTCCCCGGCTCCAGCTTCTACAACAACTCCCAGGACGGCGCCTCCCAGGTCCGCTTCACTTTCTGCAAAAAAGAAGAAACCCTAGCCGCCGCCGAATCCCGCCTCGCGCATCTACACGCAGGATAGGAAACTGATAAGTGCTTTCTTTGCGCGATCGACTTTCCGGCGGCCTCGTCGGCTTATTGGTGGGAGATGCGCTCGGCGTCCCCTACGAATTCCTTTCTCCTTCCGAAGTGCCTGCCCTTTCAACAATAGAGTTTGTTCCACCTCCAAACTCGCCCCGTCCTGCGCACTCGGTGCCGCCTGGAACATGGTCAGACGACGGTGCGCAGGCTCTCTGTTTGCTGTCTACACTACTGGAATGCGGCTCGTTGGACCTTCAGCTTTTCTCCCGGAAGCTCTTGCAATGGCGGTTCGAAGGGGAGTTCACGCCGGACAAGAAAGTTTTTGATTGTGGAATCCAGACGCAAGCCGCGTTGAAGAGTCTAGCCCAAGGCGTCCCTCCCGATCGCTCGGGTCCCTCAGGCGAACAGGACAATGGCAACGGTTCGCTCATGCGTGTATTGCCCCTTGCTCTATGGCACAAGGGCTCCGACGAGCAGCTCTATTCGGATGCACGGCATCAGTCACTTGTGACCCACGGACACCTCCGCTCGCAACTCTGCTGCGCCCTCTATTGTCTTTGGGCAAAGGAACTTATTGATGGACATTCCGATGCTTGGGATCTGGCTGGCGATAAATTCCGCAATTTGGGAGGTTCAGACCCCTCCAGTGCAAGGGAAACTGAGTTCATCCTCGACGAAAGTCATCTCGGTTCTGCTCGCGGCTCAGGCTACGTTTTGAACTCCCTGTGGTCTGCCCGCATCGCCATGCAGGAGCCAGATTACGAATCAGTTGTGCGTGCCGCCGTTGCTTTCGGTAATGACACGGATACAACCGCGTGTATTGCCGGGGGATTGGCAGGGATTCGTGATGGTTTCGCCTCTATCCCGGAGCGCTGGCGGAATTCTCTGCGTGGGTCGCACGTTTATGAGCCACTCTTAAAAGGATTGCTGCGCGCCAGAGAGTGACTCGGGAACAGCGCCTCTCGCCGACGCCGATTCCTGACTCGCCAATTTGCGCGCCTGAGCGGCGTGATTGAAGTTGCCCGGGTGTCACTCCGGCGGTCGCTGCGTTTACCGAATTTATCCGGCATTTAAGTCAATTTTGTTAGAAAGGTAGCTGTTGCCCGGCGCCGCACTCTCCGATTTTGAGGGTGCGGGTTTTGCAATTTCGGATCAAATTTTACTTTGTTTTTACACTACCTTTTCCGCGCGGTGGAATCTAAAGTACGCTGACGCAAAGGTGTGTTGAATGAATTTTCGCAAAACCGTCCTGTTTCTCCTCGCTGCGGTAATCATCATCGCCGGCTATTTCGGCGCGCGCATCCTGTTGCACGGTTTCACCACCGCGGCCGCACCTTCCCGTTTTGAAACAATCGTCGCCCGTGCCGCGCGCAATTTCGCCATTCCGCGTAAAGCCCGCCTCGAACCCAATCCGTGGCAGCCCACGCCCGACGTTCTGAATGCCGCGCGTGAAAGTTACATCGACCGCTGCGCGGTCTGCCACGCCCCTGACGGCTCCGGCCAAACCAATGTCGGCGGCAACCTCTATCCGCGCGTTCCCGACCTCCGCGCCCCGCAAACGCAAAACCTCACCGACGGCCAGCTCCGCTACATCATCCGTAGCGGCGTCCCGCTCACCGGCATGCCCGGCTGGGCCAAGCCCCACGACGAGCAGTCCGATGACAGTTGGAAACTGGTCCTCTACATTCGCAGCCTGCGCAACACAACCAACGAAGAGCGCGCGCAACAATCCGCCGCGATCAGCTCAGCTCACTACGCCGGCTCCGCCTCCTGCCAGAAATGCCACGCCCAAATCTACGAGCACTGGCGCAAGACCCCCATGGCTAACGTAGTCCGCGACCCCCGCGAATCCCCGAACGTCATCATCCCCGACCTCTCCACCAACAAAGTCTCCAAATTCACCAAGGACGATGTCGCCCTCGTCTACGGCAGCATCTGGAAGCAGCGCTACTTCACCAAAATCGGCGACGACTATTTTCCGGAAGGCGCCCAGTGGGACATCATCAATAAAGTCTGGCGCCCCTATTTCGTTCCCAACGGCGCCGATTGGTGGATCCCTTTCTATCCCGCCGACAACATGCAGCGCCCCACCGGCCCCACCTGCGACGGCTGCCACTCCGTCGGCTATGACATCCACACCAAAAAAGTAGCCGAGTGGAACGTCGGCTGCGAACGCTGCCACGGCCCCGGCAGCGAACATAACGCGCATCCATCGCGCACAAATATCCTGAACCCGGCGAACATGGATTACGTCCAGGCCAGTGACACCTGCATCCAGTGCCACTCTCAGGGTCGTCCGCTCACCAGTCCGATCGAAGGAAAATATTACGATTGGCCCGTAGGCTACCAGCCAGGCTCAAATCTCAGCGATTACTGGCAACTCGAAGATCACAAGCTCGGCGAACTCACCTTCACGCATTTCCCCGACGGCACCGCCCACAAAAACCGCATGCAGGGCAACGACTTCATCCAAAGCGTGATGTACCGCCGCGGCGTCACCTGTTTCAGTTGCCACGACGTCCACGGTACCGACAACTACGCCCAACTCCGCAAACCCGGCGATCAGATCTGCCTCGACTGCCACAGCCCGCTCTCTCTCAACGGCCCGCGCACCGCCACGCTCGAAGAGCACACCCACCACAAAAAAGGTTCCACCGGCAGCAGTTGCATCGCCTGCCACATGCCCAAAATCGCCACCACCCTCGCCGACGTGAAGGTCCGCGCCCACACCTTCGCCTTCATCACGCCCGACATGACCGACAAATACAAAATCCCCAACCCCTGCACCGAGTGCCACAAAGACAAAACCACCGCCTGGGCTACCGATGCCATGCGCCACTGGCCCGAACGCTCGCCCTGGCGACTGCAATAATCTTCGCTTGCAACTAGCAAACACGCTAAGAATGTCATCCCGAACCGCGTTTTTCGCGGTGAGGGATCTGCTTTTCCCGGGCGCTTGTGAAGCTAGGCCGGGTGCCGCACCCTGCGCCTTTCAGGGTGCGGGTTTTCCCATGTCCTAGAACGACTCCCTCCACCCGCGCCTCAGGCCTAGACCTCGCAAAAAATCCCGCCAATTATCGAGCCACACCCCGACCAAGCGCGCGGTCCAGCACGCGCAGTCTAGCTGATGCGTATTAAACCCTTTTAAATCTGAGTCGTGAAGGCACAACAAGAGGATAGGGGTAAGAGACTGTTGGTCGGTTGCCCTGTGGTGGTCAGTCCCCTACCCCGCGAGTGGTCTTGTCGGTATAGACGAAGGGTCACCCACAAATGTTTCTAAGCAACCCAAAAATAAATGTCTATTTTTTGTCTCAAGCCTATGCAGCCAATTTGGTCCACGCAACCCTGTAGCTCAGGCCTTCAGGCCTGAGGGTTTCCATAGCCACGCCACAATTGTATCGGCGCAGCGCCCTCTCGCCCCCAAAAGCAGTGAACTGCGCACCCTCACCCGATCTCCACCGTATCCAAATACCGCGCCACCGCCGCCCGCTCCACGCTGTCATCCCGACCGCAGAGCCAGCGTCTTTTGCTGGCTCGTAGTGGAGGGACCGTGGCTTAATTGCAGCCCAACCAAAGAACCAATTCAGATCGTCCATTTCAAAACTTCGATTTCAAATCTCCACCGTATCCAAATACCGCGCAACCGCCGCCTTCCACTTGAATTTCTCCGTAATCGCCTGCTGCAACGATTGCGCGGCCGCCGGCTCGCCATGCGTCAGGTAAACCTGCTTCGGCGTAGCCTGCAATCCACCCAGCCAACGCAGCAATTCGCTCTTTCCCGCATGCGCCGAAAATTGTCCCATCTCCACGATCTCCGCCTTCACCGGCACCGGCTGGCCGAAGAGGCTCAAAGTCTTCGCGCCTTCCTGCAACGCCCGCCCCTTCGTCCCTTCGGCCTGAAATCCGCCCAGAATCACGCAATTCCGCGCGTCGCCCAGCCGCTGCGCCAAATGGTGCAGCACGCGCCCGCCCGTCACCATCCCGCTCGCCGAAATGATGATGCACGCCGTCTTCACATCATTAATGGCTTTCGACTCCGCCACGCTCCGCGTCAGGTGAAACGTGTGCACGTCCAGCGGATCGCCCCCGCCCTGCTCCTCGCGCGTGAACTCCAAATCGTGATCTTCCTTGTACTTCACATACAAATCCGTCGCGCTCAGCGCCATCGGGCTGTCCACATACACCGGCACTTTGGGAATTTTCTGCAAATCCTCCAGTTGCCGCAGATAATACATGAACGTCTGCGTCCGCCCGATCGCAAACGCCGGTATCACGATCGACCCGCCGCGCTTCACCACCCGGTTCACCACATCTGCCAGCACTACCAGCGGATCGCCCGGGTCGTGTTCCCGGTCGCCGTACGTCGACTCGCAAAGCAGCGTATCAATCTGTTTCGTCGTGGGCGAAACAGGATCGTTCAAAATAGGCTGGTCGTATCGCCCCACGTCGCCCGAAAACACCACAACAAACTTTTTCCCGTTTTCCGTGATCGTCAGTTCCAGGCTCGACGAACCCAGAATGTGCCCCGCGTCATACGACTCGAAATGAAACTCCGGCGACAGATCAAACCCGCCCTTCCGCGGCATCGGCTTCAACTGTGCCAGCACCGGCGTAACGTCATCCGCCGTGTACAGCGCCCGCGGGTCCGCATGCTTGCTCCACTTGTTCTTGATCGCGTTCTTCGTCTCTTCTTCCTGCAGGTGCCCCGAATCCTTCAACAGCAGGTTCGTCAAATCAATCGTCGCCGGATTCGCATAAATCGGTTTGCGATAGCCGTCGCGCACCAGCACCGGCAGCCATCCCGTGTGGTCCAGGTGCGCGTGCGTCAGCACCAGGTAATCGATCGTCTTCGGATCCACCGGCAGCGGATTCCAGTTCCGCTGCTTCAGGTCGTCCAACCCCTGAAATAGCCCGCAATCAATCAGCAGCTTCTTGCCCGCCGCCTCCACCAGATATTTCGACCCCGTAACACAACCAGCCGCACCCAAAAATGTAAGTTTCGCCATGGCTCAAGCATTCTACCCGAACTCCGCTGCGTGTGTGTGGCACAGGCACTCCTGCCGGCGGTTGTAGCGTCCACCTACAGGTGGACAATCTTGCTTTTGTAGCGGCCGCCTTCCGAGGCGGGCGCCTTTCTGCTACCCCGTCACGATCGTCACGGGGCCCGCATCCAAATCAAAGTCTGCTCTGGCAGGCTAGCTCCATCCCGAGGTGAACCCATGTCTTATACCGGTAAAGATTTCGCAACCTCCTTTCGCACCGTTCGCAAAAACACAATTCAGATCGCTGAGGATATTCCCGAACCCAGTTACGCTTTCTCTCCCGCTCCCGATGTCCGCACGGTTGGCCAAATGCTCACGCACATTGCCCTCTCTACTCGTATTTTTGAGGAACTCAACAAGGACCACAGATTGACCACTCTGGTCGGCTTTGACTTTGTCGGTTTCCGCGAACGTCAAGCCGCTGATGAGGCCAAGCCTCGCACCAAGGCGGACATTCTCGAACTCCTGCGCACCGAAGGTGATCGCTTCTCTTCCTGGTTGGTAACCGTGCCCCCCGAAATTCTCGCCGAGGAGGTCACCGACGCCGATGGGAAAACCGTTCGCACTCGTTTCGAACGCCTCCTCGCCGCCAAGGAACACGAAATGCACCACCGCGCCCAACTAATGTTAATCGAGCGTCAGCTCGGCATCGTTCCCCACATCACGCGCCAGAGGAACGAACGCCTAGCCCAAATGCGCGCCGCCAAAGGCTGACGCCCGCATTCTGTCCGGCGTTGTCCCAATGAAAACGGGGCGAGCCTCGCAGCCCGCCCCGCCTCTTGCTTCCTGCTATCTGCTATCTGATCGCTGCTATCAGCTCACGCCGCCTCACGCCACCAGATCAAACCGATCGCTATTCATCACTTTCGTCCACGCCGCTGCAAAATCCTTCGCAAACTTCTCCTTCGAGTCCGCCGCCCCATAGACTTCCGCAAACGCGCGCAGTTGCGAGTGCGAACCAAAGATCAGGTCCACACGCGAACCGGTCCACTTCACTTCGTTCGTCTTCCGGTCGCGCCCTTCGTACACAGCTCCCGAACCGTTGGATTCGCCGGACGGCTTCCATTCCGTCCCCATGTCCAGCAGGTTCACGAAGAAGTCGTTCGTCAGTGTCCCCGGACGCTTGGTGAAGACGCCGTGCTTGGCATTCCCGGTGTTCGCACCCAGAACGCGCAAACCGCCAACGAGCACCGTCATCTCCGGCGCTGTCAGCTTCAGCAATTGCGCCCGATCCACCAACAACTCCGCCTCCGACACGCGCTGCTTGCCGCCGACATAGTTGCGGAACCCGTCCGCCTTCGGTTCCAGCGCTTCGAACGATTCAACATCGGTTTGCGCTTGCGAAGCGTCCATCCGCCCCGGCGTGAACGGAACTTTCACGCTCACCCCGCCATCCTTCGCAGCCTTCTCGACCGCCGCGCAGCCGCCAAGAACGATCAGGTCCGCCAGCGAAACCTTCTTTCCGCCAGCCGCAGAAGCGTTGAACTCCTTCTGTATCCCTTCAAGGGTCTGCACCACCTTCGCCAACTGAGCCGGCTGGTTCACCGCCCAGTCCTTCTGCGGCGACAACCGAACCCGCGCCCCGTTCGCTCCGCCGCGCTTATCAGATCCGCGGAACGTCGATGCCGATGCCCAAGCCGTCGACACCAGTTGCGGAACGCTCAAGCCTGATGCCAGAATCTTCGCTTTCAGCGCCGCAATCTCCTGCTCCCCAATCAGCGGATGGTTCACCGCGGGGATCGGATCTTGCCACGCCAGCGTCTCCTTCGGCACCAGCGGCCCGAGATAACGCACGATCGGCCCCATGTCTCGGTGCGTCAATTTAAACCATGCCCGCGCAAACGCATCCGCAAACTGCTCCGGATGCTCGTGGAAGCGCCGCGAAATTTTTTCGTAAGCAGGATCAAACCGCAAAGAGAGATCCGTCGTCAGCATCGATGGCGCGTGACGCTTCGACGCATCGTGCGCGTCTGGCATCTTGCCCGCGCCTGCGCCATTCTTCGGTGTCCATTGATGCGCGCCCGCCGGGCTCTTGGTCAGTTCCCACTCGTAGCCGAACAAATTCTCAAAAAAATTGTTGCTCCACTTCGTCGGCGTCTCGGTCCAAATCACTTCCAGCCCGCTGCCAATCGCGTCGCCTCCCTTACCGGAGCGGAACTTGCTCCTCCACCCCAACCCCTGCTCCTCGATGCTGGCCGCTTCGGGCTCCGCGCCCACATTCGCCGCGTCACCGGCGCCATGAGTTTTGCCAAAGCTGTGCCCACCGGCAATCAGCGCCACGGTCTCTTCGTCGTTCATCGCCATGCGCCGAAACGTTTCGCGAATATCCCGGGCCGCCGCGATCGGATCCGGCTTGCCATTAGGCCCTTCCGGATTCACGTAGATCAAGCCCATTTGCACCGCGCCGAGCGGATTCTGCAAATCACGGTCGCCGCTGTACCGCTCGTCGCCCAGCCACGTGCTCTCCGGGCCCCAGTTCACCTCTTCAGGCTCCCACACATCCGCGCGCCCACCGCCAAAGCCGAAAGTCTTGAAGCCCATGGACTCCAGAGCCACGTTGCCCGCCAGAATCATCAAGTCGGCCCAGGAAATCTTGCGGCCATACTTCTGCTTGATCGGCCACAGCAAGCGCCGTGCCTTATCGAGGTTCACGTTGTCCGGCCAGCTATTCAGCGGAGCGAACCGTTGCTGCCCCGCCCCCGCGCCGCCGCGACCGTCGTGAATGCGGTAAGTGCCCGCGCTGTGCCACGCCATGCGAATAAACAGTCCGCCATAGTGCCCAAAGTCGGCCGGCCACCAATCCTGCGAATCCGTCATCAACGCATTCAGGTCCTTGATCACCGCATTCAAGTCCAGCGTCTTGAACTCCTTCGCGTAATCAAACTCCTCGCCCATCGGATCCGACAAATTCGAATGCTGGTGCAGAATCTGAACATCCAACTGGTTGGGCCACCACTCCCGGTTTGTTGGTGCGGGTGCTCCCGCAAACGGGCACTTCGATTCAGTCGCCATCTTTCTCTCCAATCATTTTTGCTTTGTTGCGTTTCGTAGAATAAGAATCATCCATCCGTGCAAACAAATCCAAATTCAGGGGCAAGCTCGCATAGCCAAGCAAACTCAACCGCCCACACCCAATCGTAAGCTTCTGCCCCCTATTGTTCCAATATCTAGTTCAGATACAATAGATAGGCACAGCCTATGGCAGAAGGAAGCGGGATAGTCATAAGTTGGCTTGGTTGAGACACACACGCCCTTCAGCGCGATTGTCATCCCGAATCCCCGCGGTTTTGGCGGGGTGAGGGATCTGCTTTTCGATGTGTGACTATTCTTCCGCAAGAACGTCAACAGAGTCCAATAAGTTTTTAGTACTAAGTTTTGAGGAAAGATTGAAGATCTCTTGGGATTAAAGGAAATCCCAGTACCTGGGAAGCATTACTAAGAACTAAAGACTTACAACTGAAAACTTCTCCCCCATGGAACTCCACCAACTCCGCTACTTCTCCGCCGTCGCCGACACCGGCTCCTTCTCCCGAGCCGCAGAAAAATGCCACGTCTCGCAGCCCTCGCTCTCCCAGCAAATCCAGAAACTCGAATCCGAACTCGGCGGGCGCCTCTTCGACCGTCTCGGCCGCTCCGTCCGTCTCACCGATCTCGGCGCGGCGTTCCTGCCGCGCGCCCGTTCCGTTCTTCACGAACTCTCCAGCGCCAAGGACGAACTCACCGAACGCCTGCAATCCGAAGCCGGCCCCGTGGTCATCGGCGCAATTCCCACCATCGCGCCCTACTGGCTCGCCTCACGCCTCGCCACCTTCTCCCGCAAATTTCCAAAAGTCCATCTCACCATCGCCGAAGAAATCACTCCGGTTCTCCTCGATCGTCTCCGCGCCGGCTCCGTCGACCTCGCCGTCCTGGCCCTCCCGATCCGCGGCCACGAGTTCGAAGCCCACCCGCTCTTCTCCGAACGCCTCTACGCTGCCTTGCCGAAGACGCACAAGCTCGCCCGTCGCCCCGCTCTGCAACTCGCCGATCTCCGCCGCGATCCATTCCTCTTTCTCCGCGACGGCCACTGCTTCCGCGACACCGCCGTCGCAGCCTGCGACCGTGCCCGCCTCGACCCTCGCGTCGTCTTCGAAAGCGGCCACCTCTCCAGCCTCCTCGCCATGGTCGGCGCCGGCATGGGCGTCTCCCTAGTCCCCGAAATGGCCGTCGACAAATCCAAACCCTGCCGCTTCATCCGTATCGCCGACCCCCAAGCCCAACGCACCGTAGCCGCCGTCACCCTCCGCGGCCGCACCCTCAACCGCGGCACCCGCGCTCTCCTAGCCCACCTCCGCTAATTTTCCGCGTAGCCCCCGGTAGCATAGGCTTCAGCCTGTGTTCTTGGGTTTCTCCTTCCGAGGCGGGCCGCTCCCTCGCCCATCGCGCCCAAACTCGCAACTCCACAAAAATCAAAGGGCCGGAGGCTGGCGCTCCCGGCCCTTCGTTTTTTCGAAACTTCTCCCGCTCACGGAGAATCCCGCCTCACCCCACGCCGCTAGCGCGGGCGCATGGATGGACGCGGCGCAGCGGTTCTCGGGCGGAATCTCATCCGCGGCATCAGCGGCGGGGGCACATGCCGCAGCTCTTCTCCGCACGCAGGGCAATGTTCGGAGCCGGCGGCGTCGGCCTTCATCCAATTTCCCTTTACTTCACATCTTGGATTGACACACTGAACGGTGGAGCCCGGCATCATGGTCATTCTGAACTCCCTCAGTGGCCCCAACTCACTCTGCGGAAGTGAGCCCCCTTGGCGGCCATAAATTCGCGAGTCGGACCGAGCGGACACGCAAATTTTCACTCCGCGTTCTTGGGGCGTCAACAAAAAACCACCCCTACAGCTTGTGGTAGCCAAAATATCTGTGGAAAAACAATCGGCTTCCTGGCCATCGTCCACCAAACCTCCTACGGCTTAGTGACGCTTTCCCATCCTCCCCATGCCCGAAAGAAATTCCCCCCGTCATACGTAGTAGAAGTAAGAACAGCCAAGTTCCAAAACAGCACTCTCAACGGAGGCACTCATGCCAAATAACACCATCAATTTCAGTGCGGGCGGCAATATGCCCTCGCTCCCCAGCTTCAAGGGAGTGGGTTCCAAAATTCTCATCCTCGCCGCGGGCATCTTCGCTCTGATCTTTTTCTTCTCCAGCGTCGTCTCCATTCCCACCGGCCACGTCGGCGTCCTCACCCTCTTCGGCCGGGTCACCGGCGAAACGCTCAACGAAGGCATTCACGTCATCAATCCCCTAAAGGCCGTAGACAAACTCTCCGTTCAGACGCAATCCGTCAAGGAGAGCGCCAACGTCCCTTCCAACGAAGGCCTCATCCTCGCCCTCGACACCTCGCTGCTCTTCCATCTCGACCGCAGCATGGCCGCCGACGTCTTCCAGAAAGTCGGCTCCAACTACGCCGAAAAAATTGTCGAGCCCACCCTCCGTGCCGCCATTCGCGCCTCCACCTCTTCGCACACAGCTAACGCCCTGTACACCAATGCGCGCGAACTCGTTCAGCAGCAAATCCAGGATCAACTGACCAAAGAACTCGCACCTCGCGGCGTGATCGTAGAAAACATCCTCCTCCGCGACGTCCAGCTTCCCGCCATGCTCAAAGGCTCCATCGAAGCCAAGCAGCAAGCCGAACAGGACGCACTGCGCATGAGCTTCATCCTGCAAAAAGAAACCCAGGAAGCCCAACGCAAGCGGATCGAAGCCCAGGGCATCGCCGATTTTCAGAAAATCGTCGCCCAGGGCATCAGCCCGCAGCTTTTGGAATGGAAGGGAATTGAAGCCACTGAAAAACTGGCCACCAGCGCCAATTCAAAAGTTGTGATCGTCGGCAACTCCAAGACCGGATTGCCGATCATTCTCGGCCCGCAGTAACCCGCCGCGGCCGTTGTTATCGTTCGAAGCTTTGCGTTTTTACTGCGGAGGGGCCGCCGGCTTCTGATCAGCGTCCGCCCCCAACTCTTTCAGCTTGGCCTTTAACTGCGCCAGCTCGTCTTTTTTCTGCGCCAGATCGCTCTGCATCGCGTCCAGCTTCGCTTTGCCGGCCGGGTCCTTCGAAAAATCCGGCCGTGAATAGTAGCTCTCATTTTCCAGCGCCAGCGCGCGCTGCTGCAGGTCCGCTTCTTTAGCCTTGTCTGCAATTTGCTGCTTCAGAGCCTCGATCTTCGCCTTCTTCGCTGCCAACTCCGCTTCTGCAGATTCCTTGGGGGGCTCCGCCGCACTCGCCGCATCGGCCGTTGCGTCGGTCGCAGTGTCTGTGGAAGGTTTCGTACCCGGCATGCTCTCTGTTGCAGCGGTCGCATTCTGCACTGTCCCAGGCGTCGCCGGCTTCAACGTATCGTTCGTAATCACCGCGCTCGGTTTCGCCGCCGTCTTCTTCTGTTCGCGGGCCTTCCGCGCCGCTTCCGCCACGGACTGCTCCGCCTCGCTCTGTGCCCATGCGCCGGGCATCCCCGCAAGGCACGCAACCAGCAGCACCGCGGATACGCACACCCTTTTCCCGTTCCACATTTTTCCGCCTCCTGCCTTCCTCGGGCTGTCCACCTGCAGAATACGCCCCCGCGCCTCTCGGCACAATTTCCCTCTGCGCCCATGCCGCCTATCTGCAAATCAGCCCCTTGCCCGCAAACGCCACCCCCCCGCTATACTCTTCCCATGCGCTCACCCTTCGCAGCCTGCCGCTTCTGGCCCTGCCTCCTCCAATTTGTGTTGCTTGTTTCCTCCCTTGCTCTATGCGGACCTCGCTCCTACGCGCTCTCCCAACAATCCGTTTCCCCATCCGTTCAGAGCTCACCCACGCCCGCTTCAGGTTCCGCAGCGCAAACCTCCACGACCACCTACCGCCTCTCGCCCGAAAAATACCAGAAAGCCATCGCCTACTCGCGCGCCGGCTATCGCCTCTATTTCCTCTCCGTCTTCTGGAATCTCGCGATCATTCTCTTCCTCCTCTGCACCCGCTTCTTCTCAAAGCTCCGCGACTTCGCCGAATCCCGTTCCCGCAACCATGCGCTGCAGGCCACAATCTTCGTCCCCATTCTTCTGGCGCTTCTCGCCCTCCTGCATCTCCCCATTCGCGTCTACTGGCATCATCTTTCGCTCTACTACCAGCAATCCATCGAACCCTGGGGCGACTGGCTGTGGGATTGGACCAAGGCCCAACTCCTCGAAATCGCACTCGCTCTCCTCGTCGTCACACTTCTCTTCGCGCTCATTCGTTCGAAGCCCCGCTCCTGGTGGTTCTTCGCCTGGCTCGGCGCCATCCCGCTCTCTCTTTTCCTCGGCCTCATCGCTCCGTGGTACGTCGACCCGCTCTTCAACAAATTCAGCCCCCTTCAGGAAAAATACCCGCAACTCGTCGAATCCATCGTCACGCTCACCTACGCCGCGGGGCATCCCGTTCCGCGTAGCCAGATGTTCCTGATGGAAGCCAGCGCCAAAACCAACGCCATCAACGCCTACGTCGCTGGACTTGGCCCCTCCAAACGCATCGTCATCTGGGACACTTCCATCCGCAAAACAAAACCCGAAGAACTCCTCTTCATCGTCGGTCACGAAATGGGACACTACGTCCTCGGCCACGTCGTGAAGGGCTTCGCCTACTTCCTCTCTCTACTTTTGGTCGCTTTGTTTCTTGCCTATCGATTATTGCAGTGGACGATCTCTCGCTGGGGCACCGCCTGGGCCATCCGCGGCCAATCCGACTGGGCCGCCCTCGGTGCCCTGCTCTTGCTCTTCAACATCATGAACTTCCTCGGCGAACCCGTCGGCAACGCCATCAGCCGCATGCAGGAGCACGCCGCCGACGCCTACGGCCTCCAACTTATCCAGGGCCTTATCCCCAACGCCAACGAAGTCGCCGCCCATTCCTTCCAAGTCCTCGGCGAAGAAGATCTCGACGATCCCGATCCTCCAAAATTCATCGTCCTCTGGCTCTATTCCCACCCGCCCCTGAACGACCGCCTGAAATTCGCCCACAATTTCCCCACTCCACCCAAATCGCAAACTCCCCCAGAGCTCAACTAAATCCCCCGGGTGCCCCAGGTGCCGGTCTTGCACCTGGGGTTCTTTGCCTATTGTTGGGGACTCTCTTCTTGCGGACTGCGCTGACTCTGCCAGCGCTTTCACGGCTCAACCCAGCCACCCGACGCTCACGACCCTGCCCCTTCCTCATCTCCCGCCCTTCCTCTTCAAAAACGCCGCCACCTTATGTCTATTCCCGCACACCGCCATCGAACACCATCTCCTCCGCCGCGTTCGCGAATCATCATAAAAAAGCAATTTGCATCCCGCGTTCGCGCACCTCTTCACCGGCGCATTCTGCCCCTCCACAATCAACTCCGCTGCCGACCGCGCAATAGCCGCCAGCAACCACTCCAACCCGCTCTCTCTCCCGATAAATTCCAGCCGCCAACGCCCTTCGCCCGCCACCAGCTCATCGTGTCCTTCCGTAACCCGCAATATCTCATTGATCGGCGCCACCCACGCCTTCGGAAACTCCCGCCTGGCTTCCACCGCCGAAAAAATCGCCCGCACACACTCCCGCAACCGCAAAATCTTCAGCACCACCGCGTCCACCGCTCCCGGCTCGCTCCCCTCCAGCGACTCCAGCCGCATCCCGCGCTCTTCGCTCACCACCCGCGAATCCACCAGAAAATCCACAAACTCCGTCCACGAAAGGTCGTGCGCCACCGGCCTCAAATTGGCAAAATCCAGCGCCAATCTCCCCGCAATCAATTTTGGCGACTCTGCGTTCGCTCGCAATCCAGCCTCTTCCAACCGTCCACAAATTTCTAACCAGTCTTGCGTCCCACGCAGGTTATACTCTCCCCGCTGCGCGCTTTGCAACTATTCCCGGCCCTCCCCCGTACTTAAGGACGGCTATTCTCCCGTTCCGTCTATCAGGGAATAGCTCTCGAATCTCCCAAGGAGCCACAGTGGATAATCCCTTCTCCCCCGATCAAAACGCGTCGGAAATTGCCGGCCAACTTTCCCCAGTCCTTCCCGTCCCGCCCAAACGCAATCCTGTCCTCTTCAATGACCGGGGGCTGCGGTCTGGCTGGCGTCTGATCCTCTACTTTCTTTTGCTCATCATCTTCAGTTCAGCAATAAATTCAGCGATTAGATTGTTCCATCGAGGCCACGTTGATCCCCAAGTGCTTTCCCAGGTGCTGCCGCTGGAGACGATGAGTTTCTTCCTGGTGTTTGGTTGCGCCTGGATCATGTCTCGCATCGAGCGTCGCCCCGCCGGCGATTACGGCCTCCCGCTCACCGAAGCCTTCGGCAAGAAATTCTGGCTGGGCATGCTCTTGGGACTCGCGGAGATTTCTCTCCTCATCGGACTCATCTCTGCTTTTGGAGGCTATTCCTCCGGCAGCCTGGTGTTGTCCCCAAAAGCAATCGTGGGCTACGGCCTGCTGCATCTTGTATTTTTCACCATGGTCGGATTCTTCGAAGAGTTTGCCTTCCGCGGCTACACCCAATTCACCCTGGCCGACGGCGTCGGCTTCTGGCCAGCCGCGATTTTTCTTTCGTTGTTATTCGGCGCCGTCCATCTCCACAATCCGGGTGAAGGTTACATCGGCGCCGCCAGCGTCGTACTCGTCGGCCTCTTCTTTGCCTTCACTCTCTATCGCACCGGCAATCTCTGGTACGCCGTAGGCCTTCACGCCAGCTTCGACTGGGGCGAAACCTATCTCTACTCCGTTCCCAACAGCGGCACCTTCATGCAGGGCCATCTCTCCAATTCCACTCTTCAAGGCGCCAGGTGGCTCACCGGCGGCACCGTCGGCCCCGAAGGCAGCGTCTTCTGCTTCCTAACCATGGGCCTCCAATTCCTCATCGTCATGTGGCTCTTCCCCAAAAAAGCCAAATCCGCTCCGATGTAGCGGCCGCTTTCCGAAGCGGGCGAATTTGTAGTGGCCGACCTTCAGGTCGGTCCGGCGCGTCTCTACAAAATCCGACGGAAATCTCTAGCAAATTTTATTTTGGTTGAATTTGGTGGAGCCGATGGGGTTCGAACCCACGACCTCCTCGATGCCATCGAGGCGCGCTCCCAGCTGCGCCACGGCCCCACCGCAGGAACGAAATTATTTTAGCACACGTTGGAGCGGAAGACCGTGCAAAGCCTGGCGGCAGTATGCGACTGGGACGTGCGCCTTTTTCCTCTTCATTACACTCCCATTTTTCGGTGTAGGGCTGAAGTAAATTCCCCGCTGAGCACTCGGGCCGGCTGCTCCCTCCGCGGAGCCGGCCCCTTTTTTCTCGAATTTGAGAATCACTGTAAATTGCTGAATCAAAAGATATTAATAACGATCAATCCCCCGTGACCCCAGTCACTTCTTTTCCACCGCTTTTCCACGTATCCTTGACTGGACAATCCCTGCGGCGTTCGGGTATTCTCCCCCTTCCGCACGGCCCGGTCAAAATCTAAGGAGTCTTCAAATGGCATCGCCCGCCGTATCAAGTAAGTTCCGCGCCGTCCTCTGTCGTCATTGTGCCAAGCCCATTCGAGTACCCGCCCTCATCATGAAAAAGGAAACCGCATTTCAGTCCCTCACCGATTCCGGCGACATTCACTACCATCTGATCTCCCGGGTCTTCAACGTACGTTGCCGCTGCTGCGAGCGCGAGTCCGTCTACTCCATCAATCAGATCATCGACTATCCGTATGCCATGGCTCCGGCCCCCAGCGACTGCAAGTCCGCGTCTCTGTAACCTGGAAAACAACGAAGCAGGTGCATTCGTCCCGAGCCCTTGCTCGGAGTCTGCCCCATTTCCATTTGTCTTTTTTCTGCTTCGCCCATCAGTCGCTGACGTTGGGCGATGACCGGCTGCGCGCGCTCAGTTGACTCTGTCAACTTCCTCAATTCGTGCTTCCTCCAGAGCTCTTCTCGATGCAGAATACCTCCGCAGCCCCTTACTATGTCTGTCCCGAATGATCGCTCTTCCCCCGGCGCGCGCCTGATTCTCTGCATCACCGCGGCGCTGATCCTGCTGTTTTTCATCGCCTACGCGTTTGACCTAACCTGGTATCACCTACGTCTTGCCGTTCCTCGTCTGGGCGCGGCCAACTCTTCCGTCCACCGCGTCCGCCTTCTTGCGATTCCCGACAAGGGCAACAAAACCGAATATCAGATCGACGCACTCACTCCCGAAGAAGACGTTCCGTGCACCCGCACAATTTTCCCCCATGCGCAACACAATCCCTGCTGGTACGTCTCGCGCCACGCCAAAGACCCCATCGCGATGTAGCCAGGTTTCATTTCTCGTACAGGAATTGTACAAACAGCGCTCCCTGACCTAGCGCCGGAGGCGCGGCAGACGAGAGCCCAGCGCGTGAGCGCTGGGACTCATCGCATAAAACAGTAGAGCCCCGTAGGGGCGGCACATTCATCCCCAATTCCTAAATCCAGAAATGTCTCTTTGCTGATTCGTACAACTCTTACTCCATCCGCTACGGCAGACTCTCCCTCTTCCATTTCTCCCGCAATTCCGATATGAACGTCGCTCAGGAGGTACGCTCATGCACGCTGCGTGTCGTTCGACCTTCCTGACCCTGGCATTTCTATTCTTCCTGCCGCTCTCTTCGCCGCAAACCCCCGCTCCTCCCGCAGATCCCAAAGCCGAAATCCTCGCCTTCAACCAGAGCTTCATCAACGCCCACCTGCGCATGGACAATCCCGCCATCATCGATATGTGGGCCGAGGACGGCGTCAGCCTGCTCCCCAGCATGGCGCCCATGGTTGGCCGCGCCGCGATCGGCAAATTCATCAACGACATCAGCGCACAGATGCCCGGCTACAAAATCGTCCGCGAAAGAATCGATTTTCGCGACATTCAAGTTTCCGGCGACTGGGCCTCCGAATGGGGACTCGAAACACAAGGCCTTCAACCTCCCGGCAACCAGCCCACCATGGAGGGCTACGGCAAACTTCTCTTCGTCCTCCACAAAAACCCCAAAGGCGAATGGAAAATCCAGCAAGAAATGTGGAACGCCAACCCCAAACCGTAGACTTGTAGCGGCGGTTTTACGCTGCCCTCCATCTGCTCCCCGTTGTCATCCCGACCGGAGATCCGCGCAGTTTGCGGCTCGGAGTGGAGGGACCCCGGCAACACCTCCAATTGCTCATCAAATCGCACTCTGGTACCCGATCTCTGCGTCGCAATGCTACTCCTCTAATCCTTTTCCACTATTCCCACTCCGCTCCAATCCCGCTACATTCCCCCAACTCACGTAATTCTCCATTCCAGGCACCGCACCATGGAGGACCATTAATGTCTGTCCAAACTTCCGCCCTCGATTTCAACCCAACTCTTGCCACCACCGGCAACTGGCGCAGCCGCATCCTCGCCGTGATTCTCATGGTCGCCATCGCCGGAATCTTCTGGGTGGACTCCCGCTACCCCGCGCTCCTCAAACGCTATCACGCCGGCACGCAGCTCAAAGCCGCGGGTGCACTCACCTTCGGCGCGGTCTACCAGGTTGATCGCTCGATGCCGCTCAGCACGCGCGTCTGGCGCACTACCGTGAATTGGCTCGACGCCAACCGCATCGGCATGACCTTTTCCTTCCTCTTCGGCCCCGCCGCGCTCACCTTCCTTGCCATGATTCCTCGCCGCAGATTCCGTTCCCGCTATCTCAACACGCTCTTCGGTGCCGCGGCCGGTGTCCCGCTCGCCGTCTGCTCCAATTGCGTTGCCCCCATCGCGCGCGGACTTTTCGCCTCCGGCATGAGCGCCGAATCCGTCCTCGCCACCATGTTTTCCTCGCCCGCGCTCAACGTGGTCGTCCTCGCGATGACCTTCACGCTTTTTCCCGTTTCCATCGCGCTCATCAAACTGGCAACCGTTCTCTTCCTCATCCTGGTCTTTGCTCCCGCGGTCGCCTCTCGGCAAAAGTCCGCCGAAGCCGCCGTCCTATGCCCGATCGAAATCCCCTCCGCCGAAACCTGGCCCCAAGCCGCGATCGGCGTCGCACGCTCTTTCCTAAGAAGTTTCTGGTATGTAGCCCGCGTCGCGCTGCCGCTGATGATTCTCGCAGCCGTTCTCGGCGCCCTGGTCGTCGAACTTCTACCACCGCAAGCGCTCATCGCCCCGGTCACTCTCGGCGGCATCCTTCTCGTAGCCCTAGTCGCCGCTTTCCTCCCCGTGCCCATGGCCTTCGACGTAGCCATCGCCTACATTGCCATGACCAAGGGAGTCCCTCTCCCCTACGTCGTCACCATCCTCTGCACCCTCGGCATCATCAGCGTCTACTCGCTCTCCGTCGTAGGCAAATCCCTCTCCTGGCGCATAGCCGCCGCAGCCTACGCCACCGTAGCCGCCCTAGGCACCATCGCCGGCCTACTAACCCGCCTCTTCTTGTAACGATTGGCCTTCACAGCTTTGTAGGGGCCGGGCTCGCCCTGCCCTCTTGCGTTGCTCACTCGCCCCCACTCTGTAGGGACACGATATATCGTGCCCGCGGCGAGTCTGCAAGCCGCGCTTTCCTACTCCCCGCCGCCCTTCACTTCCCTCAACCTCTTCTCCAAATATCTCCGCTCACTCTCATTCGTCACCAACCCCAACGCCTTCCGATACTCCTCCGCCGCCTCCGAAAATTGTCCCAATCTCCGGTGCATGTCCGCCCGCGCCGCATGCAACAAATGATAATTCTCTAAATCGCTCGCCGTCCCCAACTCCTTCATCAACTCCAACCCACGCCGCGGCCCCTCCGCCATCGCCACCGCCACCGCGCGATTCAGCGAAATCACCGGCGAACCCTGCGCCAGCATCAGCAAATCGTAAAGCCGCACAATCTCCCGCCAATCCGTCTCCTCCGCCCGCGCCGCCCGGCAATGCACCGCCGCAATCCCCGCCTGCAGCGCCAAAGGCCCCGGCCCCCCGCGCATAGCCCCTTCCACCAGCGGCAGCGCCTCCCGAATCTGTTCCCGCTTCCACTTCGTCCGATCCTGCTCCTCCAGCACCACAATCTCTCCCGCCTCATCCAGCCGCGCTTCTCGCCGCGCATCGTGCAGCAGCATCAGCGCCACCAACGCCGTCGCCTCGCGCGGAGTCTGCGGCGCCATCAAACTCGCCACCAACCGCCCCAACCGTATCGCCTCCGAGCATAAATCCAGCCGCAGCAGCGAATTTCCCCGCGTCGCCGCATACCCTTCGTTGAACACCAGGTAAATCACCGTCAACACCGCGTCCAGCCGTTCGGCGATGGCATTCGTCTCCGGAACGACATACGGAATCTTCGCGTCGCGAATCTTCCGCTTCGCCCGCACCAACCGCTGCGCCATCGTCGTCGTCGACGTCAGAAACGCTCGCGCGATCTCTTCCGTCTCCAACCCGCACAATGTCCGCAGCGTCAAAGCCACCTGTGCCTCCGGCGCCAACGCCGGATGGCAGCAGGTAAATATCAAACGCAACCGGTCGTCAGGAATCTCCCCTGAGTCGTAATTCGGCTCCTGGCTCTCCGTCCCCAACTCCGAATTGCCATAAAGCGCCAGCTTCTCCGCGTATTTCCCCTGCCGCCGGATCCGGTCAATCGCCTTATTCCGCGCCGTCTGGATAATCCACGCCCGCGGCAGCGCCGGCACCCCCGTCGCCTTCCACTGCTCCACGGCCGCCGCGAAAGCTTCTTGCGCGCATTCCTCGGCAAGTTCAAAATCGCCAAGCACCCGGATCAGGGTCGCCACAATGCGGCCCCATTCGGCTCGGTATACGGCTTCAACGGCGCTGGCTGCGGCGGTGCTCATAGTTGGTCCAAATATCTTAAGGTACCCTGTCGATTCTTGTGTCACCCGTTCGACTTACAAATAGGATGCGCAAAATTTTCCACTCGCCCCGGGCCTATAACATTGTCATCCTGAGGGACGCGCAGTTAGCGTCCCGAAGGATCTCAATAAACTGTGTCGGCGAACAATCGGTTCGGTAGCCCGGCACCATACCACTCAGGAGAACCCATGAAATACATGCTCATGATGTACCTCGAAGAAAACGGATCGCAGACCCAGGAGCAACGCGAGCATTGCTACGTGGAGTCCACCGCGTTCGCCAACAAGCTCCACGAATCCGGCCAGTTCCTCGGCGCCGCCCCCCTTCAACCCACCTCCACGGCCACCAGCCTTCGCCTCCAGGACGGCAAGCGCATCGTGACCGACGGCCCCTTTGCCGAAACCCGCGAACAGCTCGGCGGCTTCTTTCTGATTGATGCTAAAGACCTTGACGAAGCCATCGACATCGCCTCCCGGGTCCCCGCCGGTCGCTGGGGCACCGTCGAAATCCGCCCCCTCGTCGAAGTCGAAGGCCTGCCCAAAATTTAAATATTCGGAGTGTCGATTTCGCGTCCGGCCATTCGTCTTACAGGTAGAGAGCAGGATCGACCGCCCGGCACCCCAGGTTCTCAGCGTTACTAAATTTTTCAGGAGATCGAACTATGCGATTCATGATGATCGTAAAGGCCAACAAAGACAGCGAAGCCGGCAAGATGCCCGGCGAAGAATTGCTCGCCTCCATGGCCAAATATAACGAAGAACTGGTGAACGCCGGCGTCCTCGTCGACGGCTCCGGACTCCAATCCAGTGCCAAAGGTTTCCGTGTCCGTTTTTCCGGCGGCAAAACCTCCATCATCGACGGTCCCTTCGCGGAAACCAGGGAGCTGATCGCCGGCTACTGGGTTATCAACGTGAAGTCGCGCCAGGAAGCCGTCGAGTGGGCCAGGAAAATTCCCGCTCCCTTCGGTCCACACGAAGAAAGTGAAGTCGAAGTCCGCCAATTCTTCGAACTGGAAGACTTCGCTCCCGGCGACGCCGTCGAACACCACAAAGAAGTCGGCAAGAAGCTAGCAGCAGGCAAAAAGTAGTGGCACAGCCATTCCTGCCTGCCCTGAGCTAGCCGAAGGGGCTGTGCTCTTGGGCGGTAAGCAAGAATTCCACGTTGACCGAAAGGATAGAGCAATGCAGAAAATCACCCCCTTCCTGTGGTACGACGGCAACGCCGAAGAAGCCGCCAACTTCTACATCTCCATCTTCAAGAATTCAAAAATGGGCAAGATTACCTACTACGGTGAAGCCGGCCCCGGCGCGAAAGGTTCCGTCCTGACCGTCAGCTTCCAGCTCGAGGGACTCGAATTCGTCGCCTTGAACGGTGGGCCACACTACAAATTCACCCCGGCCTTCTCTCTCTACGTCGATTGCGAAACTCAGGGCGAGGTCGACACGCTTTGGTCCAAGCTTCTTTCCGGCGGCGGCCGCGAAGATCGTTGCGGCTGGCTCGTCGACAAATACGGCGTCTCCTGGCAAATCATCCCCAGAGTTCTAATCGAACTCCTAAGCCATAAGGACCCAAAAATCTCCGCTCGCGCCATGCAGGCCATGCTCCAAATGGCCAAAATCGATATCAGCAAACTCCAGCAAGCCGCAGCGGAAGCGAACTCCACCGCCGTCGGCTAGAAGCCATCTCATAAATGGCGCTTGGGGGTCGGAGCTTCAGCTCCGACACGAAAGGCCAGGAAAAAAAATGGGCTTCAGCCCCTGAGGAACTGTTTTCGCTTCTGCCGCACCGATTTATGGGACAACTTCTAGGCAGATTTGCTTTGCTGTTCATTTTCGCGTTCGAGTATCAAAAGATTAGGAACTAAAAACTAAAGCCTTAAAACTTAAAACTTAAAACTTAAAACTTAAAACTGAATACTTAGAACTGAAAACTAAAACAAGGAGCACTCCATGCAATTCAATTCCTATCTCTTATTCAATGGCGACTGCGAAGAAGCTTTCACCACCTACGCGAAAATCTTCGGCGCCAAAATCGAGATGATGCTCAATCACGAAGGCACCCCCGCCTCCGTCCAGGTGCCGCCAGAATGGCTGAAGAAAATTCTTCATGCCCGTATCACCATCGGCGACACAGTCCTCATGGCTTCCGACGCGCCTCCAGGCCGTTACTCCAGGCCGCAGGGCTTCAGCGTCAACATCGGCCTCACCGACGTCAAGGAAGCCGAACGCATCTTCACCGCCCTCTCCGAAAACGCCACCGTCACGATGGCCCTCGGTGAAACCTTCTGGGCCCATCGCTTCGGCATGCTCACCGACCGTTTCGGCATCCCCTGGATGGTCAACGTCGAACGCGCCGGCGTTCAAGCCGCGTAATTAAATTTCACCTGTTTTGGGGTACGATAGCTTTCCCGGATTCTCGAACAAAATCGCATAGGCGAACCGTATATACGAATCGCATAAAAAGGAGCATAAGCGCATGAGCAGGGTTCGAGTGTTGGTTGGAACGAAGAAGGGCGCTTTTATTTTGTCCGCCGATGGCAAGCGCGAAAAATGGGAAGTCAGCGGCCCCCATTTCGCCGGTTGGGAGATCTACCACCTCAAGGGTTCGCCCGTGGATCCCAATCGCATCTACTGCTCGCAAACCAGCGGCTGGTTCGGCCAAATCATTCAGCGTTCCGATGACGGCGGCAAAACCTGGTTCCAGCCCGGCACGCCCCCGGGCGAAACGAAAACTCCCGACGGAATGCCCAAAGGCGAAAGCAACAAATTCTCCTACGACGTCTCAAAAGAAACCGGCGCGCCGCTCACCACCCACCAGTTTTACGACGGCACGCAGCATCCCTGGGAGTTCAAGCGCGTCTGGCATCTCGAACCTTCTCACACCGATCCGAATCTCGTCTACGCGGGCGTGGAAGACGCCGCGCTATTCAAATCCACCGACGGCGGCCAGAACTGGCACGAGCTTTCCGGCCTGCGCGGCCACGGCACCGGCCCTAAGTGGCAACCAGGCGCCGGCGGCATGTGCCTGCACACCATCATCCTCGACAAGAAAAATCCCAATCGCATCTACATCGCCATTTCCGCCGCCGGCGCGTTCCGTTCCGACGAAGCGGGCAAAACCTGGAAGCCCATCAACAAAGGCCTGGTCTCGCAATTCATTCCCGATCCCAACGCCGAAGTCGGCCACTGCGTTCACCACGTCGCCATGCATCCCGCAAAGCCCGACACTCTCTTCATGCAAAAACACTGGGACGTCATGCGCAGCGACAACGCCGGCGACCGCTGGCACGAAGTCAGCGGCAACCTCCCCACAGATTTCGGTTTCGTAATCGACGTCCACGCCCACGAACCGGAAACCATCTACGTCGCGCCCATCAAAAGCGACGGCGAACACTTCGTTCCCGACGGCAAACTCCGCATCTACCGCAGCAAGTCCGGCGGCAACGAGTGGGAAGCCCTCACCAAGGGCCTGCCGCAAAGCGATTGCTACGTCAACATCCTCCGCGACGCCATGGCCGTGGATTCACTCGACTCCTGCGGCATCTACTTCGGTACCAGCGGCGGCCAGGTCTATGTTTCCCCCAACGCAGGCGACTCCTGGTCCCCAATCGTCCGCGACCTCCCCGGAGTCCTCTCCGTCGAGGTCCAAACTCTTTCTTGAGTATCTTATGTAGCGGCCGCCTTCCGAGGCGGGAGCCTTTGCAGTTCGATGAAGATGTAAACTCTCCCATGAGCCGCCGTCCCGATGTAGCATAGGCTTTAGCCTGTGCTCTTTGCTTTCTCCTCACGTAGCACAGCCATTCTTGCCTGCCCTGGGCGAAGTCGAAGGGGCTGTGCTCTTGGGGTAGCTCCAGGAGGTTTGGAAAATGAAGTTCACGCCCCAATCTCAATCCAAGCGGCCACCATCACCATGATCCGCGTGCAACTCCCCGCGCATCTACGCACACTAGCCCACGTAAACGGCGAGGTCACTCTAGAACTCGCCGTTCCACCAACTCTTCGCTCTGTCCTGGATGAACTGGAAGCCCGCTATCCCATGCTCCGCGGCACCATCCGCGACCACGATTCCCTGCAGCGCCGCCCATTCCTCCGCTTCTTCGCCTGCGCCGAAGACCTCTCCCACGAATCCTGGGACACCCCGCTCCCCCCCGATGTCATCGCAGGCAAAGAACCCTTCCTAATCATCGGCGCCATAGCCGGCGGCTAGTATCTTCTCCGCATTCTTCTCTCTGCATTCTTCCATGTAGTGCTGGTCTTTTAAGCCAGCTCGCCGGAACGGCGCCAGCCGCCTGCTTTTTTCTGTCATCCCGACCGGAGCGGCCGGCTTTTTCTTGCGCGCCGCATTTTGGCGCGCCGGTCGCGAAGTGGAGGGACCGGGGCAAGGTCTATCCCCACTCGACTCACTCTAAATCGCACCCGGCGACCCGCCGCTATCTCTTCGCTGTCTGCTATCTGATCGCTGCTATCTGTTATCCCTCTTTATGCTTCCTCGTCCTCTTCAGCTCCACCACCAGATACGCCACCACCACAATATTCACTACCAACACCACACCCCGCGGCCACGTCAAACGCACATAAAGTTCGTACAGCTCCACCGGCATTAACGATGCGGTCGTGATGATCGTCAAATACTCCGCCCAGCGCTTCGCCAGCGCCAGCCCTGTGCCTTCCAGCAAAAACAGCGCCGAATAAAAAAACGTCCCCACGCTCAACTGCCGCAGCCGGTGTTCGTCCACGTTGGACAGTTTCTCCAGCAGCCAGATCAGATACTTGTTGTGTGGATCCGCGCGCAGCAGTTCCATCCAGTGCGCGAAGTCTTTCTCAATGTCTCCATGCAGATAATGCAGCGCGCCCAGCCCGATCGCCAGCAGCCCGATCCCGTTCACGAATTTCAGCGCCGCAATCGCCATCAGTCCGCGATGTTTCTTATGCCCGCTTTTTTCCGTCGCCATGGGTAACTGACTTTATCATGCCCTTCGGCGCTGGCCTCCTTGCGCCGCTCGCCTGTGTGCTCCCGGGAAACCGCTGGGCAACGACGGCAACATCGTTAATCCTGCATTTAGGTTCCGGCAGCTAGATTTGCCTGCATCGGGAGCCATCTGATGAAAAAGTTTTCCTTGTGCGCAGTCGCGGCCGCGCTGTTCATTTGTTCCGGGGCGTCTGCGCAGGACGCGCAACTCTTGAAGCCGGTCCAGACAATTCCCATGCCCAATTTGAAGGGGCGCATCGACCACATGGACGTCGATGTGAAAGGCAAGCGGCTCTTCGTTTCGGGTTTGGAAAATGGCTCGGTCGAGGTCGTGGATCTGCAAACGGGCCGCTGGACAAAAAGCATTCCCGGTTTTCTGAAGCCGCAGGGAATTGCCTACGTTCCCGCGCTGAACAAACTGTTCGTCGCCAGCGGCGATGATGGCATGGTGCGCGTCTTCCGCGGCGACACGCTGGAATTACTTGACGCCATTAAGTTGGAACTGGGGCCGAATCGCGTGGCGTACGATCCAGTCAAGCAGGTGTTGTACGTCGGCTATGGCGGCAAGGACGCGGGAAAGGATTTCGGCGAAGTCGCCGCCATCGATGCCCGCACGGACAAAAAGATTTTCGACGTGCAGGTCGCAGCGCACCCGTCCGAGTTGCTCCTAGATAAATCCGGCCAAACGTTATTCGTCTTCATCTCTGTCGCCAGCAAGATCCAGGTGGTGGACGTCGCGAAACGCGAACTGCGCGCCACCTGGCCGGTGAGCAGCCAGCGGCCGGGCGATGCCGCCCTCGATGAATCGTCCGGCCGCTTGCTCATCGGCACGCACACTCCGCCGGAGATGATTGCGATGGACGCCAAAACCGGAAAAGAAGTGGCGCATCTACCTACCACCGATGGAATGGACGGCGTCTATTTCGACGCCCCGCGCAAGCGCATTTACATTTCGGGTGGCCGCGGCGAAGAAATCGGCTCGGTTTACGTCTATCAACAGAAAAATGCAGACAGCTATGAGCTTGTGGGAAAAATTCCGACGCGCCCAGGTGCGGGAACTTCATTCTGGTCGCCGGAACTGAACCGCTATTACGTTGCCGCTCCCCCAAACGGTGCGGAGCCGGCGGCGCTCCTGGTGTTTGAACCTGTGCAGTAAAAACACGATTTGCTCGAACCGCTGTCGAATTCATAAAATTCATACAGTTTTCCACTGAGGAGGAACGATGAAGAAGTTGCTGGCAGTAAGCGCAATCGCACTGGCCGGGCTGGGAATGTTTTCCTTCCGCGGTGCGCACGCCGCGAAAGCGCAATCCACCGGGCGCGACATCCTCCCTCTGCAGCTCGAGGAAGAAATTCCCGTCCCGGGCGTGGCCGGACGCCTCGATCACTTCACCGCCGACGTCAAACGCAAGCGCCTCTTCGTCTCCGCCCTCGGAAATAACACAGTCGAGGTCATCGACACCTTCGCCGGCCGTGTGATCCACTCCATCAAGGGGCTAAGCCAGCCGCAAGGGCCGCTCTACGTTCCCGGCTTCGACAAGCTCTACGTGGCCAACGCCGAAAACGGAAAGATGAATGTCTACGACGGCGCAACCTACACCCTGAAAAAGACAATTGATTTCGGCGTGGACCCCGACAATGTCCGCTACGATGCCGCTTCCAAGAGAATCTTCGTCGGCTTTGGCGAAGAGGACGGCGGCATCGCCATGGTCGACCCGGCCACCGACGAGCGTGTCGGCCAGGTCTACAAAACCGAAGGCCATCCAGAATCATTCCAGGTCGAAGCGTCGGGCGCGCACATCTACGCCAATGTTCCGGACGCCGGCATGGTGGTGGAATCCATCGACCGCAAAACCGGCGCCGTCACCAAGTGGCCGCTGAAAGGCCTGAAAGGGAATTACGCCATGGCCCTCAACGAAGAGGACCACCGCCTCTTC
>DATHOY010000208.1:0-8682 GCA_035484435.1 Vulcanimicrobiaceae bacterium | reverse complement strand
CTGTGTCAAATCAACGTCCGGCCCCGGCTTCACATGAGCCTCATGCGAAAGCACCGCCCCGAAGATCGGGTCCACCACCAGCTTCGCCTGGCAGCACGGGCAAACAATATTCAGGTTTTCGCCGTCTTTGCGTCCCATGGCTGCATTCTACTCCAATTCATCTTCGCGAGCATCGCGACCTACACGCGTGGCGTTCCGAGCAGGTTCGCCTCCATCCCTCTGAAATTTGGATGGACTCGGTGGTTTCCATAGCAGAGCTTCCTCAGGATCGGAGCAGGGCGCAAATACCAGCTGGCCCACGATAGCGGAGTCTCCCCGTTCATATCCTTGGCGTCGATCTTTGCCCCGGCATCCAGCAACATCTGAATAGCTTCTTCGTCTCCGAACGCCGCGGCACGATGCAAAGGTGTCTCGCCTTTCGTTCGGCAATCGCGCATGAATCCTCCCGTCTCGATATTGTTCCGGGTTGTGCAGTTCACATTTGCGCCGTGAGCCAAAAGAACTTTCAACACCAGGTTATGCGTTATTCGCCGCGTCGTGCATAACGCCGCGTGCAACAGGGTTTCTCCTGTTTCCGCATCCATGCGATTCACATCGGCCCCGCGTTCGATCAGGAATTGGCACAGCCGCCAATGGCCGTGGAAACTAGCCGCCATCATTCCCAAATTCTCGCCCAGGGATTCCAGTGTGGCACGCTTTGCAACCAAGAACTTGATCGCACTCACATCTCCGTAGTAGGCGCACCACTGAATCAATGACACTCCGTCCTCGTCTTTGGAATCGACAGGATTGCCTTCGGCTACGTATTCAAAGACGAGATCGGTCCGGCCATCTCTAATTGCTTCCCATGTCGCCATGTTTCCTCGCTCTCAAGCGCGGACGAACGACGTCATTTTAAGTCTGGGCGACTACTTGCCGCAAAATAAAAACAGGGCGCAATCACTCGCGCCCCGAAGTCAAAACTGAATCGTAAACGGACTCAGGCCTTTGCCGGCGAATCCCCGCGGGTGAAGCCCGGGGCCGGGCGCATTTCTGGCCGCACTACCTTCGGGTCCGTTGCGGGTGCCGCCGCCGTTGGAGGCGGCGTGGGAGGCGTCCGCGGCTTATCCGGCAGCGGCTTGCCTTCCATCAATAGTCTCACTTCGTTCGCATCGAGCACTTCGCGCACCAGCAAAGCCTGCGCGATGCGGTCCAGCAACTCACGGTTCGAGGACAGAAGATTTTTCGCCGCCTCATAACCATTGCTGACGATCCGCTTCACTTCGCGGTCGATCTGCAGCGCGGTATCTTCGCTGAAATCGCGGTGCTGCGCGATTTCGCGGCCCAGGAAGATAGCTTCTTCTTTCTTGCCGAACGCCAGCGGCCCCAGGTCGCTCATGCCCCACTCGCAAACCATGTTGCGCGCGATGTCCGTGGCACGTTCGATGTCGTTGCCCGCGCCGGTGGTGATGTGGCCGAGGAAAATCTCTTCGGCGCTACGCCCGCCCATCAGCACGGCCAGCATGCCTTCCAGAAATTCCTTTGTGTAGGTGTGCTTGTCGGCCTCGGGCAATTGCATCGTCAAGCCCAGCGCCATGCCGCGCGGAATAATCGTCACCTTGTGAACCGGATCGGCGCCCGGCGTCATTGCCGCCACCAGCGCGTGTCCCGCTTCGTGATACGCGGTGTTCTTCTTCTCTTCGTCCGACAGGATCATGGACTTGCGCTCCACACCCATCAGCACTTTGTCCTTGGACATTTCAAAATCATCCATCGCCACGAACTTGCGATTCTGCCGCGCGGCCCACAGCGCCGCTTCGTTCACCAGGTTCGCGAGATCCGCGCCGGAGAAGCCCGGCGTGCCGCGCGCGATGATGGAAAGATCGACGTCATCCGAGAGAGGCACCTTGCGCGTGTGCACGCGAAGAATCTCTTCGCGGCCCTTCACGTCGGGGCGCGCCACCACCACGCGCCGGTCAAAGCGCCCGGGGCGAAGCAGCGCGGGATCCAGCACGTCGGGACGGTTCGTCGCGGCGATCAGGATCACGCCTTCGTTCGATTCAAACCCATCCATCTCGACAAGCAGCGCGTTCAACGTCTGCTCGCGCTCATCGTGTCCGCCGCCCAAGCCCGCTCCGCGATGCCGTCCGACCGCGTCGATTTCGTCAATGAAGATGATGCAGGGGGCGTTCTTTTTCCCCTGCTCAAACAGATCGCGGACGCGGCTGGCGCCCACGCCGACGAACATTTCCACAAAGTCCGAACCCGAAATCGAAAAGAACGGCACATTAGCTTCGCCGGCAATCGCCCGCGCCAGCAAAGTCTTGCCGGTGCCCGGAGGCCCGACCAACAGGACGCCCTTCGGAATGCGCCCGCCCAGCTTCTGGAATTTCTGCGGATCTTTCAGGAACTCAATGATTTCCTGCAATTCTTCCTTCGCTTCATCGCTGCCGGCCACATCCTTGAAGGTCGCCTTTTTCTGCTGCGCGGAAAGCAGTCGCGCGCGAGACTTGCCGAAACTCAACGCCTTGTTCCCGCCCGCCTGCATCTGCCGCATCAGGAAAAACACAAATCCCGCCAGCAGCAGCAGGGGAAGGGCATTCAGAAGAATCAAAACCCAGTCGCCGCTGCGCACTTCCTTCACGCTCAGTTGCACCGCTTTGTCGCGCAGGTTCTTGGTAATCTCCGGTGAATTTTCTTTCGGCACGGTCACGCGGAATTTGTGATTCGCCGGGCGCACATACTCGCCCTGCAATTCATAGCTGTTTGGCGACAGGTACATCGTCACTTCCTTCACGTCGCCCTCGTCGACCTTGGCCATGAATTCGCTGTAGCTCGGCGTATCCTCGCGCGCTTGTTGCCCGTTCGCGGACACCAGCTTCCAAAGCATCACGCCCAGGAAAACGATCGAGATCCAGAATAAAATTGTTTTTGCCGTGGAATTCACATTGCCCTCACAATCAAACCCGTAGAAAAATCCTTATAAAATCGCTTGCTGCCTTACCGCTTGTGCTTCTTCGCCCGCTTCGACCCGCCGCTTGCCTTTTCACCGCTCACCAATGCTTTACCGTTGCGCCCCAGGCCATTCGATGCGGCCAGCCCGTACCCAGACCACAGTAAGTTAGATGCGGTCTGGAAGCCAAAGTAATCGGGCTCCAGGGCCACGCGCCGCTTCGAGGCCTTGTCCAGCAGCACTGCCAGCCGAAGCGACCTCGGCCTGCCCTCTCCGATGCGCCGCAGCAAAAATTCCTGCGTTACGCCGCTGTCCAGCACCACGTCCACCAGCAGAACGTCGCGCCCTTTAAACTCCGAGTGGCCTTCGCCGCCGCCGGTCGTCTGGCGGTTGCCGAAAAAAACTTCGCGGCGCACGCGTCCATCCATTTCCACGTCGCGCACATCTTCGCGCACAAAATGCATGGCCACCGGGCCGTCAATCGCGCGCACCAGATCGGCCGCAAACACAAACGAGCGGTCCATCGTCACCACCAGATCCAGCCGCCGCCCGCGGTAGGCCTGTGAAATCGCGCGCCCCAGAGCCTGCACGCGGCCGGCAATTCGCGCCGCGGAGTAGGAAGCCGCTTTTGCGCGGCTCACGATGAGGATTCCTCGGTAATCATCACCGCTGCACGGCTCCCTTCAGCCACTGCAAACTCGTCTGCGACCGGCAATCCTGAAACCCAAGCCACTTTGCCTGCGCTGGTCAGCACCGGCCAACGTTCCTTTTCCCAGCGGCTCGCGCCCAATTCGTTTAAGAGTCGCGCCAGTGTGTGCCGGTTCTGATGGCCCGTTGGCCGCATGGCATCCCCGGGACGCCAATTCCGCAATACAAGAGGTTCGCGCAACCGGCCGCGGTCCAGAACCGCCCCTGTATTAGTAGTTTCTCGCCCTTCCGAGGGCCAGTCAATCACCCGAAAGCGCAAGATGCGAGAAAGTGCTTCAAGCCGCAATTCAGCGCCGGTGGCAGGCAAATGGATGTGCATCGAAAAAGTCGCCGGCTCCGCCTTCCCAGTGCCGCCCAAGGCTGCGCGAAAGATCAGCGCGTCCCGCTCGCGGCGCACTTCCACTCCGCCCGGCAACTGCAGAATTTGTCCGGAGTGGCCATGGGCCGCAAGATGCAGCACAGCTTCCACATGCAGCGAGCCGAGTTCACCCACGCGCGGTTTTATCTGCATCACCAGTTGCCGCACCATGCGCTTCGCTAGTGGCACAGGCATTCCTGCCTGTGCAGCCGAGCCAGTGGCAACAATTTTTTCCTCAGTAATAGCCGCAGTGCCAGGAAGTTTTTCCGGCATTCCGCCAGCGCAAGAGCGCGCAGCAGTGCTCGCCCTGGAAACCAAATCCCGAACCCCGACCGCAATTCCGCTCTCCCGCTGCTTGCTGGCCGCTTTCAGACGCGCTCTCGCTGCGTCTTCCAATTGCTCGTTGTCTTCGCGTGCGAGTTCCGCCAACTGGCAAAGATGCTCGACTGCCGCGGTCTGAAACTGCTTTTCAAGCAGTGGCAGCAACTTGTAGCGGATACGCGAGCGCGTGCGCGTAACGTCGCGGTTCGTCACGTCTTCGCGCCAGCGTTGTTTCTTGCTTCGCAGATAATCGCGCAGCGCCGCACGCCGAATCCCCAGGAGCGGCCGGAACACGCTCCCAGCTTGCGGGTGAATCCCCGCAAGTCCCGCGAGTCCAGTGCCGCGCAAAATGTGCGCCAGCACCGTCTCCGCCTGGTCGTCCGCCGTTTGCGCCACCGCCACGCGCGAGACTCGCCGGTCTTTCACCAGTTGCTCGAAAAATGCGTAACGCGCACGCCGCGCCGCATCCTCCAGGTTCGCCCGCTCGCGCTTGGCCTTAGCTGCAACATTCTCTCTTTCGACGAAAAACTCCAGCCCATGCTGTGCGGCAAGCTTGGCCACGAATTTCTCATCCGCGTCTGAAGCCTTTCCCCGTAACTTGTGATTAAAATGCGCCACGCAAACTATAATGCCCAACTCTTCGCGCAATTCCCCAAACAGCCGCAGCAGCGCAACCGAGTCAGCGCCCCCAGAGACCGCCACTCCGACCCGCTCTCCCGCGCAAACACCAAAACGTTCGCGCAACACAATCCGCAGCGACTCCGCAAGATCGTGGCGTTTTGCCCGCCCCATCTTTTTGGTTGGTTTTTTCGCAGGCATGGCCCTGCGACGTATCGTAGCAATGCCGGCGATGCAGGTCGAGCGCCGTGGGAACCGCTGTAGCTCAGGCCTTCAGGCCTGAGAGTTTTCGTTGCAACAGCAGGATTGTGCCGGCGTGTGGAAAGGCCTCGCCCCTGAAGGGGTGAGCCGCAGGTATGGCGTGCGTTACTTTTCCTTGGCTTCGCTGCCGACCAGCTTTTCGACATCGGCGATTTCTTTGGGAATGGCGGCGCTGAGGATTTCCGGCTCGCCGTTGGTGATCAGCACGGTGTCTTCCACGCGGAAGTGCATCTGTTTGTCGGTAAATTCCACGATGGGCTCGACGGTGATCACCTGGCCGGCCTTGATCGGGCCGCTGGGATGCATCACGTCGTGCGTTGCCAGTCCAACGAAGTGGCCCGGCCAGCCGTACCACTGATCGCCGATGCCTGCCTTCTCAAACACCGCTTTGCCCGCGGCTTCCGCCTCTTCATAGGTGTGCCCGGGCTTCAGTAGCGCGATCGTGGCTTTCTGCGACTCCAGGTCCACGGCATACCACTTCGCTTGCTCTGGTGTGAATTTGCCGCTGATGTTGAAGGTGCGGGTGATGTCCATGGTCATGTGATCCAGCGAAGCGCCGTAATCGAACACCACCAACTGATTCGCTTCGATGACATTGCGGTTGGAAAAATAGTGCCACGTGTTGATGTCTTTTCCGGAGCCGACAATCGCCAGGTACGCGACGCCTTGCGCTCCATGACTGTAGAAATACTCGTAAGCGCGCGCTTCGATTTCGTACTGGTGCATTCCGGGATGCGCGTGCGCGATCGCGGCGCGGTCGCCCTCCGCGCTGATTTTTCCGTTGCGCCTGAGGACTTCAATTTCTTTGGGCCGCTTGATGTTGCGCATCGCGTCGATGAACGCGGTCACGTCACGCAACCTGGCCATCGGGTAGCGCTCCGCCAGCAATTTCCCCGGGGCTAGGTCCTGCGGGACGTCTTCGTGGTACGGATGCGCGAATTTCCACGCATGGTCGCGGCCCACTTCGCCGCGAGCGCCATCGGCCTTGTCGGGGAATCCCAGCCGTGTCCACAGGTCCACCTGTGGATGAACGCTCAGAGCGTAGGACAGCCAGATATCCAGATTGCCGATAGGTTGGACAACAGGAAAGCCCAGCCGCTTTGCTTCCTCCGGCTGCGAGAGCAGATTCGCGCCATAGGTCTGAGCCGTACGTCCGACCTGCTGCGGCTCAAAGAGAACTACATTGCCGCTGGCGTTGTCCATGGCTAGCACTGCACCAGGATCCTGAATGCCCGTGTAATAGTAAAAGTCGTTGTCTTCGCGATAGTGAGTCGCTTCGGGAATATCGTTGCGCGCAAAGAGCAGCGTGTAGCCGGTCTTCGCCTGCGCCATCAACTCCGCGCGCCGCGCCGCAAACTCCTGCGGCCCGCCCAGGTCTTCGATGGCCTGCCGGTCGGTGTACTGCGCGGGCGTCGACGCCCCCAATCCAAAAAACAACAAAGCGACAATTAAAGGCTTTCGCATAGCTCTGGTCCTCGCTTGAAAAGTAGCGGCGACATTGTAGGCCGCGAAGGGATAAAAGGGAAACGGAGTCGCCGCCAAACTTAAGCGATGGCCTGGTTTGACTTGGGTGGGGTTAGCGCGGCGAGAAAGACGCCGATGATTGCGAACATGCCTACGCCGGCAAGGAAATGTACGCGCTCGGCCGCGTCGTAGTAGGACTGCAAGGCCATGACCGCTGCATGGGCCAGGCTCGACCACCCTGCGAAGGCGATCAGGCTGCGATGCGCGGCAGGATTGCGCGCCGCAATGCCCAGAAAAATGTGAAGTGCTGAAGCAATCCCAAGGTCCGAGTATCGAAACGAATGCGAAACCCTTGGCTTTAGTCTTGTGGCCACTCGTAGGGGAAGAGCTTGCCTGCTGCTTCCGGGGACATTTTTCCGCCCGCCAGTTCCACGGCACGGGCCATGACCGGGTCACGTCCTGCAGCCAGGTCCTTTGGGCTCACCAGCAGCACTTCGTCCGGGGTGACGCCCACCTTTTCCAAGCTCTTTCCGTCGGTCATGATCAGGTCAGCCTCCGTGATCGAAGCGCCGTAGAAGAGCCGAGTCTCAAATCCAATGTGATAGTTGTATCGAATCGACTCCATTACCGCACCCGCAGATTGATCGCCAAGCACGGTTCCACGCTTTTCCAGCTGTACCACTCTGGCCAGAATTTCGGACGCCGAGGCCGAGCGGCTGTCAACCAACACGAACAACTTGCCCGCGAAAACATTCTTGCTGTGTGGCCTGACCATTTCCGGCTTGCCATTGCCGCGCATCTGGCGGTCTGCAATCTTGACCTCGTGGTCGAAAAAATTGTTCAAGAATTCGCGCAACGTTTCTATGCTGCCTCCGCCGTTCCCCCTCAGGTCGATGATTAGCGATTGGTTCTTGCGAGCCTGGTTCATAACGTCATAGACCTGGGACTGCATGTAGACAAAACTCGGGAATTTCAGAATCATAACCCCGTCATTCGTCCTGGCCCAACGCATGCGGCTCTCGTGGGTATTATTTTCGATTTCGCGAAAATATTCCCAAATTCCGTCTCCGGTGAGGTCCTTCACTTTGGGAAGCTCGCGCATCGCCGCTACGATGTCGACCTCCTTGTGCTCGCCTTCCGGTGTTTGTAGTGCCACGCGCAGAGCAGGTTGCGGCCGGAGGACGTCGAACACATAATTCATCTTCCATAAGTTCTCCCGGGCCGGCGTAAAGCCGTTGATCGTCAAAACTTCGTCGCCTGCCTTGACTCCTTTCTTTTCCGCGTCGCTTCCGGGCTTTACCTGCAGGACAAAACACTTGGCGCCGATCATGCTGATGGTCCATCCGTAACTGTGCTTGTAGGGTCTCGGCGGCGGAAGGAAGAAAGTGTGCGAATCATTCAACACATCCAGCGCCGCCGCCACTTCCGACAATCCGCGGTTGAGAGACGCGGAGTTATCGATCCGCGTTTCAAAGCTCTTTACGTTGGCGTTCCAGTCCACACCGTGCAGGTTCTTGTCGTAGTAATGTTTTTTCACGTCATCGGAAATCGTGGTCAGCATTTGCTGTACCTCGTCGCGATCCATCTTGGAAATTTTTGTTTGCGCCTGCTGCGCGATCAAGGGGGAAGACCAACCAAACACCAACATCAGAGCGGCGAAACAGAAGGCGATTTCGGACCGGTTCATGGAGGCTCCAGGTGGCTGAAGTCTCCGCTGTTCTAACTTTGCGCCGGGCTTTGAGCGAATCCGACCCACTGTCCCACGGCGTAGCGGAGATGTTGGCTGATATATATAGCCAGAGTTGGCCGTTGGTCAACAAATCTTAACTTTGAATGTTAGATAAGGGCTTAACAAGGTCCCATTGTCAGTGGGTGGCCCGGGCAAGCCGGAACCCGGGAACCCGCGACGGACTTTGGCGAGAACTTGTTGTTTGAAAGGTGTGGCGATTTCTGATTGAATAACGCCACGGAGAGTCATCGTGAAAATTTACAACGTCACAGGCTATCTGATTATTTTCCT
>DATHOY010000207.1:0-13187 GCA_035484435.1 Vulcanimicrobiaceae bacterium | reverse complement strand
GCGCGCAGCGTTACTGGTAAAACCGCAAGACCACACAAAGCCACCGCCACGCCGAAGCCTCGGATCATTCGTTTCTCCTTGTATAAGCCGTGTGAAGAGAGGATTCAGCCTAACGGCAACTCCTGCGCCGCGTCAAATTGAGGGCAAGTTGCCGATGCCATATCGGGTCGCTTAAACTGGCGAAGCGGCTTTGCGATCAGGTAGCGCCGGCTTCCAGCCGGCACGCCTCTATGTATGCAAAGCTTGCCGGCAAGATGCCGGCGCTACCACTGCGTATTTTGATTCCGGAGGGAAAGTTCAATGCAATCACGCAAACGCCGCTGGCTCCAAATCGGAATGGGAATCGGACTGTTTCTGACGGGAAGCGCCGCCGGAAGCGCGCTGACGCAAAAGGTTGCGGCCGTGAATCGCTTTGGCCAACCGAAAACCGTGGTTCACGTGGTCGCCTACAAATTCCGCGACGCCACCTCCCAGAACGATCAGGAGCAGGCCATCAACGGCATCCGCGACATGGCGGGGAAAATTCCCGGCATCAAAAATATCTGGCTGAAGACCGAGCGGAACCAGATCCGCGATTGGAGCGGCGTCTACGTGATCGAATTTACCAGCCCGGAAGCCGCGGCCGATTACGCCGAAAGCCCGCTGCACGAAACCTGGCGCAAGAAGTGGGAAGCCCTGCGCGAAACCAGCGTCTCGTTCCAAATTTCCAATTAAATCTGTAGCTCACCCCTTCAGGGGTGAGGGTTTCCGCAACGTTGGCAAAATCGTGCTGTTGGAAGGAACCCCCTCAGGCCTGAAGGCCTGAGCTACAGGTCCACGTAGCTTCAGTCTTCTTCCTCCCGCACAATCCCGAATTTGCGGCGCAGGAACGAATCCATCAACGTATCGGGAAGCACGCGCCGACCGAACGCCGCCCATTTCGCCAGCGGCGTCACCGTGTAGCGCGCTTTCGGGTGCCCGGACTCGATGGCATTGAGAATTACCCGAGCACAATCCTCCGGCGTGGTTTTTGATTCGCGGCGGCTGCTGGTGGCGCCGGCGATCGCGCCTTCGTAAATCTTCGCGTACGGGCTGGCTTTGGATCCCTCGATATACGATTCCGCGAGGTCCTTTGCCGTCTGCTGGAAATTCGTCATGATGTAGCCCGGCTCGATCAGAATCACGTCAATATTGAACGGGTAAAGCTCCAGGCGCAGCGCATTCGAGAGCGCTTCAACGGCATGCTTGCTGCTGCTGTACGCGCCGTACGTGGGAGGCGTGAGAATGCCTGCCACGCTGCTGAGCATCAGGACGCGGCCGGATTTGCGCGCGCGCATGTAGGGCAAGACAGCCTGCGTGACGCGCAGCAGACCAAAGATATTCGTTTCGTAAAGGCGGCGCAAATCGTCGAGCTTGAGCTCTTCGGCGACGGCCATCAATCCAACGCCTGCATTATTAATGAGCACGTCGATGTCGCCGGCTTTTTGCAGCACCTGCTGAATGGCGCGGTTGACGGAATTGTCGTCGCAGACATCCAGTTCCAGTGATTCCAGGGGAAGCTTTTTGCTCGCTGCAAGTCGGTCCAGTTCCGCGCGCTTTTTCGCGGAGCGTCCCGCCGCAAACACCCGGTAGCCTTTTTCCGCAAGCAGCAGGGCGGCCGCGCGGCCCAGCCCATCCGTTGCGCCGGTAATCAATACCGTCTGTTGCGCGTTGCCCATGATTCTCCCCTGTCGAGAGGCCCATTTTACGCACCACGGTGCCGGGAAGCCAGCCGGATTGGAAAATTGTCACGTGCGGTGAGGCTTTTTACGCCCTGGCGCCATCTTGACGGGCGCTTGCGTCGCCTCGCGCAATCCGGCCACCAGTTCCTTGGCGCTTTTTGAAAGCGGGCGGCGACGAGGAATAATCACGTCCAGGCTGCGCCGCAGCGGTTCCGATCCGGATATTTCCAGTGGGCAAAGTTTGCCGCGCCGGAGTTCTTCGACCACCGCGATTTGCGGAAGAAACGCCAGGCCCAGTTTGCGCAAAACCATTCGCTTACACGCTTCAATGGTTTCGACTTCCAGCACGATGTTGGGCAGCAGGCCGTCCCGCCGGAAGAGCCCGTTCATCAGCGTCCAGTCGCTAGAGCCGCGGTCGTACGAAATAATGGGCATGGACTCCAGCTCTTCGAGGCGCAGTTTTCGCCGGGCCATCGCCGGATGCCCGGGATGGCCAACGAGAATCAGCGGGTCATCGCGCAGCTGAATCGTCTCCACTTCCGGGTGATTTAAAGAGCGTGCGATGCCCAGATCCACTTCGCCGTCGAGAACCATTTTCAATACTTGCGCGGAATTCCCGCTTCGCACGCTGACGACAACATTCGGATGGCCCTCCTGATATTTCTTCAGCACATCGGGCAGCAAATAAGTGCAGATGGATAGAGAGGCAGCGATGGGGAGAGCTCCTCCTGCAATGGGATGCATCTCGTGAACGGCCTGGCGAGCGATGGCCACCTGCCGCAAAACCTGCTCCGCATGCGGACGCAGCGCTTTGCCCGCCAGCGAAAGAGAAAACTTACCGTGTTCGCGCTGGAACAGCCGAGTACCAAGCGCTTCCTCCAAAGTACTAATCCGGGCGCTAACCGCCGGTTGGCTGATGCGCAGGGCCTCGGCGGCGCGGTGGAACCCGCCATAGGTCGCAACCGCCAGAAACGTTTCAAGTTGCAGTATTTCCATGGGCGTGGGCCTCCCTTACTTTCATACTAGACGTACCGATAGAAATTGTCTATCACTGTGATAATTACAATCCGTTTGACTGACCACCTCCCTTTCCGCAGAATGGCACCACCTTGAACCTGAACTGCGCGGGGCCGGGTTTCCCCGGCCTTTGCGTTTTAAGAAAGCGAGACCTTCCAATGTCCACCAACCAGGCCAACCAGATTGCGGCTCTTGAGAATCAGTGGCGATCGAATCCCCGTTGGCAGGGGATCACGCGGCCCTATAAACCCGAAGATGTAGTCCGGTTGCGCGGCACCGTGCAGGTGGAGCACACCCTGGCCCGTCTGGGCGCGGAGAGATTGTGGGATTTGCTGCACACGGAACCGTATGTGGCGGCGCTCGGCGCCATGACCGGCAATCAGGCCATCCAGCAGGTGGAGGCGGGTCTGCAAGCAATTTATGTCAGCGGCTGGCAGGTGGCCGCGGACGCCAATAATTCCGGCCAGATGTATCCGGACCAGAGTTTATATCCCGCGGACAGCGTGCCGAACCTGGTTCGCCGTATCAATCAGGCGCTGACGCGCGCGGACCAGATCCATCACGCGGAAGGCAAGAACGGGAAATACTGGTTTGCGCCGATGGTGGCCGATGCGGAAGCGGGTTTTGGCGGGAACCTGAACGCGTTTGAATTGATGAAGGGCATGATCGAAGCCGGCGCGGCTTGCGTGCACTTTGAAGATCAGCTCTCCTCGGCAAAAAAGTGCGGCCACCTGGGCGGCAAAGTTCTGGTGTCCACAACCGAAGCGATTCAAAAGCTGGTGGCGGCCCGGCTGGCCGCCGATGTGATGGGCGTGCCAACGCTCATCATGGCGCGCACCGATGCCGACAGCGCGGGCCTATTGACGACGGACATTGACCCGCGCGACCGGGAATTCTGCACCGGAAAGCGCACCTCGGAGGGATTTTTCGAAGTCCGCGGCGGGATTGACGCCGCGATTGCACGCGGACTGGCGTACGCGCCGTATGTGGACATGCTGTGGTGCGAAACGTCGAAGCCGAATCTGGAGGAGGCGCGCGAATTCGCCGAAGGAATTCACGCCGTCTATCCGGACAAAATGCTCTCTTACAACTGCTCTCCTTCCTTCAACTGGAGAAAGCATCTCAGCAACGAAGACATCGCACGGTTCCAACGCGAGCTTGGCACGATGGGCTACAAGTTCCAGTTCATCACCCTTGCGGGATTCCACGCCCTGAACCACACCATGTTTGAGCTGGCCCGCGAATACAAGACGCTGGGCATGAGTGCTTACTCGGAATTGCAGGAAGCGGAATTCGCCAGCGAACGGGAACACCAATATTCCGCCGTGAAGCACCAGCGCTTCGTCGGCACCGGCTATTTCGACGCGGTGCAAAACGTCATCAGCAGCGGCACGGCCTCGACCACGGCGCTTGCCGGCTCAACCGAGGCGGAACAATTTCACGAGATGCCGCCACCGCCGCCGGCTCCTCAGCCGCAACATGCTTCGGCCGCGGGCAACGACTGAAAATCTAGCTAAATTCACAATCCAGAGGCGCGAGATCCGGTTCCACCCAACCGGACCGCGCCTCTGCCGTTTCCAACCGGTCCAACGAGTAGTATCTGGCGAGCAGGTTGCGATCCAACAGTTCCGGGCGCGATTCAATCCATTCTGAAGAATTAGTCGCGGTTGGGCTGGTCGCATAAGCAGCAGCGACAAGCCTCGTCCACGCAATCGTGGTCGTGTGCATGAATTTCTGTGGTACGCCGGCACGCTGCGCAAACCGGCGAAGCCCGTCTAATAATTTTGTTTCCGCTTCCTGCGCGCCGTAGCGCTTAACGCAAAGCCACGCCAGGCGGATGTGGTCGTCATGATGAAATTTGGCGGGATCTAACTGGCAATCTTCAAACGCCTGCAAGACTGTATCGTCGCTCATGGGCGCAGTTCCAAGCTTGAGTTCCATAAGGACCTCTCTCCGTCAAAAATGTGAAGTGGAAAAGAAAAAGGCCCCAATCCGAAGATCGGGGCCACTTCCAAAAGTATATCACGGCGGTCGCCCGTACGGCAGGCGTTTCCTAAAGCTGCTTGCCGATTTCCCAGTGGTGGCCGAACGGGTCAGCCACGCGCCCGACGCGCCAACCGTATTGCTCCGCGACGGGCTGAACAACTTTCGCGCCCGCGCCAACGGCTCGATCAAACGAGGCATCCGGATCTTCCACCACCATAACGATGCGCACGGTGCCGCCGCTCAGCGTTTCCGGGCTGAAATTTTGGTGCTCGGGAGACTCATCGGCCACCCAGAACTTGGCTCCCCCAACGGAAAGCTGCGCGACGACCGCACCGTCCGGCGCATCAATTCGGTAGAGCACACTGGCGCCGAATGCGGATCGGTAGAACTCAACGGCTTGCGCGCCGCGGCGAACCGAAAGCATCGGCTCGATGCTGATTTTTGCCGTGACGTGCAGAGAAGCAGTGCTCATTGCGGTTGTCCAGTTCAGGAAGTCGACACTCAACAGCCTACAGTCTACAGCTCGAAGCGAAAGGTAGGCCACCGGCAATTTTTGGATTAGGATGCTGGTGAAGAGGGGCAGTACGGGAGGCGGAGCATGAAAAATCTTTTTGAGCCGGTGACGGCCAACGAAATCAGGGAGCGCATCGGGCGGCTGTGTCCCACAAGCCAGCGGCAATGGGGCAAGATGACCGCTCCGCAGGCGATGGCGCATTGCTCAGTCGGGATGGAATGGGCGGTGGGGGACCGCGTCGAGCCGAGAATGTTTATGGGGCGGATCCTTGGGCCGCTGGTGAAGTCGCAACTCCTGAAAGACGAGAAACCGATGGGCCGGAATGCGCCGACGGCGAAAAGCCTGGTGATCAAGGATGATCGCGACCTCGGAAAAGAATGCGCGCGGCTGTCCGCGCTGGTCGAGCGGTTTTCCGCGGGCGGGCCGCAGGGCTGCACAAAGAATCCGCACACCTTCTTCGGGCAATTGACGCCGGACGAGTGGTCGCGCTTGATGTACAAGCATGTGGATCATCACCTGCGCCAGTTTGGGGTTTGAGGAAAGTCGACAGCCGACAGCTCAGAGCGTAGATAAGACAGGAATGCAACGGTGACTGCGCGACCACGGAAGCTTCGGACTCAGGAAACTGACGCACCGCTGGGCCAAGCCGCCGTGCGGATCTTCGCCGCGAACGAGCGCATGAACCAGATGATCCTCGAGCAACTGGACCCCGCCGCGTGGCACGCCAAGCCGCCGGGCAAGGCGCGCTCCATCGCGGCAATCTTCACGCACATGCACAACGTCCGCACCAAGTGGATCCGGCTGACAGCTCCGCATCTGAAAGTTCCACGTCAACTGCAACGCGCCGACTGCACACCGAAGCAAGCCGGCGCCGGATTAGCGGAAAGCGCCGCCCGCTGCCAGCAGATGCTCGCGGAAGCGCTCGACAATCGCAGGGGCCGCATCAAGAAATTCGTCAGAGACGGCTGGGCTCGCCCGTGGCCCGCAGGCCCGGAAATGTTGTGCTACATGCTCGCCCACGAAGCCCATCACCGCGGCCAGGTCCTGATGCTCGCCCACCAACTCGGCTACCCGCTGCCGAAATCAGTAATGTACGGCCTCTGGAATTGGGAAAAGCTCTGGAAAGAGTGCGGCGCGCCCCACGGCCCCGGCGGCGGTTCCCAATAACCCATGGACAGGCCAGAACCCTCCCCATTTGCTCCTCATATTCCAATAAATTGACTTTACACTGGCATGTGGGGGTGTAATGATGCCCGCATACGCCCGCCATAGAGTTACCTGTTCTACCTTGTGTCTGATCCGATGGAATCCATTCCGAGCACGACTCTCTCTCTCAAGCGCTCCGTAGTGACACGCCTGTTCCGGTATTCCGTGACCCTCGATAGGCTCAACTGGACCGCGCGGTGGGCCGAAAGCGTTCAATCGGGCGAGTGGTGCCCGGTTTTCGAGACCCGGGAGCAGATGTATGTTCATATCAACAACTCCCTGGAGAGCGGCTCGCCAATTGACTACCTTGAGTTTGGTGTTGCCGCCGGTGACAGCCTGAAATCCTGGTGCGGAATTCACTCCCATCCGAAGTCTCGCTTCTATGGATTCGATTCGTTTCACGGATTGCCCACTGACTGGAAGAAGGGACGCCCGAAGGGCTGTTTCTCAACCGACGGAAAGCCGCCCGAAATTGACGATCCCAGGGTCGTTTTTGTACCCGGACTGTTTCAGAAGTCGCTTCCTGAATTTCTTGCCGGGTATCGGCAGTCCTCGCCGATCGTCATTCACAACGACAGCGACCTCTACTCTTCCACTCTGTTCTGCCTGACTACGCTGGATAAGTTGATCGTCAAGAACACCATTATCATTTTCGACGAGTTCTACGATGCGCTGCACGAGTATCGCGCGCTGAGCGACTACTGCGAGGCTTTTCAGCGTAGCTACAAAATCGTGGCGGCTACTCTGCGATTCAATCAGGTGGCTATCCAGGTCTCCTGATAGACAAAAAAGATGAATGTGCTGGTAGCTGCGTTTCTAGATCCGACGAAAGTTTTTTCGTCTCGATTGATCATAAGTTATCTCAATAAATGGGTCTTTAGGAGGTCGGGGCTTCAGCCCCGACGTAGAAGGGATAGAGAATGTGGGCTTTAGCCCCTGAAGAATGCTTCGCATGGACCCGGTGAAGGGGGTCGGAGCTTTAGCTCCGACATCAAAAGGGCTAGAAACACTGGGCTTTAGCCCCTGAGGAAATGCCTCCTCAACCCTGCGACCATTTATGAGATAAGCTCCAGTTAGGGTACGGGAAAAATTTCCCGTCCACCCCTGATCCAGGATTGTCCCGTTGTCCTCGCGTTTCATTTGGCGGCCAGCCTCTGCTTTGCCAATTCCGTGCGAAATTCCTTCTCTTTTTCGGCCACGAATTTCCTGTAGCCATCGGGATCCACAAACGGGTTCGCACCCCCATTTTTCTCTTCGCCGGATGTAGGGGCGGCTTTAGGCCGCCTTCCGCTCCCCTCCCTGTGCGCATATTTTTCTTCCAACCCGAAATAACCCCCATGCGCTCCCAGGAAAATATCGCATGGCAACGCCTTCAAAACGTCAAACATCCGCTGGTAATCCTTCGCGATCTGCGGATAAGCATCGTTGCGGACCAGCTTGTATCCCGGGTTGACGTTGGGGCTCCCGACGATCACCACGTTGTAGGTTTTCCCGCCCTCGCTCACCTTCATGGTCCACGTCGTGCACCCTTTCGTATGCCCGGGAGTCAGGTGCGCCACCAGCACCGCTCCGCCCAGTTTCACTTCATCGCCATCGTGCAACGCGCGATCCACCTTCGCCGGCGGATAAAGAAATTCCGCCCGGTTGCCGTACTGAAAATCCGCCTTGCCCCCGGATTCCACCACGGGCACGTCGCCATCCATCACCATGTAGCTCGCCCCGGTCAGCTCCTTGATCTTCGCGCTGCCCGCATCGTGATCAAAGTGCGCGTGGCTGATCAGCAGAATCTTCGTGTCCGAAAATTTGAATCCCAGCCCCTCAATGCTCGCCCGAATCAGAGGCAAATTCGCCTCCATATCGCTATTAATGAGAATGTTCCCCGCCGGCGTCACAACCAGATAACTCGCCAGCCCCTTGCTCCCCACATAATACAAATTCCCCGCAACCCGAAACCCCGGAAACGCCTCAGTCCACTCAGGATCATTCTGCGCAAAAGCCCCACCAGCAGCAGCCACGATGAGAATCAGTAAGTGAGAACAAATCGAAATAACTTTTCGCATTGCCGTAGTGTAGGGGAATTTATCGGCCCGAAGCAAACATCACAATTCTGGACGGATCGTCCGCATCAGTAAATACCGGGCACCTGGCCAGTCCTCGCGTGAAGTGTAGATTAGGCTACTGAACTGCCAGTTTTTGCCATCGGTTAGGCTAATATGCATTTAATAAGCATTATAGAACTTGACAAAACATGGACCTTCGATATTATTCGGCGTTCGATACCCCAGTGCCAGCTTTTAAGGCCTTCGCACACTGTATATACCAAATGAGAGGGCATCTGCATGCCGGCTTTGGTTAAAAGGAGTCACCGATGGCAACTCCAATTCCTCCACCACCGGTCTTGCCGAAGCCTGGTTCAATTACCACTTCAATGAAGATTTCGTCTTACCTGCCCATCGGATTGGATCGCGCGGCCACCGTTGCAACTGTAATAGGCTTTATTGCCCAGACCTTTGGTATCGGATTGCGCGCCACCGCTCTCGTTTTCCTAGTGAGCTTGGTCGGATACTTGGTGGGGGTAAGAATGCTGCCTGCCGCCCTGGTGTCTTCGCCTACTCGACTCCCAGTGATAGTGTCACTGGTATTGGTTGCAACGCTGGTTGGTGCATTGCTCCGACAGCACATGATGGATACACGAATCGTGGATCTCGGAGAAGTTGCAGATACATTTCACTGGCGATTGCGGTTTTGCTTTGGTAAGGATGCTTGCATCGCTAGCGCGATTACGGATCTTAGGGACAAGATACCAACCAAGCGTGGAGATACCTCGGAGCAACTCTTTGCAGATCAGGCTCTCGGCGCAGTAATCCGCACTTCGCCCACTTCCTGGCGGTTACTTCATGATTTATATGGAATCAATCCGCGCTTTCTAGGAACAGGGGCTTCGCTACCCTCTGGGGATAGGCCTTTTACCTCCACGCGGATCCCAGAGTATCTAATTCCTAACTACGCAGACGATCATCCGGGTGTGCTTGCATGGCGACTCTCGATTGGAAGCAATCTTCTCACAAACACTCTGGATGAATTGTTGCTTTCTCCGACATTCAATACCCAATTCGCTCCCGATGAAATCCGCAATCAAATCCGGAATAATCTCAAAAACCCAAGCCGACCGTCTTTAGTTCGGTTCGCTATGGTTCCCGATTCTCAAGAGGGAAACCAACTAAGATACTCCGGCTGCTTCGGCCTTCCTGCCCGCCACCGAGTATTTTTCAGTAGCCTAGACTATATGATGGCGAATACTAGGAGCGTTCAGGAAGCAGCTGACCTCTCCGGCTATGAGTTTGATTCGCAGGCCACTAACCAACACCTATACATCTTTATGTTTGTCCCGGGTAGCGCCTCCGAGGTGCTCGTGCCAAACTGGTTCACTCTCGCCGCGGATGTAAACGATCAAGTCCGAGTTCCATCGAAATGTCAACCCCACACGACTCCGTGACACCAGTAGGGAGCCCGCGGACAGGAGCCCGGGAACCCGGGGAACAGGCGGGACGTTTTCCTGCATTTCGGCAATCTGTCAAAGTCTGAAGAATGCCCCGAGTGCCTCTCCATGTTACCCACTTGGTGACCCCATTGACCAAAAGTTGCCGAGGATATACAATACCAATGTATATCTAAGAGGAGCTATGCAAGTATCAAAATGGGGAAACAGCCTGGCGGTGCGCCTGCCGGCGACGGTGGTGGAGGCTCTGAAGCTGAAGGAAGGCGACGAGATCGAGATCCGGATCGCGCGAGAGCGGGAGTTTGAAGTGAGGCGCGACCAGAGCAAAAACAAGGCGCTCGAGCGGCTGCGAAAGCTGCGGCGTCCCCTGCCTGCGGGATTTGTGTTCGACCGGGAAGAGGCCAATGCCCGATAAGGCCTTCCTCGACACAAATGTGTTGATTTACGCCGTAACGCAGAGCGATGCCCGCGCGGCGCGGGCGGAGGAACTGCTGCTCTCCGGCGGCGTGTTGAGCGTGCAGGTGCTGAACGAATTCACGGCGGTGGCGCGGCGCAAGCTGCAGATGCCCTGGCCAGAGGTGGCGGAAGCGGTGGAAGCGTTCCTGGTTCTTTGCCCAACGCCCGTTCCCGTCACCCTGGAAATTCACACGGCAGCCCGGGCGATCGCACAGAAGCTCGGATGCAACATTTACGACGCGCTCGTGGTTGCGGCCGCATTGGAAGCCGGATGCGCAACGCTCTATTCCGAAGATTTTCAGGACGGCCAGAAGATCGAAGGCAAATTGACCGTTCGGAATCCGTTTGGGAAACCGTAGCGGCCGCCGCTTGCCCTAAGCGTAGCCGAAGGGTCTGAGGCGGGCGCCTTTTTCTTGCATTCCTTTGTAGGGGCCGGGCTCGCCCGGCCCTCTTGGTTACCGCTTAAGCCGCCGAGCCTTTGCTCTTCTCCGCCGCGCCGGGCGTTTGACCGGCGGACTGACGGAGCCAGGTTTCAAAGCGCGTTTCGCTGAGCCGCGCGCCATCGTCGGGGACCAGCGTCCTCTCGCTCACTTCGATACCGTAGTAGTGCGCCTTCGGGTCCGTGACCACCTCGCGCGGATCCTTGATCGCCGCCAGGTAATTCCGCACCAGTTCATCAAGGTGAAACTTTTCCGGCCCTCCCACCTCAACCATCCCATTCGCCGGCGCGCCCGTCGCCACCCGGCCCACCGCGGCGGCCACATCGTCGGCCGCCATGGGCTGGATCAGCGCGGACGGCATGCGCACTATGTTGCCCTCCGTGGAAAAATCCGCGATGCCCTTCACGAATTCGAAAAACTGCGTCGCGCGCACAATCGTGTAGGGATTCGAGGACGCCTGAATCAGCTTCTCCTGCGCCATCTTTGCTCGGAAGAATCCGCTGGCCAGCATGCGTTCCGTCCCCACAACCGACAACGCGACGTGGTGCTTCACGCCCGCCACCGCTTCATAGCTGAGCTGATTGCGGGTCGACGTCTCAAAAAACTTCAGCACCGCGTCGTCTTCCCACGAAGGCGAGTTCGTCACATCCACAACCGCCGACGCGCCCTTCAGCGCCTCCGCAAGCCCCTCGCAGGTGATCGTGTTGACGCCCGTATTGGGTGACGCCGCCACGGCCTCGTGCCCCTGCGCGCGAAGTTGGGTGACGAGCCTCGATCCGATAAGTCCAGTTCCTCCGATGACTATGATTTTCATAATGACCTCCTTATATTTTCCTTTCCAACATTTCAAACCAGCTGGCAGTACCAGTTATGACCGGGAAGTGAATCGTTTCGTTGACACCATGGCCTGGAGGCGGAAACAGGGCGGGCTTAGAATTTACTCCAAAACCCCAGCCAAACGGAAGAGCCGCTAGCTCGGCAGGCTGACTCAAAAGATCAGCACTACATTTAGGAATGAGGAAGGAAGAGAAGCTGGCCGGGCGAGACCTAACTCCAGTGTTCGGGATGGGGATGGGAACGGGAGGCTGTTTTCAAGTTTCGTTAAAGCAGATCGCTGAACGTGTCCGCATCCATTTCGACATCGCGAAGAATCGCGCGCATTAAACCTGGGCCCAGCGTTTCACGAGCGTGGACCGGTACGGACGTAACTCTTCCATCCGGGTGCTTCAGAAAAGTATGGCTCCCGCGGATGCGTATCACTTCAAAACCTGCCCGCTCCAATGCCTTTACAACTTCCCGGCCGCTAACGCGGGGTAACCGGGTCATACGGTGATCTGCTGAATTCCAACCAGGTCCAGTTCCTGGGCGTCACCTTCCCGGTCTTCCAGGCAAAGCTCAATGACTTCTCGCACGCGCTTCATGAGCGTGTCGAGATTCTTTGCCTGTGTATGACAACCCTGCAGGGCGGGAACCGAGGCAACGTAATAGCCGGCCTCATCGCGCTCGATCAGCACGGTAAACTTTCTTTTGGTTTTCATGGCGGCCTCGGCAAAAGTTTACCACGACCGGAAGAGGCTGGCTCAAAAGACCCGGGTTACGTTCAAGGATGAAGAGCGGCACAAAAAAGGCCCCGAACCGAAGTTCGGGGCCTTTGTAATTTATCCCGGCGGCGACCTACGTTCCCACACAGTTACCCGTGCAGTATCATCGGCCCGGCGAGGCTTAACTTCCGTGTTCGGGATGGGAACGGGTGTGACCCTCGCGGTATGACCACCGGAAACTCGAAGAAGTTCTCAGTGTTTAGTTCCAAGTTTTCACTTTCAGAAAAAATGGGAACCAGGAGAACTTCGAAATCGTTTCCGAAAAAATGCTCGCGGCGCCGGTGAGGGCGCCGCGGACAACAGTTTGTGGCTGGCAAATGGCCGGTCTAAAGTCCGGCCACTACATGACAAGTTCGGCCCGCTGCCGAACAATTACTGTGTGCTACAAGACGTTGCAGTTTGGTCTAGAAACCATCCTGCAATGAACTTTATCTCGGTAACGCCCACCCCGGAGGGCGGCCGCACCATGAGCTGTCGAATGAGTCCCTTTTGGAGAAATCAACGACGGCTTGAGTAAGTTTTATGATTAAGCCGAACGGACGATTAGTACTGGTCAGCTGAACGCATTGCTGCGCTTACACCCCCAGCCTATCAAAGTCGTAGTCTGCGACTGTCCTTCTTAGGCATTGATTGCCTTGGGAAACCTTATCTTGAGGCGAGCTTCTTGCTTAGATGCATTCAGCAATTATCTCTTCCAGACTTCGCTACCCAGCGGTGCCACTGGCGTGACAGCTGGTACACAAGGGGTCTGTTCATCCCGGTCCTCTC
>DATHOY010000206.1:0-25424 GCA_035484435.1 Vulcanimicrobiaceae bacterium | reverse complement strand
GGCGAGAACGTCGTCATGCCGCCGTACGGCGTGCGCGACGACGCCTGAATACCCGTGTTCGCGTATTGCTCGTTGTCGTAGCAGATGATCAGGCAATCGTGATTGCGATAGAGCGCTCCAGAGATGGAGGCGAGGCCGATGTCCGACGCGCTGCCGTCGCCGGCTTCGCAAATCACGTTCGGGAACGTCCCTTTGTACTTGCCTTTGCGAATCATCGCTTCGTACGCCGCCGCTACGCCCGCGGTGAAGCTGCCGGCGCTGCCGATCTGCGTGTGCGCCCAGGGCACGTTGTACGGCGTACAGAGATACGAGCTGTTCGCCACGTACATGCATCCCGTCGGGCCGACCAGGATGGTGTTGTCGCCCGAAGCCTTGCTCGTCATCCGGTATTGGATGGACGGCCCGCAGCCCGCGCACGTGCGATGGCCGGGGACGAACGGCTCCGAGGCAGGGAGATCGGGATTATAAAAACGCGCGCCCTGATTCGGGCTGCCGAGAATCGGAAGGACTTGGCGCTGAACTTCTATCGTTGGCATATCGATTCCTCCTGAAATTCTTTTCTAAGATCTTTTTCAAGCCTCGCAAACTTTCTACCTGCCGGACGGCCTCAGAAGGCCGCCCCTACGGTTACTCTTCGAATCCTACCCAGTGGGTGCGCTTTTCAATTTTGCCATGCTTCTGCGCTTCCATCATTTTCTCGGCCATCCAATAAAACTCTTTCAAAACGATGGCCTCGCCGCCCATGCCGGCCATGAAAGACACAATCAGCGGACGCTTCGGGCTCTCGTAGAGAGCCGCGGCAACTTCGGCGTAGAGCGAACCGCCGCTGCTGACGCTGCCGAGTCCCATGTTGGTTTCGATGACGCCGACAACCTTGAACTTGCTGAGGGTTTCGCGAACGCGCTCCGTCGGGTACGGCCGGATGGTGCGCAGGCGGACCATGCCGACTTTCAAGCCTTTCTCTCGCATGTGATTGATGGCGAAACGCGCGGTGACGGCGTGGCCGCCCTGCAGGAAGAACACGATCTCCGCGTCGTCGGTTTTGTATTCCTCCAGCCAGGCATCGTAGCGCCGGCCGAAAATGCGCGCGAACTCTTCGTGAATTTCCTCGATGACCGGCATGCAGCCTTCCATGGCCCGCGCACGCTCCAACTGCAGCGGCGGCCCCTGTTCCGGCATAATCTGCGGCCCGTGCGAAACCGGGCGCCGCGGGTCGAGCGGGTAGGGATGCTTGTACGGCGGCAGGAACTCTTTCACCTGGCCGGGATCGGGCAGTTCCACATCCGTGGTGATGTGCGAGACGAAGAAGCCATCCTGACAAATCATCTGCGGCAGCAGCACGCGCGGATCTTCGCCGATGCGATATCCCATCAGATGATTGTCGAAAGCCTCCTGCGCGTCGCAGGACCAGCCCATGATCCAGCCCATGTCGCGGGTCGAAAGCGCATCCGTGTGCTCGGAGCCGAAATCGCCCGGCGGATCCAGCGTGCGGTCGGCAATCATCATCTGCACCGGCATGCGGCTGCCCGAAATCGGCGAGTACAGTTCGTAAGCGAACTGCACGCCAACGCCGGAGCTTCCCGTGAAAACGCGCGCGCCGCTGGACGATGCGCCGTGCGCGATACTCAGTTGCGAATGCTCGCTGTCCGCCACGATGTACTCTGCATCCAGTTCACCGTTGGCCACCATCTGCGCCAGCGCCATCATCGTTGCGGTGTACGGGCGAATCGGATACGCGGTAATCACGTCGACGTCGGCGTACTTCGCCGCCTGCGCCGCCGCCACGCAGCCATTGATGCGAACGGTTCTTTTCTTGATCGTTTCCGTAGCTGTCGCCATGTTAGAGCTCCTTCGCCGGACGGCTGGCCAGATTTGCCAGTTCCTGCGCCTGGCGGCCATGCAGACCGGGTGAAATCGCGAATGCCGTATCCATGCGGACGACCCCCGCGTCGAAGTCCAGTTCGGGCACGCCCTCCAGGCAACCGGTCGGGCATTCTTCAATGCAGACGCGGCAGCCTTTGCAGTAGTCCACGAGTATTTTATAGAGACCGTTGGAACGGTCGGAGCGCGCGATGCACGGCTCCGGGCAGACCAGGTAACAGTTGTCGCAAGCATTGCAAGTGCCGCAACTGAAGCAGCGACCGGCTTCTTCAACGGCCTGCTCTTCGGTGAACGCCAGGATGACTTCGTCCTGCGTCTTTTTGCGGCTGGTGGGATTCAACATTTCCTGCTTGACCCGCGGGAAGTGCGGGAAGTAGGTCATGTTCATGCGGTTCAGATCCACGATCACGTCAATGGCGATTTTGCGCGGCTCAAGTGATTCTCCGCGCAGCGCCTTGTCCAGGTTGAACGCAACGCGCTTGCCGTCGCCCACCGCATTCACAACCATCAGCGGCTGGCCGGAGCCCAACTGCACGATGTCGCCCGCGGCAAAGAAGTTGGTGTCGCCGAGACGCCCGAAGCGGTCGACCTTAATGGTGCCTTTTTCGGTTTTGAATTCCGCCGGCAACCACGCCAGCGAGGCGTGCTGGCCAACGGCGACGATCACGTTGTCGACCGCAAACTTTTCCGGAGCCACATCTTTGTTGATGGTGATCGGCGAAGCGTTAATCGCGCCGGAAAATTTCGCCGGGTGCAGTTGCAGCGCTTCTACCTTGCCATTGCCGAGCACCGCGGTCATCGCCCGCCCGTGAATCAGTTCCACGCCTTCTTCCGTCATGTCGTGGAAATCCTCGGGCACACACGGCATTTCCTTGGGGTTGCCCTCGACGGTGATCATCGTGACTTCGACGGCGCCCTGGCGCAACGCTTCGCGCGCGCAGTCAATGGCCGTATTTCCTCCGCCGATAACCGCGACGCGGGCGCCCAGCTTCACTTTCGACGTGCCCATGCCGATGTCGCGCAGGAAGGGAAGTCCGTAAATCACGCCTTCTTTGTTTTCACCTTCGGCGCGCACGCTGTTTGGATCGGTGAGACCTACAGCAAGTACAACGGCGTCGTAATCTTTTTTCAGGCTGTCCCAGGAAATGTCTTTGCCGACTTCCGTGTTGGTTTTGATCGCGATTCCCAATTCGATCAGGCGTTCAATCTCGCGATCCAGCACATCCTGTGGCAGAACCCAGTCCGGAATTCCGCCGCGGTTCAGTCCGCCGGCTTTGGGGGATTTCTCAAGGATGGTCACTTTGTAGCCGAGCCGCGCCAGTTGGTATGCCGCGCTGTGGCCCGCGGGACCCGACCCGACAACCGCTACTTTCTTGCCGTTGGGTTTTCCAGGTTTCACCACGTCGCGCTGCAGCGCCTGGCCCAGATCGCCAAGGAACCTCTCGACTGCGCGAATCGAAATCGCCTCGTCGTACTGCCCGCGATTGCAAGCCTGCTCGCACGGGTGATAACAGACGCGGCCGGTCACGGAAGGAAAGGGCATGTCTTCCTTGATGAGCGCGTAAGCATCCAGATATTTTCCGCGCTTCACCAGGTCGAGATAGCCCTGAATTTTTTCATTCGTGCCGCACGCGTTGTTGCAGGGCGGCAATTTGTCGCGGTACACCGGCCGGATCGAGCGCCAGTTGCCGGTGGGGAACAAGTCCTGCCCCTTTTCCTGCGTCGGCGCGGGCGTGATACCTGCAAAGGGTACGGTAAGCCATTCGGGAATGCGTGTGCCTTTTGTTGACATGGGTTCCTTCCTAAGCCGCCACTGGATTCAGCGGCAGGATGTGCAAGTCGTGAAGCGCCAGCTCGAAAGCCTTCTGATTCGTAATCATCGGCTGAATCGTCTCCATCTTGACGATCCCCGTCGATTTCACCACCGCGGCAATCAGCGGAGCCGCGATGTCGGGCGCGATCGCATTGCTGCGTTCGGCCGCGCCCTCCGTTGAAAGGCGGTCGAGTCCCAATTGCCCCAGCCTGTAATAAAGCCATTTGTGGTCGGCCAGCTTCGCCGCATCGACGCAAACAAGTTGCGCCAACCGGTCGGCGCCCGGCACAAAGCGCATCATGTACTCCGGCGTGTAGTGCGTGTTGATGACCAGCGTTCCGCCCGGCGGCATCCCGCGCATGTAATCCCAGCCCTTCACCATCGTGCCTTCCACCAGCACCACGATGTTGGGGTGATCGTTTTCGTAGGTGAGCTCGTTCTCGAGCACCGTGTCGCTGACGCGGCAATATTTGCGCGTCGGGCAGTTGGTGCGATCGGGATTGTCCACGTAATTCTCCATCGCCTGCGCGTGCTTGCCCTCTTTTCGGGCAGACGCAGAGATGGAGTTCACGATGTCGCGGCCTTCTTTGTCCATGATGATGCCGCGCGTCCAGACTGAAAGTTCCGTATAGCTCATGCTTCCACCTCGTCAGTACTTGGTTGAAGTAAACACATCCCGCCACAAATCTCCGGCGGCATTGCCCGGATCGTTCCCCGCGCCCGGTTGCTTGGAACTGCTGCGTTCGGCTTCCAGAACCGCCAGAAAATCCCCGCGCGTCACCACGAACGGCGCAAGCCGTGTGCCGCGCTGAATCTCCACAATCGCGGAGAGCGTCGCCTTCTTGCATAGGCTTTCGATATCCGCGCCGGTAAGGCCGTCCATCCGACCGGCCAATTCCTGGAAATCGATATCGGGAGAGAGCGGCACTTGCCGGCAGCATAGTTGAAGAATCGCCGCCCGGTCGGCAACATCCGGTTTTGCGAATCGGAGAATGTAGTCGAAGCGGCCGCTTCGCAGCAAAGCGGGTTCGATACGCTCCGGGCGATCCGTCGCGGCCAGCAGGATCACGCCCTTCACGTCGCGCAAGTTGTCGATCTCGCGCAGCAACTGGCTCAGAATTCTGCGGTACACATCCGAGGTGGATTGGTCGGACCCGACCCGCGGTGCAAGCGCGTCCAGCGAATCGAAGAACAAGATGCACGGCGCCGCGCGTCTGGCCTTCTTGAAAACTTCCCGCAACGCCCGTTCCGAATCACCCAGCCATTTCGAATACAGCTGCGGGCCGTCGATCGCAATCAGCGGCAGTTGTTTCTCGCCAGCCAGTGCGCGGGCCATCGCGGTCTTTCCCGTCCCCGATGGGCCGGCCAGCAAAATGCCGCGCGGCGGCGCAAGTCCGAACTTTTCGTAAATCTCGGCGTGAATGTGGGAGTGTTCGACAACCGCATCCAGCATCCGCTTCACTTCGTGGAGGCCGCCGAGCGAATCAAACGCCGTCTCACTCTTCTCGATGAAGAACTCGCGCGTCGCGCTGGGCTCCACGTCCTTCAATCCGGCCAGAAAATTCTCCCGCGTAACCTGCAGCGCTCCAAGCTCAGCCGAAGCCGCGCCGTCAATGCCCAGCGGAAGGTTCGCCAGGAATCCCCGCAGCGCAATCATGCCCACTTCCTGGCAAAGCGCTTCCAGGTCGGCGCCAACAAAGCCGTGGGAAAGCTCGGCGATCTCTTGCAAGTCCACGTCCGCCGCCAGCGGCATCGCCCGCGTGTGAATCCGCAGAATCTGCAGCCGCGCCTGGGTGTTCGGCACGCTGATTTCAATTTCGCGATCGAACCGCCCCGGCCGCCGGAGCGCGGGGTCCAAAATCTCCGGAATGTTCGTCGCGCCGATCACAATCACGTGCCCGCGCGCTACGAAACCGTCCATCAGGCTGAGCAGTTGCGCCACAACGCGCTTTTCCACTTCGCCGGTCACTTCCGCGCGTTTCGGCGCCACCGCGTCTATCTCGTCGATAAAGAGAATCGCCGGCGCATGCCGCGCCGCTTCTTCGAACACCTCGCGCAGCTTGGCCTCGCTCTCCCCATAAAACTTGCGCATGATTTCCGGGCCGTTCAGGTGAATGAAGTGCACCCGGCTTTCGGCCGCCACCGCGCGCGCTAGCAGCGTCTTTCCGGTGCCAGGCGCCCCATACAGGAGCACGCCCTTTGGCGCCAGGATTCCCAGCTTCTCAAACACGTGCGAGTACTTCAGCGGCAACTCGACAATCTCTCGCACCCGCGCCACTTCGCGCTCCAGTCCGCCGATGTCTTCGTAGGAAACGGCGGGCGCCCTCGACGGCGCCTGCTCTCCCTCGACCACGCGAATGTCCGTGCGCTTCCCGATCACCACGGGTCCGGAGGGAATGGTGCGCACCACGTGAAAGTTCACCGCTTTGGCAAACGTCGGTACGCGCACCGCGCTGCCCGTCACGACGGGAACTCCTGTCAAATCCTCCAGCATGCGCTCCGGCGCAATCGTTGCCGGTGCGGCGCCCACCCACATCGGCGTCAGGCGAACGGCCACCGCCGCCTGCGCTTCCACGGTTGTCACCGTGACCTGTTCCTGCAACCCCGCGCTGCAATTGCTGCGGCACGTTCCGTCAATCTGGATCATGCCTTCGTGCGCCTGGTCGGAAATTTCCGCGCGCCCCACTGCCACCGTGCCGCCGGTGATTTTCAATACGTCGCCGGGCCGCCCGCCGATGCGCAAAAGATCCGCCGGCGCCAGCCGCGCAATCGCGTGGCCCACGTCCTCCACGCGCGCTTCCGAAACACGCAGCGTTACCGTTGTTCCGTTGCACGGAGTGGAATTTGGCCGGTTTGAGAGACTCTCGGCTTGCGCCTCGGGAGGTGCGAAGGGCCCGCCGGTCATGTCATCCCGCGTGTCAGGCAATCTGCTCGTCCTTAAATCGAATTTCTTTGCTTCGTTCCGCGCAACCCTGAGAGTTATTCCGCGCCCCGCTTCTTCTCAACCTCGCGAACGCGCGTTGTTGACCAGCCGCAAAAATTCCCGCTGGCCAACTCCTCACTTCTTCAAAAGCATTTTTTCGACGTCCTCGATGTGCCGCTTCATCGCCAGCTTAGCGGCTTCCGCGTCATGGCGGTTCAGCGCCGCCAGGATTTTCCGGTGGCCGGCCAGCGACTTTTGCGGGCGCCCTTCCACCTGCAAGCTGCGTTCCCGCGAATCGCGCAGCAAGTCCATCAGCGTATCCAGCACCTTGCGCACCACGCTGTTGCCGGAAGCCAGCGCAATCGCGTAGTGGAATTCCGTGTCCTCCGCGATCGTGCTTTCCCCCCTGGCCAATTTCTGATCCTGCCGTGCGAGGATCTCTTCCATTTCGGCAAGCTCTTCGGGCGTCACACGTGTCGCGGCGCGCGACGCCAGCGACGGCTCCAGCATCTTGCGAAAGTCCAGCAGCTCGCCGACCAGCTCTTCCTTGCGCTTACGCGCGTTGGCCAGCGGATTCACCAGCGAGTCCGACGAAATCTGCCGCACGATCGTACCCGCGCCCTGCCGCGGCTCCACCATGCCCATCAGTTCCAGGCTGCGGATCGCATCGCGGATTGAGCTGCGGCTGACTCCCAGCGTTTCCGCCAGGTCGCGTTCGGAAGGGAGCTTGTCGCCGGGCTGCAGTTTTTTCAGGATCAGCCGCTCGATCTGCTTGGCCACGCCTTCGTAAACTTTGTCCCTGCGGACCGTCTCGAAATCGGTTTTCAGGTTGAGTGTCAAGCTGGGCTCCAAGTGGTCCGGTAAGTGGACCAGCGGCAGTATATACCGGTTGTCAAGACCCGGCAATATTTTTTGGGTTCACTCTGGTCGGCGCAAAGTATACGGCCGGCCCGTCCCGATTTCTCTCAATTCTTCAGCGCCCCGACGATAAAAAAATACGCGCTCATCGCCACTCCCACAGCAATCACCGCATAGCGCATCTTCTGCGGATCCGCTCTCTGCGCAAAGTCCGCTCCAAACCATCCGCCCGTAAGCGCTCCAGCAAGCATCACCAAACACTGCGGCCACAGCACCGCGCCGGCCCAGATGAACGTGACCACCGCGGCCACGTTGCACGCCGCCGCCAGCAACGTTCGGATCGCGCCCATCGCCAGAACATCCCGCATTCCCAGCGCCGCCAGCATTCCAAGAATCACAAACCCGATGCCCGCGCCGAAGTATCCGCCGTACACCGCGAGCGGCAGCTGCAGAAGGGAACTTGCCACGATCGCCTGCCACGAAAGTTGCCGGAGGTCGTCCACAACCGAAGTCCGCCCTGCTATTGCCCGGATTTGATTGCCGAACGCAAACAGCAGCGTCCCGCTCAAGAGCAGCCACGGCACCAAGTGCAAGAAAGTGTGTTGCGGTGTCCGCAGCAGCAACAACGCGCCCGCCCAACCTCCTGCCAGGCTGGTCGCCAGCAACGGAATCAAAAGCCGCAGCGGCGCGTCCAACCGCTTCAGGTAAACGAAAGTGCTTGCCGCCAAGCCGGGCCACAGCGCCACGGTGTTGGTGGCGTTTGCTTCCACCGCGGGCACTCCCGTGAACAGCAACAGCGGGAAAGAGACGAAACTGCCCCCGCCGGCCACCGCATTCAGTGTCCCGGCGATCGCCGCGGCGAAAAACAGGAGAATGGCATTCGCAAAGTGCAAACTCCTGTTTATCAGAAAACGGGAAATTCCCGGAGGAGATTCTCGCGCTCCGGGAATTCAGTGACGCAACCTGGAGTTTTTGTCTTCGGAGCGATTTGTATCAATTAATGACATGGCATTTTTTGCCCGGCTCGGAACGTAAATTTTTCTCGCTTCAATCGACTTTATGATTATTTGCTTGACATGAATCCATGAATGCGCTAAACGCTGACCGCCACTGGTCCGCTCATCCGACCATTTGCTGGGGGGATTATGAATTCACTAAGGACGTGGATTGCGGTTTTCACGTTGACCTTGGGTCTTGTGTGCTTGAGCCCGTGTGCTCAGGCCCAGGGTGAGAGCCCCGCCGGAAACGGCATTCAGGCTCCCTCTGCCACCGCGAGCAAAGCGGAGGTCGAGCAACTCCGCCAGGAACTCGCCTCGCAGCGCCGCACCATCGAGCAACTGCGAAATTTGGTCGAGCAGCTTGTCGAAGTGAAGTCGCGCCCGGCTTCTCCTGCGAACGATGGCGCCGCCCGACTGATTAACACCACCTATCCGCTGCCGGCCTCCGCGCCAGCTGTTGACGCCGAGGCAACGCCTCCGGCCGAACCGGTAGTGCTCTATCAGAAGCCCGCGGACAAGAAAGACGGCGGCTCGCCCGTCAACGCCGGATGGAACGGCGAGCATTTCTTCATCAAATCGAACGACGGCCAGTTTCAGATTCAGCCCTACGGCTACGTGCAAACTGATTACCGCAGCTATATCGGCGACGGCTCTCCCGCCAATACTTTCTCGGTGCGCCGCGGCCGGTTCGGATTTCAGGGAAATTATGGCGACCACTACCAGTTCGGACTCCTGGTTGATGCTGCCGCTTCCACGGGCGCCATTATTCGCGATATCTACCTGAACGCGAAATACAACAACGCCATTCAGATCCAGGCCGGCCAGTTCAAGGAACCCTTCGCGCAGGAATTGGTCGCCGGCGTTACCAATATCGATTTCGTCGAGCGCGGTTTGCAATCACTGCTTTATCCTTCGGCCGCCTCCGCGTTTCGCAGTCCCGGCGTCACCATTCACGGCGACATCAACGGTGGCGCATTCCAGTACTGGGCGGGCGCTTTCAACGGCAAAGGTTACGCCACGAACAACACCACGAGCGTGCCCGAAGCCGTCGGCAGAGTCCGCTTCTATCCGTGGCGCAGCAAGAAAGACAGCGTCCTGCAGGGCCTGGCCTTCGGCGGTTCGATCGCCTACAGCCAGTCTCGCGGTCTTTCCGGCGAACTCACCCCCAGCACGGGGTCGCCGGATGCGGCCTTTACATTCCTGCCGCAATTCCAGGCCAACGGAAATGTCTGGCGGTATGAGGGTGAGTTCACGTACCTGAAGGGTCCCTGGGCCTTCCGCGACGAATACGTGCAGGCAATCTTCGATCGCACCGGCGTCGGCACTTTGACCCTCGGCGGCCTCGGCTTTGCCGATCTGCCCGCTGTTCGCTTCAAGGCCTGGAATTCTGCAGCGACTTACCTGCTGACAAAAGAACGTCGTCCTGAAAACGGTACGCCACGGATCAACCATCCCGTCTTTGGTCCGGAAACTCCCGGTGGTGGTCACCGCGGTTGGGGCGCCTGGGAAGTTGCGTTCCGCTATTCCGGAATTCAGGGCAACGAGCCGGGTATTTTCTTCAACAACTTGCAAACGCCGCAAAACGTGCCCACGTTTAACCGGCACACCGACGAATTCAGTTTCGGCGTGAACTGGTATCTGAACTACTGGGTGCGCTTCCAGTCCAACATCAGCATCGATCGCCTGAAAGATCCAAGCACTATCGGTGCTACGCCGCAGAACTACTACGTCTTCGAGCAGCGGCTGCAGTACCGCTTCTAAGGCGCGCGAGATTAACAAATGCTCCGGATTGGATCGGGAACTGGCCGGGCTGTCGTGAAATCAGGCAGCTCCATACAAGAACGGGATGTGAATTACGGCACGGAAAATTCGAGTGGAATTCTTGGAGGAGGTTGTTCGATGAAGCCCAAACTCTTAAAGGTTTTCGAAATCGCTGCCGTGCTGGCGCTTGGATTTTTCCTGAACAGTTGCGGCTCACAGCCGTTTTGTCCGACTTGCGGCACCACCGTAAACGGCGCTTACGGTGTCATCAACGTGATCCCCGTGCCGGAGCACAATCCCACCGGCGAGCCCGGCGGTCCGTTCAACTCCTTCGACATCAGCTGGTTCGATCCGATTCAACAGAAAGTGTATACGGCGGATCGCATCGGTCTGGATGTCGTCGTCACCGACGCCAAAAATAACTTCGCCGTGAACACGATTGGAGGACTCAACCAGGTGGCCAACGCGGGGAATAATGCCAGTCCCTGCTGGGGACCCCAGCTTAACGTCTCGGACGTTCAGGGGATTCCGTCGATCGTCACCGGCCTTGGGAGCGTAAATTCCACCCGGACTGGTAACGGACTGACCCGGTTCGGTTGCAGAAACGCCCCATTCTTCGCACACTTCGGCGATGCGTTTCCTGGTTTTGGCCCGAACGGCAACTTTGGTGGATTTCCCGGTGCGCAATGCTGTGCTTCGCGAGCCAATGGCGTTAACCCGCTTTCCGGGCCGAACGGGCTTCTTGTTACACCAGACGGAAACACTCTATTCGTTGGCAGTGGTAGTGCCTCCCTCGTGGTTTTCGACCTCACAACTAACCCACCTCAGGTCATTGCTGACTTGGCAACGGGTGCTTCCCCTGATTTTGATGGTCCGAATGGAGTTGGCCCCTGCATCGCCTCTTGGAATGGCGGGGCCGGCAGCGCTCCCGAATGTGCCGACGACCGCGGCGACGAAATGGCCTATGGAACTGTCGGCGGTCACGACATCGTCCTCATCGCCAACGGCGATCCTGGACTCCCATTCGTCACGCTCGTCGATGTGACCGACATCGTCAACCGGACCTTTGCGCCGCCTTTCACAACGCCTGGACAGGGACATTGCCTGCCGGTGAATTACCCCGCCTATCCCACAAATGGGACTGCGGCCAACAATTACACCACCGCAAACCCTGCAGCGTGCATCCTTGGCCAGATTTATTACGATGGCGCATCACCCGTCGATTCAACGGTCGCCGTCGATAGCGGCAACGGCTTCCCTTGCCCTGATCAATCCACCTTCGTTCCATCGGGCGCTTCCGGTGGACCGTTTCCTCTAGTGGCTACGGGAGGAGCTCTAACCATACCCTGCCATCACTCGGCGGTCGTCGACGCCAACACCGGCTTCTTTATCACAAGTAACGGGCCGGCTGCGGCAGGCCAACAAGGTGAAATTGCTGTTGCTGGGACGGGCGCCATTGGCTTCAATCCCCTCCACGGCACTTTTTATGTGCAGAACCTGAACTGCACCGCTTCCAATTTGCCTAGCCAATCGAGCGTCGCCGTAGGTTGCATCGACGAAATCGACCCCAGAATCGGAAATCCAGCGGGGCCTGTGGTAATTAACGTGGTGCCCACTCTCAACTGCATGCCCGCCGGCATCACCCAGGGCCCAGGCCACGATTTCTTCGTTGGCTGCGGAGGCCATGACGGCGTCCAGTTCCCGCCATTGCTGATCATCTTTGACGGCACCTGCACAACCAGCGCGGCTTGCCTAGCCAGCGAAATCAACATCGATCAATCCGGCGGCACTGACGAAGTCTGGTACAACCCCGGTGACAATCGCTACTACACCGCCGGACGCGACATGCCCAGCGGACCGGTCCTCGGGGTAATTGATGCCGGAACGCGCCAGTGGCTAGTGAATGTCACTACCGGCTCGAATTCTCACAGCGTGACGGTGAACCAGTTCACCAATCAGATTTTCGTCCCCACCCAGGCCGGTCCTCTCTGCGGTACGCAGAGCGCTAACGGATGTATTGCCGTATACGGCAGGCAGTAAGCGTAAAAAACAGTCTGGTAGCGGTTTCGGAACGCGGGCGAAGCCTGAATTCTCAGTTGAGGTGCGGCCTCGACTCCCGTTCAGCCCCACAGGTGTAGAATGGAATTGGTAAGGAGTTTTCACTTGGCGGGGTTCCGATGCCGTCGCTTATAACACCGCGTTCGCACCGCCTGACCTGCATCCACTGCGTGGCGGCGTGGATTTGCGCATTTTCCCTCGTCGTTGTCCTGGCAAACCGCTTTCAGGGAAATCCGCTCTCCGACGGTACTTCCTGGGTGCCCTGCTCTTCCTCCCACATCACGGCTAAAGTCATGGCCAAGGACTTCTTTGTGCTGCAACCGCCCTCTGCCGGCCGCACCCTGCTTCCACGATCCGCGCCCGGGCGCGTCGAGATATCCGAAGAGCGTCCCGCGGCTTCCGTCGTCCTGGATAATCGTCTTTTTACTCGTCCGCCTCCCTCCGTTTGAAGGTCTTTTGTTCCCTTGTGAAAAAATGTTTCGCTTGCGTTTATCCGCTGCATCTAAAGTTAGAGAGAGCAACGAGGAACTTAAAGAAGAAGCACTGGAGGCACGCTTAGAGCGGTGCAAGGAGAAAGCGATGAATAGGTCTAAACAATTTTCTTATCGCAGTCATCTGGGTCCCGTCAGTCTGGTGTTCGCGGCCGCGGTGGTTTTCACCTCCGCGCCACGCCTATCGGCCAACAACAAACCCACCGAAGTTCCCGCAAAAGTGATCGCGCACCTGGCGCTGAAAGAAGCGCCGGGAAATGAAATGCTTTTGCAGAGCAAGGGGGACAAGCAATATCTCTACGTCCAGAAAGCGTCGAAGCAGGGCTTCACTGTGATCGATGTGACCAAGCCCGTGGTACCCACCCTCGTGAATCAAAGCGACAAATCCAGTGACGCCGCCGCGGGCAAACTCGAAATCGTCGGCCCCGACGTCGGCCTCGCCGAAGTCCCCGATAAAAACTCCAAAGGGGTCATTCGCAATTCGGACAGTCCCACGGAAACCGTAAGAATTCTCGACCTCAGCGACCCGGCGCATCCGAAGGTTCTGCAGACCTTCACCGGCGTGACCAGCATCCTCCAGGATCCCAGCCGCGGCCTGATCTATCTGGCTAACAGCGACGGCCTTTGGATTCTCAACCATGCCCGGCCCGGCCTCACGCCTGCAAAGAAGAAGCGTGCCTGTGGTTCCGAGGACGCCATCGCTTCCATGCCTCCGGACTGCGAATAATTTTCCGCATAGTCTGGCAATAACAGCATGAAATGATTTAGACGCCGCACCTGGCCGAGTTCGAATGGACCAATTCGTTCCCCGGCCGGGCGCGGCAACACAATCCGCAACGGTCTATTTCACCCGGGTTTCCTGATAGTGGAGCGATTTCCACTGCCCCTCGCGCTTCACCCAGATTTCGCCCACCAGTACTTTTTCAAATGGAACCGCCGACTTCGGGGGAAACTTGATAAACACTTCGTAACGCGCAAACGCTGCGTCCGGGCAGAGTTGCGTCACTTTCAAGAATGATAGCGTGGCGTCGGCGACGGAACTCTGCTGCAGTTCGCTAAGTGCCTTCCACTTATATCGCTCTCCCTGGGCGTCAGCCTCCACTCCCACATACTCTTCCGTCAAAAGGTCGCCTAACGCCTTCTGATCCTTCGCTTTGATTGCTTGCCATTCCGCCTTGATTCTTCCGTCCAGCAAATTTGTCAGATCCTGCTCCTGCGTGGCGATAGCCTTCGCGGGCGGTTTGTTCGCTTCCTGCGGCTTCTGCGCGAACGCCAAGCCTCCCATCATCAAGGCTGAGCAAACCCAGGCAAATTGTTTCCGCATCGCGCGTGCCCCCATTTGAAGTACGTCTCGAACCAACTCGCCGACTCTGCAAATCTGCGGCCCTCGCTGAACACTGAAAACCCCGCTTCGTTAAACCCCGCGCATCTTAACGGGTTACGCGGCCCGCCGTCAAAGCTCCGGTTAACCAATAAGTCTCTACACCAATCATCGATATTGCGCACGGTTAAACGGGGGCGCAGCATTTTCTTAAGCCCATCTCCTACGAAGGAGTACAACCTCTATGCCACCATCTTCGCCCAGGATGGCAGTTTGGCCTGCCATTATCCTCTTTTCGATCTGCTTTGCCGTCGCCACCTTCTCACAAAACATAATCGCGCTCGTCGGCAGCGGCTCGAATCTTCCCACACCTCTCTACACCCACTGGGTCGAGGAATATAACAAACTCAGTCCCGCCGTGCAGGTTCGTTATCTCAGCACTGGCACGGTGAAGGGAATCGAGGACATTTCCCGCGGCGTCGGCGATTTCGCCGCCGGCGAGGTCCCCATGACCGACGAACAGTTGAAATCGGCGAAAATTCCCATCCTGCACATCCCCACGGTTCTCGTCGCGATCGTGCCGATTTATCACGTTCCCGGTGTGAAGGGTAATCTTCGTTTCTCCGGCCCGGTCCTCGCGGAAATTTTCCTCGGCACCATAAAGCACTGGGACGATCCACAGCTAAAGGAGCTCAACCCCGGCCAGACTCTCCCCCATCTCGAAATCGCCGTTGTCCACCGCACCGACGGCAAAGGTTCCAACTACATCTTTTCCGATTATCTTTCCAAGACCAGTCCGAAATGGCGCAGCCAGATTGGCAAAACCCCTTCGCCCGCCTGGCCCGTCGGCGTCAGCGCCAATCGCGGCGAGGACATGATGGAGAAAGTGAAAGCCACCTCCGGCTCCATCGGCTATATCGAGTTGGGATTTACCATCTCCGACAATTCCGTCGGCGTGGGCCACATCCAGAATGGCTCTGGAAAATTCATCGCGGCCACACAGGCAAGCATTGCCGCTGCTTACCACTCCGCAGAAAAAGCCATCCCCGCGGACTTTCGCGTTTCTCTCACCAATGGCCCGGGGAACGAGACTTATCCGATCGTCAGCTTCACCTGGCTCTATGTGCCGGAAAGATCCGCGGACCAGGAGCGCTCTAAGGCGCTGGCCAATTTCCTCGAGTGGGCCTTAAGCATGGGCGAACAAAGCGCCGAACAGCACGGCTACACGCCTTTGCCCGCCACGCTCGTCCCCAAAGTCCTCGCAAAACTGCGCTCCATCCGCTGAACGCTCCCGCTTCTCGCGGGTAAGAGCTAACCCGGACACTTGTCAGCGCCTTCTCCGCGGAGGACACTAAGGAACAGGTCCGCTCTTTCGGAAGCGGGCCGTCAACCAGATGTCGCCGGGAGTAAGTCATGGCAATTTTCAGCTTTAGAAAAGTAACCCCGCATCTCTCCTTCTTTGGTTTCCTGATTCTCACTTCGGTCTTTGGAACGCCCGTTCTCGCGCAATCAGCCGGTCCCACAACCGAGAATCGTGTCTCTACCGAAAAGTTCCGGATTCCCGTTGGCACAATTCTCCCCGCGCGGCTCAACCACGGTTTCTCTTCCAAGAGCGCGCGGCCCGGGCAAGCAGTCACCGCCCGCATCATGCAGGAAGTGCCGCTACCCAACCAGGAAAGCATCCCGGAAGGCGCGAAGTTGCTCGGCAAAATCGTCTCGGTCGAGCGGGCGGGAAATGGCGCCATGGGAAAAATCACGTTTCGATTCGACACTCTTGAATCCCATCACCGGGTGATTCCCATCGTCGCCAGTTTGCGCGCTCTCGCTGGTTTCATGGAGGTCCAGTCCGCGCAAACTCCTGCATTCACGCCGGGTTTCGGCACTCCTTATCTCTGGGCCAACACCCGCCAGATTGGCGGCGACGAAGTGTACGGGGTCGGCGGCCCAGTCACGAACCAAAGCAGCGAATGGGTAGGGAAAGGAGTTTACGGCGGCGTCCTGGTTCATATTCGCGCCCAGCCGGAATCCCGGTGCCGCGGTCCGCTGGATTCGGAAGATCGCCTGCAAGCTCTCTGGGTTTTCTCTTCGGATGCCTGCGGCGTTTACGGAATCCCGGGAGTAAAGATTGCCCATGCCGGCCGCACGGAACCCGTGGGAGAAATAACCTTGCTTGCCGATCAACAGGAATTGCTGGTGCGAGGCGCCAGCGGGATGTTGTTGCGCGTCGTCCGCTAAATTTGCCGGAGCGGCTAGGCCTTTACCGTCGCCCTCTGCTCTCTCTCTTCCGTTTGTTTTGCTATCCCGGCTAGCAGCTGAAAGGAGCGAAGGCGGTCCGCGAAATCATAAGTGTTCGCAACCACAATCAGTTCGTCCGCAAGCGTCTCTTCCAGAAACTCACTCAGCCGCGTAGCCACTCGCTCCGGGCTGCCGACGATCGCCGCACCAAATTTTGCCGCCACCATTTCCCGTTCGTCGGCGCTCCACTCGATTTGTTTCACAGGAGGCGGCAGCGGCCTCGGCACTCCGCGGATCAGGTTCAGAAACATCTGCACCGGGGTCGTCGCCAGGAACTGCGCGCGCTCGTCCGACTCCGCTACCAGAATCGGCACACCCACCATCGCATACGGTTTCTGCAAGACCTCCGACGGCCGGAATGTCGAGCGATAAATCCGCAGCGCCGGCAGCAGCGGCTGCGGTTGAAAATGCGCCGCAAAGGCAAAGGGCAGACCGAGTTCTCCAGCCAATCGCGCGCTGTAATCGCTGGATCCCAACAGATAAATCGGCACGCGCGTTCCTTCACCCGGATACGCATGCACCCGCTGCGAAGCAAATCTTTCTCCCAGATACCGCCGCAACTCTTCCACCTGTTCCGGGAAATCGTCTCCGCCGCCGCGATACGCACCGCGCAGCGCCCGCATCGCTGCCGAATCTCCGCCCGGCGCACGCCCCAATCCCAGGTCAATGCGCCCCGGGAAAAGCGATTCCAGCGTGCCGAACTGTTCCGCAATCACCAGCGGCGCATGATTCGGCAGCATGATGCCGCCCGATCCCACGCGAATCTTCGTCGTACCATTCGCGACGTAACCGATCAAGACCGAAGTCGCCGAACACGCCACCCCTTGAATGTTATGGTGCTCCGCCAGCCAGAAACGCTTGTATCCCAACTCTTCGGCCCGCTGCGCCAGTGCAAGGGAATTGTGAAACGCCTCGGCCGAGGTTCCGCCCTGTCGCAGATGCGCCAGGTCCAGAATCGAAAGTGGTGTGTTTGCAAGACGTGAACGCTCCGCCATGGCCCCTCTATTTCTTTCTAACAAGCGCAACTTTTCCGTGAGCTGCTACATCTAGTTATTACATCTATTGGATGCATCAACTCTACGACCGGTATTTCGAACCTCATAGGTCGCAAACAACGGGCATCGTTGAGAAGTACGCGCTTTCGTCGGCCAGGCCGGCTTCTCTGACGAAAGGGCTTCAATTTTCAGGTCAACCAGTTAAAATTATGGATTCCAAGTCATTCTTGATTACCGGCCCGATTTCACGCTGCGCGGTTCGTTGCAAGGGGTTGGGATGAAACGCAATTCATATCTGATTCCCAAGGAACGGCTCATTTCTAACGCTTTTAGCTACTCGGTGGCGATAGTTCTCGGCCTCGTGCTTCTGCTTGCCGGTTGCCAACGGCAACAGGCGCCCGCCGGCCCCGCAATCCAATTCACAAAAATTCCTCCGGCGGCGCAGGGCGGCAGAGAAAGAGTCGACACCATCACCGGCCGCGTCACCGGCGGACATCCCGGCCAGCAAATTGTCATATACGCAAGGAGCGGCCCGTGGTGGGTGCAACCCTGGCCCGACAAACCATTCATCCCCATTCAGGCTGACTCCACTTGGGGAACTTCCACTCATCTCGGTTTTGAATATGCCGCCTTGCTCGTGGATCCCGGCTATCATCCTCCCCCCACGATGGACACGCCTCCCACCGTTGGGGGATCGGTCGTCTCTGTCGCAATCGTCAAAGGAACTGGTGAGCCGCAACTCGCGCCTGTAAGGCCGATCCAGTTCAGCGGCTACGACTGGGAAGTCCGCACAATCGCGGGCGATCGTGGCGGCCTGAATAATCTATACGCAGCCGAAAATGCCTGGGTCGATCCGACCGGCGCCCTGCATCTCCGCATCACCAAAAAAGGGGATCGCTGGTTGTGCGCGGAGGTGGTGCTGACCCGCAGCCTTGGCTACGGAACGTACATCGCCACCGTGCGCGACACCAGCAACCTGGAGCCGGCCGCTATCCTCAGCATGAATACCTTTGATGAATGGGGCGGCGACCAGCATTACCGCGAAATAGACACGGAATTCGGCCGCTGGGGCGACGCGGCAAGAAAGACGAATACGCAGTATGGCATTCAACCCTTCTATGTCCCCGGAAACGTCTCGCCTTTTGTTCTGCCTAAGGGCACGTTCACTCACTCCATGCGTTGGGAATCCGGCAGCGTCAGTTTCAAGACTGTCCGCGGCGCCTCCATGCAAGCCGGCGGGCCGGTGATTTCGGAGCATGTCTTCACCTCCGGCGTGCCAACCCCCGGTCAGGAGAAAATTCAATTTTTGCTCTATGTCGTCGCCAGCGAAACAAGCCCATTGCAAAAAGAGAACGAGGTTGTGGTTGAAAAATTCGAATATCTGCCTTGAAACGCACGGGGTGTGGTGCTTTTTCCGCCGAGGCTTGCTCGCCGCGCTGGCACTGGCGTGCGCCGCATCCCTGGCCCAGCCTCTCGATCCAAATCTGCTTTTAGCCCAATACATGCGGGAGCGCTGGGGCAGCGATAAGGGATTTAACGGCGGCTCGGTTACCGCACTGGCTCAAACCCCCGACGGCTACTTGTGGATTGGAACGGAGAAAAATCTGGTTCGCTTTGATGGCTTCGGCTTCCGGACTTTTTCGCAAATCGCTCCCACCACATTTTCCATGGGTCCCGTTCAATCGCTCGCCTCCGACGCCCAGGGCAATCTCTGGATTCTTCTGCAAAGCACCAGGATCCTCCGCTACCGCGACGGAAAGTTTGAATTTGGGCATGAACTCGCCGAGTTTGGAGTCACTTCGCTTCTGAAGCGCGACGACGGCTCCGTCCTCTTTGCGTCGGTCGCCTATGGCCCGCTGATCTACAACTCGGGAAAATTTGAGCTGTTCAACTCTTCTTCCCTATCTCCAAACTCATCTCCCAGCAGCCCCGAAGTTACCACCGACGAACTTTCCAGCCGTCTCAGTTGGGCCACGGGCGTCGCGCCCCATCGCTTCGCCGAACCCAATTCCGCCGTCCTTTCAATGGCGGAGACTCCCGACGGCAGACTCTGGCTCGGTACCCGCGACAAAGGTCTCTTCTATATGTCGGGGGGCAAAGTCGTCGCCGTGCCCACCGGCCTCTCTGACGCCCGCATCAACTGCCTGCTCGCTTTTGGAGATCACGAGCTCTGGATCGGCACTGACAAGGGAGTTTTGCGCTGGGACGTCGACAAATTCAGCTCACTGGAGGTTCCCCTCGCCCTTCGCCGCCTCCATGTTCTTTCCATGATCCGGGATGGCGACGCCAACATTTGGCTGGGCACACCCGGCGGCCTGATTCGCGTCAACTCCGGGGCAGTCGTTCAGGACGCAAGCAACTCCCAAACCCCTGCCGCCGTAAACGCACTCCTCGAGGACCGCGAAGGAAATCTTTGGGCCGGCCGTCAATCTGGTATCGAGCGTTTGCGCGACAGCGCTTTCGTCACCTATTCCGCCCCGGGTCTCCAGTCCGAAAGTAGCGGACCCATTTACGTGGACCAGAGCGAGCGCGTGTGGTTCGCTCCCTTCGAAGGCGGTCTTCACTGGTTGAAGGGAGAGAAAAGTGGCAGTGTGCCCAACGATCGCCTCGATCAGGACGTCGTCTACTCAATCACCGGCACAAACGACGATTTGTGGATCGGCAGGCAGCAGCGTGGGCTGACACATTTGCACTACGCTGCCGGTTCGCTGACGACCAAAACCTACACCGAAGCGGACGGCCTGGCCCAAAACAGTGTCTACGCTGTTTTTCAGAGCCATGATCACGGGGTGTGGGCCGGCACTCTCAGCGGCGGTGTAAGTCAACTTGCCAACGGGCGGTTCACCAACTACACGACGGCCGATGGCCTGGCCTCAAATTCGGTAACCTCGATTACACAAACTTCCGACAGCACGATGTGGTTCGCAACGCCCAACGGCCTCAGCGCGCTTTCCGGTGAACATTGGCGGACGCTGGGCATCCGCGAAGGCCTGCCTTCACAAACAGTCAACTGCCTTCTCACGGATACCTCGGGGCTCCTCTGGATCGGCACGGCAAACGGCCTCGCCTATCAGATTTCCGGCCAAGTCCAGGTTCCGACCGCCGTCCCTCCATTCTTGCAGGAACAAATTCTGGGAATCGCCGAGGATCATCTCGGCTGGCTTTGGATCTCCACATCCAATCACGTTCTGCGCGTAAAACGCGACAGTCTCCTCCGCAATGCTCTCGGTGAAGCCGATGTCCGCGAATACGGCCTCCACGATGGTTTGCACGGCACGGAAGGAGTCAAGCGCCAGCAATCGGTATTCGCCGATGCGCACGGCAAAATCTGGTTTTCGATGAATCGCGGTATTTCCGTGGCGGACCCCTCGCGTGCCGTTTCCGTTTCCGCTCCCGCAATTATCCACATCGAGCAAGTCACTTCCGACGGCACCCTCGTCAGCCTGGCTGGCCCGGTCCATCTCGCCGGCACTCATCGCAGACTTACCTTCGCCTTCTCCGCGTTGAGCCTTTCCGTTCCCGATCAAGTCCGCTACAAGTACAAACTCGAAGGTGTCGATGAGGGATGGAGCCTCCCCACTTCGGAGCGCGAGGTTACTTACAGCAATCTGAGTTCCGGTGATTACAAATTTCGCTTGCTGGCCAGCAACAGTGCCGGTTTGTGGAACAGCCAGGAATCTGACGTTTCGCTCAAAATCCAGCCGTCTTACTGGCAGACCTGGTGGTTTCGTCTTTCTGGCGTGCTCTTCGTAGTTCTGGCAATATTGCTGTTCGTTCGCCTGCGTATGCGCACGCTGGCTTCAAGGATGAACATGCGATTCGAAGAGCGTCTCGCTGAACGCACTCGCATCGCCCAGGAACTTCACGATACGCTGCTCCAGGGATTCATGAGCGCATCCATGCAACTCCACGTCGCCGATGACCGCCTGCCCGAAGATTCCCCAGCAAAGCCTATGCTCGGCCGCGTCCTGCAATTGATGGGGCGCGTCATGGACGAAGGACGCAACACTGTCCGCGGTCTTCGCTCCTCTGGCATGGTTTGCCAGAATCTGGAAGAAGAGTTCTCGCGCATTCAGGAGGACCTCGCCATCTCCACACAGAGCGAATTTCGAGTCATCGTGGAAGGCGCGCCACGCCCGCTTCGTCCCGTCATCCATGACGAGATCTATTTCGTCGGCAGGGAAGCGCTCGCCAACGCGTTCCGCCATTCCGGCGCCGCGGAGGTCATCCTGGAAATCGAATACTCCTCAAGCCATTTGCGCATCCTGGTCCGTGACAATGGTTGCGGTGTCGATCCCCAAGTCGTCAGCTCCGGCCGCGACGGCCACTGGGGCTTGTCCGGAATGCGTGAGCGCGCCGAACGCATTGGCGGAAAACTCAAGGTCCTAAGCATGCCTTCCGCGGGAACGGAGATACACCTTTCCGTTCCCAGCCGTCTGGCCTTTGAGCCCGAGGTTTCCTCCAGGAGAAAATTGTGGTTTTCCCGGCTATACTCACGAAACGCCGTCGAGGACAAATCTCAAGCCGCTCCCAGGCAACCGGAATGATCGATAAAAGCAAAATCCGGGTTCTCAGCGTGGATGACCACCCCCTTCTGCGCGAGGGCATCACTGCCGTAATCAACAGTCAACCGGATATGTTGATGATCGCAGACGCCGCCAGCGGGCATGACGGCATCCTGCAGTTTCGCAAGCACCGCCCGGATGTCACCCTGATGGATCTCCGCCTTCCCGACATGAGCGGCGTGGACACCATTGTCGCCATCCGCGCGGAATTCCCAGACGCGCGTATCATCATGCTGACCACTTTTGAGGGCGACGTGGAAATCCAGCGCGCTCTCGAAGCCGGCGCGCGCGGCTACATGCTGAAAAGCATGCCTCCCAAAGACCTGGTCGAAGGAATCCGCCAGGTGCATGCCGGGAAAAAACGCATCCCGTCGCAATTGGCCGCCCAACTTGCCGAACACATGAGCGATGAAGCCTTGACCACGCGTGAAATTGAAGTTCTGCGGCAGATCGCCGAAGGCAATCGCAACCGCGACATCGGCGACAAGCTCTTCATCACCGAAGAGACCGTGAAAGTCCACATCAAGCACATCATGGAAAAACTGGGTGCCAGCGACCGCACTCAGGCCATCGCCATCGCTATCCGCCGCGGCATTATCCATCTCTAAGCTTCCACAGCTCTTCCAAATTTCATACCACTAAGGGGTTAGTCAAAGATACCGGAAAGTGGGGTAGCGTCCACTGGCTCGTTCCATTACTTTAGCGTACCGGGCGTCTCATCATCATCATCGTCGGAGGATGATGCAACTGCACAGACTATTTTCCGCATTTCCGGCCGGCTTTCCAGGTGTTGGACTTCTGCTCTTGCGAGTAGTTGTGGCTACAGTCCTGGGCGGTCACGGCTTTCTCTGCCTGCTATCTTCGGATCGCGTGGAGCTGGGGGTGTTGCTCTCCACCGCGATACTGCTCTTAAGCAGTGTTCTCCTATTGATCGGATTCCTTACTCCCATCCTCAGCCTTCTTGCGGCCTTGGAGTGCCTGGCAATCGTCTCGTCATGGTTTCCGTTTCAGCTGTTGACTCCTTTCGAATCAAAGTTGGCGCTCATCCCGATCATCGTTATCGCCGCAGCCATCGCCCTTCTCGGCCCTGGGGCCTTCTCCCTGGACGCCCGCCTTTTCGGCTGGAAAGAGATCGTGATTCCTCCCGCTTCGCGCCCGCCGCAAGAATAATCCCTATCGTTTCAGCATCGTAACGCCCTTAGCTTTGTCGTCATATGAGGTTTTACCAATCCACCTATCGTGGTATCCCCAGCCACCCCCACAGGTGTAGCGATAAATCATTCCATCTCGTGATGTATTCCCTTGTGGCTTCCGGCAAAGTGGCCTTGCTTCCGCCTGAGGTTCGAATACGCGAATGCTTTTTCGCAATTAATTGAGGAGGAACGAGTCGTGGCTACACAGCAATACATTTTGGCGAATGGCAACAAAATCCCGGCGATCGCCGCTCTACCGCCGTCCGATTCTCAGCTCCTTTCCGCCGCAAAAAGGGGCGACAAGGCCGCCTTCGGAGAGCTCTTCGAGCGCCACTCCAAGAAGATCTTTCACTCGACACTGCGCATCACCCGGAATCGCGAGGACGCCGAAGACGCCCTCCAGGACTGCTTCCTCAGCGGTTTGGTCCATCTGAACGATTTTGATGGCAGGTCGCAACTCTCCACCTGGCTCACCCGCATCGCCATCAACGCCGCGCTCATGAAGTTGCGCCGCAATCGCTGCTCCAAGGAAGTTTCGATGGAATTCGTGGACGAGGAAGGGAAGGAGCGCCCCCGTTTTCAACTCGTTGACGGCGCCCTGAATCCCGAGGACACCTTCATCGAACAGGAACGCGCGAAGATACTCCATGAGGCGCTCGGTGTACTTCGTCCCCGCGTGCGCGCGGCCATCGAAATCTGCCAGTTGCAAGAGCACTCGGTCCGCGAAACCGCCCGCAAATTGGGCATCTCCACCGCCGCCGCCAAGGGCCGCCTGTTTCACGCCAGGGTTGCCCTGCGCAAAGCCTGCACCCAGAAAACCAATCCGGCCTTCGCCCGGCGCCTTCGCCGCGCCGCTTGAGACCATCGGAATCGCGGCCGCCCTGTTAATGACTACGCGGCGGCCAGAGCAGGCGGATGCCGCCTAAACAAACCAATGACGTTTCTACTGTTCCTTAGGGGAGAAGTGTTCCGCTACGGGCGGGCTAATTCGGGAAGTTTAAACGGCTCTGCAGCGCCACAAACCGGGGATTCGTGCGCAGTGGGTCGAGTTCCGGCTCCACTTTCAGAAACACCAGCCCGTTTGAACGGTCGCTGTACGCCTTCTCCAGCCAGTTCATGGCCTCATCGTTCTTGCCCAAGCCCAGGTACACAATCGCGACATAGAACGGCGAGACATACTGCTTTTTCGAAAGCGTCTCGAGCTGCGTCAGCAACTTCTTTGCCGCCGCATGATTGCCCGAAAGCGCTTCCGCATGCGCCAGCGCCGAAATCGTCAGCGGGCTCGAATGGGACAACTCGACGGCCTTCTGCAGTTCCTCGATCGCCAATCCGAATTGTCCTTTTTGCTCGTAGGCCTGGCCCAGGTTCAGATGCGCCCACTCGGACCCCGGATCCATCTCCAGCGTGTCTCGCAGCTGGGCAATGGCGCGATCATATTCCCGCGCCAGATACAGGCGCCAGCCCACACTCGTATTGATGCTTATGGAGAGCGGTTCCAGTTCCCGTGCTTTCTTAATCTGCTGGAAGCTGTCCTCAAATTTTCCCATCGCGCTCAGATACAACGAGTAGCGCTGGTACGCAGTGGAGTATCCCGGGTCGAGCTGAATCGCCTTTTTGAACCCCTCAGCTGCTCCCGCCCAGTCCCAATCGTAATTAAATTTCGCGGTCGCCAACGACGTTTCCGCGGCCGCAAGAGAAGGATCGATCTCCAGCGCGCGAATCGCCGCGGCCTTCGCCTTTGGCGCGGCTTCCAACGAAGGCAGTCTCCCATAAATCGTCGCGCCAATAATTCCGTAGCAATCGGCAAGCCCCGCATACGCCAGCGCATACTGCGGGTCGCGCCGCGTCGCCTCCTCGAAATACCCGATTGCCTTTTCGAACCCGTCGCCAGATCGCTTGTTCCAGTAATACCGCCCCTTGAGATAATCCTCGTAGGCTTCCGGGCTCACCGACGGCTTTTGCGCCAACCGCTCCTTGTCTTCTTTTGTCAGGTTGATCCGAATCTCATCGACGATCGCCGAGGAAACCCGGTTCTGCAAAGCCAGCACGTCGCCAATCGGACTCTCATACGTATCCGCCCACAGATGCTGGTCCGTCGAAACCTGCACCAGTTCCGCCGTAATCCGCACGCGGTTTCCCACGCGCATCACCGTTCCCTCCACCACCGCGTCCACGTTCAACTCACTGGCAATCTGCGGCAGCGGTTTGTGCGTCCCTTTGTAGGCCATCGCCGTCGACCGCGATATCACCCGCAACGAGTGAATTTTCGCCA
>DATHOY010000205.1:0-11937 GCA_035484435.1 Vulcanimicrobiaceae bacterium | reverse complement strand
GAGTTGGGCGCGTTGAGCGTTGCGGTGGTGACGAAGCCGTTTGCGTTTGAAGGCAAGCGCCGGATGTTGCAGGCCGAGCAGGCGCTGCAGGATTTGATCGGCGTGGTGGACACCGTCATCGTGATTCCGAACGAGCGGCTGATGGAAACGGTGGAGCGCGGCACCAGTTTTTTCGATGCGTTCCGGATCGCCGACGATATTTTGCGACAGGCGGTGCAGGGCATTTCGGACATCATCACGGTGCCCGGCATCATCAACCGCGACTTTGCGGACGTGAAGGCCATCATGCATGGGCAGGGTTACGCGGTGATGGGCACGGCCGTAGCTACCGGCGCCACTCGCGCGGTGGATGCGGCGAATCGCGCGATTGCCAGTCCGTTGCTGGAAGACAATTCGATTCAGGGCGCGCAGGGTATCCTGATCAACATTTGCGGAAGCTCTTCACTTTCGCTGCATGAGGTTCATGAAGCTTCGAGCGTGATCCAGAAAGCTGCGCATGAGAATGCGAACATTATTTTCGGCGCGGTGATGGACGAGAATATGAAGGATGCGGTGAAAATTACGGTGATCGCGGCGGGGTTCAAGGAAGCCGGGAAAAAGCAGGCGCCGTCGAAGCAGACGGTGCTGCCGAGAACGTGGAAGGCCGGGCGGGAAAATCCGCAGCAGCAGGAATTGCCGCAGACGCCGCCAAGCGTGGTGCATCAGGTGGCGCAGAACGTGCGCGAAGTGTCGCCGGAAGTGCCGAAAGACGATCTGGACGTGCCGACGTTCCTTCGGAGGCAGGCGCAGAAGGCCTGACGCTGAAAACAATTTGCTGTTTGGGAGGGCACGCAATCGCGTGCCCTTTTTTTGTGGCGCAGGGTAGTGCCGTCATCTTGCAGGCACGCTTGCCGCCAGGATGGCGGCGCTACGTTTGAAGTGGCGCGACGCAGTGTTTGACCGCGGATTCGAAGGCTGCGATGTCCGGGCTGGAGTAGGGAATCACTTCACCGAGGCCTGTGTGCAACTCATGCGCGCCGGTGGCGCGGGCTACTTCGGCGATATTGCCTGGATGGAGGCCGCCGCCGGGAAGAATGGTGAAGCGGCTTCCAGCTTGTTCGATTAGCGATCGGAGAGTCCGCGCGCCAGTTTGGGCATTGGCTGCGCCGCCGGAAGTGAGGATGCGGTGCGCGCCGGTGAGAACGACGCATTCCAACGCTGCCGCGAGGTCTGGTGTCTGATCAAGAGCGCGATGAAATGTGACTTGCATTGGTGAGGCTAGCGAGACGAGTTCCGTGGTGCGCGGAACATCTACCCGACCGTCAGGGAGCAGCACGCCCGTCACAATGCCCTCCAGGTTTTCCGCTGCGATCGTTTTGATTGACGCTTTCATCTCCGCAAAATCGGCCGATGAGTAGACGAAATCGCCCGAGCGGGGGCGGATCATCACGTGAATGGGAATGCGGACTGCGGCGCGCACCTGGCGAATCAACTCGATCCCGGGCGTCAGGCCTCCCGCAGCGAGATCAGCACATAGTTCCAGGCGCTGTGCTCCGGCGCGTTCGGCGGCGGCCGCGCGGGCCAGGGAATCCACCGCAACTTCCAACAATATTCCAGCAGGCATAGTTTTTAGAAAAGACGCGGCGGCCGGCGCGATACCGCAGCCGCCGGCAAGCAACGCACCATCTTACGGGAGGTGGGTTGGAACGGTCAGGAAAAATGCCAGTGCTCTATCACCAGCGAAGCGCGTTGTGTTAGTCTGCTCGCGGAGTCATCTGGTCTCATCCCACCATTCAACCTACTAGGTAAGTTTCAGCTAAGGAGACCGATCATGAACGCACCCAGATTCATTTGCATCGCCGGCGTAGTTGCGATGGGGCTCGCCCTTTCTGCTTGCGAGAAGCCGTACCACCAGCCGGAGGAGCGCTATGTTCTTGTAACCGCGAATGTAAACCTGCCGTATTGGCAGGAGGCGCAAGCTGGGCTGACGGATATCGGCAAGACGGCGGGTGTAAAAGTAGAGATGGTGGGACCTGCCACTCTTTCGCCCAGCGAAGAGCTAAGCGAGTTTCAAAAGGTAGTGGCGCAAAATCCCGCCGGCATCATGGTGTCGGCGAGCGACCCCGCGTTGTTTAAGGAGTCGATAAACAAGGCTGTGCTGCAGGGAATCCCGGTGATTTGCATGGACTCGGATTCGCCTGATTCGCGGCGAGTGCTGTTCATCGGGACGGATAATTTCCGCGCCGGGCAAAAGAGCGCGAAGCGGATGGTGGACCTGCTGGCCGGGCAAGGACGCATTGTTCTAATCGGCCTGCCGGGCCAGTTCAATTCAGAGGAGCGCGTCCGCGGTGTGAACGACGTGCTGAAGAGCTATCCGGGAATCAAGATTGTGGAAACCATCGACGACCATGGCGATCCGCGGGCCGCGTATGACGGCATTTCCGACCTACTGCAGAAGAAGAAGGAGAAGATCGACGGGATTATTTGTCTGGAGGCATCGGGCGGGCCAGGAGCGGCCGATGTGCTGCACCTGCTGGACATGACCGGGAAGATCAAGATCGTGGCGTTCGATAAAGATCCGCAGACACTGGACGCGGTCGAGCGAGGGTGGATCACCGCCACGGTTGTGCAGAAACCTTACCTCATGGCGTTTTATGGAGTAAGGTTGTTGGACGACTTGCACCACAACGTAGTTCACGAATTTAAAGACTGGGCAACCGCGCCGACGGCTCCTCTGCCCACGTTTGTGGATACCGGAACGGCGGTTATCGACTCCACAAATCTCGCGGCGTTTCGGAAGGCCTTGGCGGAGCACCCCAAGCGGATTATCTGAGGGGCGAATCAAGATTTCTGATCGTTTGGGAAGGCGAGCTTAGGGAGTAGAACGGATCTGGCTTTGTTGAGATCCTCGTCCAGGCTTAGTGTGAGCGGTGCCGCTACAGCGGGCGGGGCGAGCCACGCCCCTACAAAGGTAGGAGGACTGCAATAGGGGGCGTCAAACCGCCCCTTATTCGCGTTGGGGCAGGACCGCGTAGCGAGCGATGACGAAGCCCATGGCGCCGCCGAAGAAAACGTCTCCGGGGAAATGATCGCTGCGCGTGATGCGCGAGAAGGAGATGGCGCCAGCGAGTCCGTAAGCGACGAAGGGCACCCAGCGGTGCGAGCGGTAGCGGCGGGCGATCACCGTTGCCACGGCCATGGCACCCATGGAGTGGACGGAATAGAAGCCCCCGGAATGCAACGGATTGTGAGTTCCGCTAAAAAAACTGTCAGAGTACGGGCCGTTGCCGGTGTAGCTGATGGGTTCGCGGCGGCCGGTGATGGCTTTGAAGGGGAGATCGATCAGGAAGCCGTCGGCGAAAGCCTCTCCGGCAAGAAGCGCGGTTTCCTGAGCATAGGAATCCTTGCGCGCCCAGCCGATCGCGTACATCGCAGCGGGCACGGCCGCGATGAAAGCGCCTGTGTTGGTGCTGCTGAGTACGCGGTTGAAGCCGCTGAAACTTGTGGTGTTGCGGAATGGGGGAGCTGAATAAGGATCCGAAGCGACAAATCCGGAAGTGATGCCGACAATGGCGATGGTGGGCCAGATGTGCTCTCCCTTGACGAGCTTGGTCGGGAAGAGCCAGATGTCTTTCTGGTCGGCGAGAAGATTTCCCGGCAACTGGCGAAGCGAGACGCTGCGGCCGATATCCGAACAACACGCGGCGGGGGCGGTGCCGGATGTTGTCGAGGAAGTTTCCGGAGTGTCGGGTTTTTCCTGAGCCGTCAGGGTGAGGGAAGCAATCAAGAAAGCGGCGAAAACGAGGAAAACCTGTCTGTGAAATTGTCCTGCAGATGCCATTGGTTAATCTTAGCGCATGGGGTGGCGAAAAGGTGTCTTATAAGAAACACACTACACCAGGCCGTAGGAGGCAAAGAGGACGATGGCTGTGACTCCCAGTCCGGAGCCGAGTACGGCGCCGGCCAGAACGTCGCTGAGAAAATGCATGCCGAGGACCACACGGGAGATCGCGATACTGGCAGCGACGAAATACAGCGCACCCTCCAGGCCCGGATAAAAATAGCTGACGACCAGCGCAATCGAGAAGGCGGTCATAGTGTGACCGGAGGGAAACGAAAACTGGTCGGGGGGAAGAACGCGGGACCAGCAGTGCGGCTCCATGTGGCACGGGCGCTGGCGGTGGCTGATTTTCTTTAGCGCTTTGAAAACGAAAACTCCAGCGAGAGCGGCGCATGCGGAGGCGCTAACCGCGGCGTAGCGGTTTGGGCCGCCAACGATTAACAGGATGATGGCCAGGCTGTACCAAAGCCAGCCGTCGCCGACGCGCGTGGCGGCGATCATCCAGTAGCGAATCCAGCGCGGCGCTTTCCAGCGATTGACGCGGCGCATCACGCGGTAATCACGGTTTTGGATGTAGCCCCAGACTGTTTTTGCGACGGTCATGGCCCCACCTCAACTCGCCCAGTTCGCCTCGAACCTCGAATCGACGTCCCATAGCATGCGCGGAGTCTTTTCCCTGCCATCCAGTTTCGTGGCCCATTGTTTGCAGAAGCGGATTTCGTTGAGCCAGTGAAAACCGGTGATGGCCGGAATGAAAACGGTCAGCGGAAGAAGTACCGAGGCGGGAGGATTGTCTTTCACCACCCGGCCAACAAAATTAAGAATGTCCATCGTGAGTTTGGCGTAGCTGCCGTGCTGCCCGTGAATAATCCCGCGGCCAGCGCGCAAGCCGGCGAAGTATTCTTCGACGGTGCGCGCTCCCGGCATCTCTGTAAATGTGCGAGCGACGCCGGAAAGGGTGTGCGAGTCGCTGCCCGCCACAGCGGCCTTGCCAAGTTTCGAGGCCAACTGCTGCGCTTGTTGATTCGCCGCTTGCCACATCTGGCCGTTGCGGACTTCCAGCGCGGGGATGTAGGAGGCGAACCAGTTGAAATCTTCGATCTCGCGGCGGCCCGTAAGGCTGGAGAACACATGATTCAGGCTGAAGAAAATCCTGCGCTCGGTCAGGTACATCAGCAGGGCTATAAAATCGTTGCGGCGGCGCGAGATTTCCGCGTGATCTTTTTCGGTGATTCCGTAAACTCCCAGGTGAATCTGGGTGCCGGTGGGCATGCGCACGGTCACTTCTTCACTGAGGAAAAAGTCGGGATATTTGCGGAGGGCTTCCGCGGCGTCGATGGAATCGTGGTCCGTCAGAGTGACGATGGACATGCCGAGACGCTTGCAGCGCTCGTAGACTTCAGCGGGCTGGTTATAGGACTCCTTGGCAATCCGGGTGAGACCCGGCGTGTCACACATCCCCGAGGCGATTGAGTGGACGTGAAGGTCGCAACGCATGTTACGAGATTAGATGCGGGATATGAACAGGACATAAAACGAGGGCAAACTGCGTATGAAAATCAGGGTGGAACTGATTGAGCACAAACGGTTTGAAACGTTTTCCACATGGCATGGAGCGTGCTTGCCTGTGTTTACAGTCTATTCATAGTTCTGTGGAACAATTCGGGGCGATGAAGAAAATACAGGTGTTGTTCCATGACGCGGGTGGCGGCCATCGGAACGCTGCGGTGGCCCTGCAAACGGTAATTTCCCAACAAAATCGAGGCTGGCAAGTGGAGTTGGTGCAGTTCCAGGAATTGACGGATCACCTGGATGTGCTGCGCAAGCTCACGGGGATTCGCATTCAGGAACAATACAACACGCTGTTGCGCAACGGATGGACACTGGGCGCGACACAATTGCTGCGCGTGCTGCAGGCGACGATCCGGATTTTTCATGGACCACTGGTGAAATTGCTGGCTGGTTACTTTCAGAAAAGCGATGCGGACCTACTGGTGTCCGTGATTCCGCATTTCAACGGAGAGATTGCGGAAGCCTGGAAGCGGGTGCACCCGGAAAAACCGTTCGTTACGTTGATTACGGATATCGCGGATTTTCCGCCGCATTTCTGGATCGAGCGGGCCGAAAATCAGTACATGATTTGTGGCTCGGAGAAGGCGGCTGAGCAGGCCCGGGCGATCGGTAAAGATGCCGCGCATATTTTCCAGACGTCGGGGATGATCCTGCGTCCGGATTTTTATTTGCCTGACGGGACGGATCCAGTGACTTTGCGGCAGGAGTTAGGATTGGAGAAGGAGTTGACGACCGGAATGCTGCTTTTTGGCGGCTTCGGATCGAAAGTGATGCTGGAAATTGTGGAGCAACTGGATGCGGCGAAGCTGCCCCTGCAGCTGATTGTGATTTGCGGGCGCAACGAAAAGCTGGCGGAAACGTTTCGCGCGCGGAAATGGGATTTGCCTCTGCACATTGTTGGATTCACGAAAGAGGTGCATCGGCTGATGTACGCGGCGGATTTTCTGATCGGCAAGCCGGGGCCGGGAAGCGTGGCGGAAGCGATGATGCGGAAGCTGCCGGTGATACTGGAATGCAATGCGTGGACGCTGCCGCAGGAGCGCTACAACACGGAGTGGGTGAAGGAGAAGCGGGTAGGAATTATTCTGCGGAATTTCCGCGAAATTGTGGGCGGCGTGAAGCAACTGATGGAGCCGGCGGCGCTGGGGGAATTTCGGCGAAACGTAGCGGGGCTGAAAAACCGCGCCATTTTTGAAGTGCCGGAGATTTTCGCGAAATTGCTTGGTGAAGCGCCGGGCGAAAGGAACTAGAACTGACCTAACTGATCTGGCTCTGTTTACATCCTCGCCCTAAATTGATTTTTGGCAGTGCTGCAACAGTGGGCGGGGCAAGCCCCGCCCCTACAAATTCCCGGAAAACTATTTTTGAGATGACCTGGCGACCTCTAGTTGCTAGCGCGTTCGGCGCGGGGTTTGCGCGGATAGTGGGGGCCTGCTCCCGGAGTTTCGGCGGGTGGCTGCACGCGGGGCTTGTTGCAAGTTACCGCTCCCCAGCGGGAAGCGTTCTTCGGTATTTCACACATTTTTGTGCAGCCGGCGGAAGTTTTTGATTGCGCGCAGCTGCAGTAGCAGCCCTCGACGCGCGGTTTGGCGAGTTGGCCGCGGGTATTGGCCCAAGTAGAGAGGGCCAGGGCGCCCGCGAACAGGAGCAGATCGAGAGTAGCCCAGATGGCGAGACGGCGGAGACGATGGAGCAGGGGAGACTTCATAGGAAGAGAGTGTTACCCGGAATCGAAAAAAAACCGATAGCGCTGGTTAGCTAAGAGTTTTGTTACCCGGGTCATGGTACGAGGTTCGGTGTGAACAGAGAGTCCTGGAGCAGGAGAGGGGCGAGGCAGAGTTCCGATTTGAATCTCGTGGTCGGATTTGGTGCGGGGTGCGGTCCTACCAGGAACAGCTAACCATAAATTATTGAGCAGTTTGTAAGAATGCTACAGGGGGAACGGCTTGGTGCCCCTCGTGCAATAGAGGAAGCGTGGGCGCGTTTCAGAAACGAGGCGCACATTATGGCAAGTGAGGGGGAAGGGGCTTGCTTGCTGTTTTGGCGAATCGTTACCACCTGCCTCTGAGAGGGAAGCTAGGATGGATGACCCCACGCGCCGGTGTGAAAACGACACTGGCATCTGAGATGCGCCTTCCGGGGCTCCCCGATCCCAAGCGGGGGCCCCACTTTTTTTGGGCCTGCCTGTAGCCCTAATACACTTGCCTTCACACATTTTACACTCTACGGATTTCCCATTTGAAATAGGTGTCCTTTGCAGAATGTCGCTTGAGGTCTACCTGGGCAGGGCGGCCGACTTCAACAGCGGCGGCAGATAATCTCGGACCCAAGGTATCGCCTGTTCGTACGCATAAGCCAATTGCAGAACAGCGAAATCCGCATTAGGCTTCCCAATCAACTGCATCCCCATCGGCAAGGCGGTCGTGCCAAATCCAACGGGAACGCTGAGCGCCGGCAAGCCCGCCATGGTAGCGGGAATTACCACTTCCATCCAGCGGTGGTAGGTATCCATTTTGTGGCCGTTGATCTCCTTCGGCCAGTGTTCTTGTGCGTCAAACGGAAAGACCTGCGCACTCGGGAGCAGCAGGTAGTCATAAGTCTGAAATAGCTTCAACAAGGCGCGGTACCAGTCCGACCGGACTTGCGACGCGTGCTGAAACTCCATTGCCGTCAAGTTCAATCCGCCTTCGATTTCCCACTGAATTTCCGGCTTCAACTTCGCTCGCTTCGCGGGGTCGTTGTAAAACGCTGCCAAGCCTCCCGCAGTCAAGCTATGCCGCAGGGTGAGCCACGAATCCCAAAGTTTCGCCATATTAAAATCGGGCTTGGCGGGCTCCACAACACAGCCCAATGATTGGAACGCCTTGAAGGAGTTCTGGCACAGCTCCAAGATTCCGGGATGTATTTCCAGGTAACCGTCGAAATTGCCAAACCAACCGATGCGCGTGCCCTTAAAATCTCGTTTCAATGACTGCGCGAATATTGCAGGATCCTGCTCAATCGAAAGCGGCGCACCGGGGTCGGGTCCCGCCATTACACTGAGCAACATCGCCACATCCGAAACCGAGCGGCCCATCGATCCGTCCACACTGAGGGTGTGAAGGAATTGTTCGCCGCCAGCGCTCGGCACCCGGCCGAACGAAGGGCGGAAACCGAAAACGTTATTGAAGGCTGCTGGATTCCGCAGCGAGCCCATCATGTCGCTGCCGTCGGCCACTGGCAACATGCGCAATGCCAGCGATACGGCCGCGCCGCCGCTGCTGCCCCCGGCGCATTTCGTCTGGTCGTAGCCGTTCAAAGTCGTGCCGAATACTGGATTGTACGATTGGGAGCCGAAACCGAGTTCCGGAACGTTTGTCTTTCCGATCAAGATCACGCCGTTGCGACGCAGCCGCTGCACAAATATTTCGTCGTGATCGGGAATCGAATCGAATAGCGGCGATCCGTTACTTGTCCGGATACCCTTGGTGGCAGCCAAATCCTTCACCGCGTGCGGAAATCCGTGCATCCATCCGAGGTATTCACCGCGACTCAATTGCGCATCTCGCTCCTTGGCCTGTCGCACCAACGTTTCGGCCGGCTGCAACGAAACAATCGCATTCACTTTCGAATTGAAACGCTCGATATGCGCCAGATACATTTGCATCACCTCGACGCACGACACTTGCTTCGTTTTGATTTTCCGGGAGAGTTCGAGAGCGTTCAGTGAAACCAGTTCCGGGAGCGCATTTGCCGGCTTCGCTATCGAGGACACCAATGACAGCATCATCGCTAGTCCCACTGCTCCACCCGCTTCCGCAACGAACTCGCGGCGTGTCAGCCGGGATGAGTCAGGCTTGCCGTGCAGTTGCACATTTCCGCGTAGATTATCCATATTCGTCTCCGCCCATGGCTGAAGTTTGGGTCTGAATGTAGCACAGCGATTGACTGCAGGGACGCGATAAGACGTTTTCCGGTGAGAGGTTTCGCTTTTGCGCTGACCTCAGTTACGGTGGGTCAATTTGCGAGACGGGGTTTGCGGTTTAGCGGGGTAGCGCGGCCTTTTCTACGGGGAGTGGGTCGACTGTTTCCATGGCTGACATCTTTTGCACTATGGGGATGCCGGCTTTGCCGAGGACGTGGGCGACTTGCGTTTCGCGCAGCCTGGAGGCGTCGTATTCGAGGGTGAGGTGCTTTTGTTGATCGTCGACGCGGAAGCGGCGGAGGCCGTAGGTGTTGGCGAAGGCGCCGAGGCGCTCGAGTTGTTCGAAGCTGGGGGGCGAGTGAAGTTCGTAGGTGATTTCGAGTAGGGTCATAGGGGGATTATACCAGCGTGGGCGGGGAATGGGGCAGGGGGTGAGGAAGACGACAGTCTGCAGTCTACAGTCTACAGTCAACAGTCTACTGCGAAGCAGATCCCTCACCCGCAAAAGGCGCGGGTTCGGGATGACAGTGTTTGGGATGAAGGTGCGGGTTCGCGATGACACTCTGTGGGTGCGGAGAATGCGAAAGCCGTGGTGTTTGACAATGGATAGGGTATGGGGGTATAAATACCCCTGAGGGGTATTGGTCATGGAAAAGCGGGGGCGCAGGGCTGTTGGGGTGGACTCGGAATTGAAGGTTGCGAATCTGAACCGGCTGAAGCGGATTGAGGGGCAGGTGCGCGGGCTGCAGAAGATGGTGGAGGAAGACCGGTATTGCGCAGACATTTTGGTGCAGGTGGCGTCGGTGCAGGAGGCTTTGCGCGGTGTGGGGCGCAATTTGATGAAGAATCATTTGCAGCATTGCGCTACGAAGGCGATCAGCAGCGGGAAGCCGAAGGAAGCGGCGGCGATGTACGACGAATTGCTGGAATTGGTTTACAAGCATTTGCGGTGAGGGGAAGAACCGACCTGAAGGTCGGCCGGTATACAAAGGCACACCGGTCGGCTGGTAGGAAGGCGGCCGATCTGAAGTTCGGCCACTACGGGAAGGCGCTCAGGAAAAGCGCCCGCCTCGGACCCTTCGACTACGCTCCGGGCAAGAGGCGGCCGCTACATGGGGGAGTGGTGAGCGGACGGAGGGCCGGGCGAGCCCGGCCCCTACATGTAGAGAAATTGCGAGGTCAGGAACATGGAACGCGATCCAGTTTGTGGGATGAATGTTGAGCCGGAGAAGGCCGCGGCGACGGTGGAGCATGGGGGGAAGAGGTACTACTTCTGCAGCGTGGGTTGCGGGAAGCGGTTTGAGGAGGCGCCGGAGAAGTTTCTTTCGGTCGGTAGTTCAGCCGAGGCTCATCAGGGAATGCAGGTTGCGGCAGCCGCTGCGAAACCTGCAAAGGCTTCGCTGCCGATTTTGGGGGCCGCGCCGAGGGTTAAGGATCCTGTTTGCGGAATGATAGTGGAGCCGCTGAAGGCTGCGGGAAAGGTAGAGCACGGCGGGAACGCCTACTACTTCTGTTCGCCACGTGGTAAGGAACGGTTCGAGAAGGAGCCGGAGAAGTATCTGGCGGCGCCGGGAATGGGCGGGATGGAGCGCACCCATGTCCACACGCATGAGCATGCGGGGACGCCTCCCGCAGATACGCAGAACATTCGCTACACATGCCCGATGCACCCGGAGATTGTGCAGATTGGCCCGGGGAGCTGTCCGATTTGCGGGATGGCTTTGGAGCCGATGGATATTGTGGCGGGGGAGCAGGCTGATCCTGAGTACGACTCGATGCGCAAGCGGTTGTGGGTGAGCGCTGTGTTGTCGCTGCCGGTGCTGGTGCTTTCTATGGCTGGCGACTCGCTGGGAGTTCGAATCGATCCCGGTCTGAGAAATTGGATTGAGCTGTTGCTTGCTTCGCCCGTTGTGATTTGGGGTGGCTGGCCGTTCTTTGAACGCTTTTGGGCATCGCTGGTGAATCGCAGTCCGAATATGTTCACTTTGATCGGGCTGGGCACGGGGGCGGCTTATCTTTACAGCCTGGCAGCTACGCTTTTTCCGCAATTGTTTCCGGAATCGGTTCGTGACGCGCGCGGCGGAGTGGCCGTTTATTTCGAAGCGGCGGCGGTGATTACAACTCTCGTGCTGGTTGGGCAAGTGCTTGAGCTGCGCGCCCGGAAACACACCAGCGGAGCGATTCGAGAATTGCTGCATCTGGCGCCGCAGACAGCGCATTTGGTTGCTGATGGCGGCGACAAGGACGTTCCGCTTGCGCAGGTGAAGCGCGGCGATGTGTTGCGCGTACGCCCGGGCGAACGCGTCCCGGTGGACGGCATTTTGCGCGAAGGCGCGAGTGCTGTGGACGAGTCCATGGTGACGGGCGAGCCGCTGCCGGTGGAAAAGCAGGCGGGCGACGGCGTGACCGGGGGCACGCTCAATTCCAGCGGCAGCTTTGTGATGGTGGCCGAGCGTGTTGGCGGCGAGACGCTGCTGGCACGAATCGTGAAGCTCGTCAGCGAGGCGCAACGCAGCCGCGCGCCGATGCAGCGCCTAGCGGACAAAGTGGCTGGATATTTCGTGCCGGGAGTCGTCGCCGCGGCGATTCTGGCGTTCCTTGGCTGGGAGTTTCTTGGCCCCGAGCCGCGATTCGCCCACGC
>DATHOY010000204.1:0-2412 GCA_035484435.1 Vulcanimicrobiaceae bacterium | reverse complement strand
CTCGCGCATAATCCCGCAGAGCCGCATTCGCTCCACTGATCACCTGCAGCGCCTCGGCCACACTCGCCAGATCCTTGCCGCGCAGCACCACGTACATTTCGTTATCCTCAAGCCCGGTGTACACGCGATTCCCGATGCATCCCAGGCTCGCAATCGCCCCAAACTGTAGCGAAGCGGGCAGCGCCATGCATGTCGGCCGTCCGAGCGACGGCGCACCCACGCCAACGCCCGCGCGCCCTGCCGCTTCCTGCAGCAGCATCGCCCCCGCCGGCCGCAGCGCAAACAGCACTACGTCTGGATCCACCGGGGCCTCCCCCAACGGCGAGTAGACAATCGCGTTCGGAGTCTTCGCCAGACGCGGAATCTGCGGCACCTCTTCCGGCTTCACATACCCAAGATCGAACATCATCTTCAGCGTGTCACCCGTTTCCTTTTCCCGTGCCGGTGAAAGGGCTATATTGTGCGTATATGCCCCCACCGCGCAGTTAAAATGATTCTCCGGAATCGTGTAAAACGTCCGGCCCTCCGCGGCAATCCGCCAGAAACTGCATCCGGAAGGCTGCGTGCCCTCAAATTTCTTCACTCCTGCGGGTTCGGAATCAAGAAATGCCACCGCCACCGGCCGCACACCGGTCTTAATTGCCTTCAATATTCGTTGTTCCAGCTCTCGCCAGTTTGTGCCCGTGCTCACAGTCGCTTCTCCTTGATTAACTTGGAATTAGGCAGCATAACATACCCCTATCTCGACCAATTCCGTCCCGAAAACGCGTTTAACCGCATGAAATCAGCACGTTTTGCACATGCCCCTAAAAAAATCGCGATTTTTCGGCCTTTTTTGCTCATTTGCCCTTGCGTTCTTTTTCTTCCTTCGCTATAGTCCGGTTCGGCCCGAGTTTTTTGCAGGAAAATAGGGGTTTTTCCGCTCGTGGCTGGTCCCGGCCCCACCGGGATGGATAGTCAAATCAGGAGGATAGGCAGAAGAAATGGCAGCTAAGCCACTGAGCAAAACCAAAATCGTTTCGCATCTCGCCGAAAAAGTGGGCACGTCCAAGAAGGCCATCGTCACTTTCTTTGATGAGCTCCATAAGTTGGCCGTCAAGGAAGCCAAGGGCGGTGCAGGAAAGTTTGTTATCCCGGGAATCGGCCGCGTTGTAAAGGCTCATCGCAAAGCCCGCATGGGCCGCAATCCCCAGACCGGCGAAGCGATCAAGATCAAGGCCAAGACGGTTGTTCGTCTGCGTCCGGCCAAGGTCCTGAAAGACGCCGTCCTGAAGTAGCTCTTTCTCCCGCCAGGGAGCGAGAAAAATTGGAAATCCCCGCAGCCCGCTTCGTGCAGGCTTGCGGGGATTTCTCTTTTATCGCACAAAAATCTGCGTGCGTCAGACTAGAGCGTCTTCACGTACGCGATCACATCCTTAATCTGTCCGGCTTCCAGCACATCCTTGAACGGCGGCATCAACTGGTCTCCGTTCTCAATCCACGTTTTCAAGTTTTCGTCGGTGACTTTGTTGCCGTTCACGCTGAACGTGCCGCGCTTCGCCAGCCCTTTCAGCCCCGGCCCGATCTTTTTCTGGTCGCTGTTGTCATAGTGGCACACCGAACATTTCTGCTGGAACACGGTCTTCCCGCGCCCAACCGCCGCCGCGTTCGGAGCCGCATTTTTCGTTGTCGACGCCTGCGCCAGCAGCGTGCCCACGCACAGCAACCCCGCGAAACCCGTCGCAATCACCGCGCTTTTCCTAAGAAGATTCACGCTTTCCCCCTCATCTTCAATTCTGTTCAAAATAGCCCTCTTCATTTTCCCTGTTCCGGCCCCAAATTTCCACCTCTTCCCCGCCCACGGTACAGGGTGCCCAATTTGCACAGCTAGCACTTTCGTACCTTTGACGAGACTCACTTTTTACGTTCAAAATTCCACCATGAGCCAAGAGACCCTCACGCGTGCGTGGGAAGTGTTGCAAGACGCTTATCAGGCCCAGATGGAGGGCGACTACGACCGCGCCGCCGAGCTCTACCAGTCTTCCCTGGAGCTGCACCCCACCGCCGAAGCGCACACGTTTCTCGGCTGGACCTATCATTACCAGGGTAAGCTGATGGACGCCATCGCCGAATGCAAGCGCGCCATCGAGTTGGACCCCGATTTCGGCAATCCCTACAACGACATTGGCGCCTACCTGATCGAACTCGGCCAGTTTGACGAAGCCATTCCCTGGCTCCAGCAGGCCGTCGAATCCCGTCGCTACGAGCCGCGGCATTTTCCGCACTACAATCTTGGCCGCGCGTACCTAGGAAAGGAAATGTATGGCCAGGCGATGCGCTGCTTCCAGGAAGCGATCCAGATCGAACCGCGTTATTCGCTCGCTCGGCAAGCGCTGGAATCGCTTCGCCGCATGGTCAATTGAGTTCCTCGAT
>DATHOY010000203.1:0-2942 GCA_035484435.1 Vulcanimicrobiaceae bacterium | reverse complement strand
GAGCTGACTGGGGTTCTGGAAACCTTGCGCGGCAGCCTGAAGCAGCGGCGGGCACACTTCCTCGAACAACGCCTGGCGGGGATGAACCACTTCAGCGGGGAAGACCGCGAAAAGATTGGCGCCCTGATGGACGAACTCATCGAGCAGCTGCTGCTGCATCCCGCGGAACGCCTGCGCACCGAAAAAGAGCTGCGGCGCAAGATTCAGAATGTGGAAGCGATTCGGGATTTGTACCTATCGGATCGGGAGAAACCGTGAAGCCGCTTCGCATCGGTTCAAGAGGCAGCATTCTGGCCCGCTGGCAGGCTGAATTTGTGCGCAAACAGCTTTTTCAACTGACGGGCGTCGAAGCCGAAATCATCATCATCAAAACTTCCGGCGACAAGATGCAGCAACAGCCGCTGACGCGGATCGGCGGAAAGGGAATCTTCATTAAGGAATTGGAAGAAGCGCTGCTCGAAGATGCTATCGATCTGGCGGTGCACAGCGTGAAGGATATTCCCACGGAAACACCCGGCAGATTGCACTTTCCCGCGGTTTGCCGGCGAGATGATGTTCGCGATTGCCTGGTTTCCCATGCCGGGACGATGCTGGTGAATCTGAAGCAAGGCGCCCGCGTCGGGACGGGCAGCCTGCGCCGGCAGGCTCAGTTGCGGCACTATCGCCCCGACCTCGATTTTCGCGAACTTCGCGGGAATGTGGACACCCGTCTTCGCAAAGTGGAGAGCGGAGAATACGATGCCATTGTGCTTTCGAAAGCCGGGCTCGACCGCCTCGGCTGGAGCCAGAAAATCACGGAGCCGATTTCTACGGATATTTCCCTGCCCGCTGTTGGGCAAGGCGCGATCGCGATTCAATCGCGCGTGAGCGATCGCGACGCCGATGAATTTCTGTCCAAGCTGGACGATATGGAAACACGCACCGCGATCATCGCCGAGCGGGCATTGCTTTCGGCGCTGCAAGGTGGGTGCCAGGTGCCGGTCGGCGCGTGGGCCCGCATGGAGCGCAGCGAACTTGTGATGGAGGCCGTCGTTTGTTCCGTCGATGGAGCGCGGTACGTTCGCGAGAAAGCCACCGCGCCGCCCGACCAGGCGGCGCAACTTGGGGAACATCTCGCGCGCGTGCTGGCGGAAGGCGGCGCGCGAACGATTCTGGAAGAGGTGCAGCGCGCCCGTGGGTGAAAGGAATCACAATCCGCTGGCAGGGAAGCGCGTTTTTGTGACGCGCGCTCTCGAACAGGGCCAATCGTTGGCGGATGCCCTGCGCGAGGCCGGCGCCGAGCCGGTTATGCTCCCGCTGGTGGCGTTCGCGCCCGCGGACAATCTCGCTGAACTCGATGCTTGCCTTAGGAATTCCACCCGATTCGACTGGGTGTTTTTCACCAGCCAAAACGCACTGCGAGCTGTGCAGCAGCGGTGCGTTGCGTTGGGACTCTCTCTCTCAAGGGTTTTTAAAGATGTGAAAATCGCGGCTGTCGGCCCCGCCACAGCGGAAGCTGTGGCCGCCAACGGCTTGACCGTTGATTTTATTTCCAGAATTCACACCGGTGTTGCGCTTGTTGAAGAACTTTCTGCCGAAACACAAAACAAACGTGTTTTCCTTCCGCGCAGTGATCGAGCCAATCCCGACTTGATCGAAGTCCTGAATCGCCACGGCTGGCAAGTTACGCCGGTAGTGGCGTACAAGACTGTTCCGCCAAATACCGATTCGTCCGATGTTCTGGAATCCCTCCTTCACGGGTATGCCGACGCTATTCTGTTCTTCAGCCCATCGGCCGTGCATCATTTCCGCGACCTGCTCGGTTCGCAACGTTTCCGCGATCTCAGTCATCAAGCCATATTCGTCGCGATCGGTCCCGTTACGGAAAACGCGCTGAAAGCCGAAGGCGTCAGCCGGATTCTTGTTGCCGCCGATTTCACGGCCACCGCGGCCGTCGCCATTCTTTCCGAATATTTCGCAAAGGCGGGCCAACAACAGCCTGCAGGAGCAAAACAAGGATGAGCTTTCCCGTTCACCGTCTGCGCCGCACTCGCCGCACGGAAGCGCTTCGCGGGATGGTCCGCGAAACTCGCCTGACTACCGCCGGCTTTATCTATCCAATGTTCGTCTGCCCCGGCACGAAAGTGCGCAAGGAAGTCAGTTCCATGCCGGGTGTCCATCAGCAATCCGTGGATCAAATCGTGGAAGAGTGCCGCGAAGTGGAATCGCTCGGGATTCCGGCCATCATTCTTTTTGGCCTGCCCGAAAGCAAAGATGCTCGCGGCTCCAGTTCGCTCGCGAAAACCGGCGTAGTGCAACAAGCCATCGAGGCGATCAAGAAAGCGAAACTCAATCTCCTGGTAATCACCGACGTCTGCCTGTGCGAATACACCGATCATGGCCACTGCGGCGTCGTGGAGCACGACGAAATCCTCAACGATCCCACGCTCGAGATCCTCGCGCAGCAGGCGCTGTCGCACGCGCGCGCCGGCGCGGACATCGTCGCGCCGTCGGATATGATGGACGGCCGCGTTGCTGCGATTCGCACGTTGCTCGACGGCCACAAATTTGAAAATATTCCGATTCTTGCTTACGCGGCGAAGTACTGTTCCGGTTTCTACGGGCCGTTCCGCGAGGCCGCCGACTCTGCGCCGAAGTCTGGCGACCGCCGCAGCTATCAGATGGATCCCGCCAACGCGCGCGAAGCATTGAGCGAAGTTGCGCTCGATTTGGAAGAAGGCGCAGACATCGTGATGGTGAAGCCCGCCCTGCCTTATCTCGACATCATCCGCGCTGTGCGCGATCGTTTCGAAGTGCCGGTGGGCGCGTACAACGTCAGCGGCGAATACGCCATGGTCAAAGCCGCCGCGCAAAAAGGGTGGATCGAAGAAAAGCGCGTGGTCCTTGAAATTCTCACCGGCATCCAGCGCGCGGGGGCCGACATTATCCTGACCTACCACGCC
>DATHOY010000202.1:0-34690 GCA_035484435.1 Vulcanimicrobiaceae bacterium | reverse complement strand
AAGTGTTGCCACGGTCCCTCCACTCCGCAACCCGGCGCGCCAGAAAACGGCGCGAAAGAAGAGGCCGGGTCGCTCCGGTCGGGATGACAGAGTTCGGAAAAGGCCAAAGCGAAGAGGAGAGTTAACGCAGAGAGCGCTGAGGACGCAGAGAAGAGTAGAGACGGGAGAAGCACGGAAAAACCCGCACCCTGAAATCCGCAGGGTGCGGCACCCGGCGATTGGGGTGGTGTTGAGGCGTTGCCACGGTCCCTCCACTCCGCGACCCGGCGCGCCAGAAAACGGCGCGAAAGAAAAGGCCGGGTCGCTCCGGTCGGGATGACAGTGTAAGAATCGGAGTAACCCAAGAGCAGGCCACTTGAAAGTGGCCGCTACGCGGGTGCTGTGCGCGGTGGAGTGGACGGGGTTGAGGCAAAGGGCTAGTGTATAGGCTTGGCTGAGACAGGGGCCGCGTACTAACGCGGCTGCAGCCTTTAGAGAGAAAACGTGGCGACAGGAAGCATGATTCCCGGCTCACAGGGTGAGCAGCGGGGTTTGATTTATTGGATGGAGCGTGCGCTGAAGGAGTTGGAAGAGGTGCGCTCGGCGCCGGAAGCGGACGCGGTGCATGATTTGCGCGTGGCGCTGCGGCGGTGCAGGTCTTTGGCGACGGTGATGGAAGAGGTGGATCCGGATGCGGCGTGGCCGGAGATGCGGAAGATTGGGAGGAAACTTTTCAGGCAGTTGGGGGAGTTGCGAGATACGCAGGTGCTGGAAGAGTGGGTTAACAAACTGGGAAGCGAGAACGATGCGGTGCGGGAGCGGTTGCTGGCGCACTTGAAGAAAAACGAGACGGAGGAACAGGAAGCGGCACTGCGTGCGGCGGGGAAGTTTGACGCGAAGGCTTGGAAGGGTTTCGAGCGGGTGCTGGGGCACCGGGCGCGGGTGGTTGGGCCGAATAGTTTGGCGGCGAAGAGCCTGGCGCTGGAGCGGTTGCTGGCGGCGAGAGAGCTGCATTTGCGGGCGTTGCGTACGGAGAAGCCGGAGCCGTGGCATGAGCTGCGCATCGGAGTCAAGAGATTTCGATATACGGTGGAGAGTTTGCTACCGGAGTTGTATGAGAGCTGGGGCGAGGATTTGAAGCGGGTGCAGGATCTGCTGGGGGAAGTGCACGATCTGGACGTGCTGGCGGAGACGATTGCGCGAGTGGCTGGGGACGCGCCGGAAGATGCGCGAGTGAGATGGCGGGAGCGGATTGCGGCGGAACGGCAATTGCGACTGGAGGAATACCGGCAGCTAAGCATGGGTGAGAGGCGCCTGTGGCAGGAATGGAAGGAAGGACTGCCGCAAACGGAGAATCTGGAAGCGGCGGCGATGGCGCGGCTGCGGGCCACGGCGAGGGCGCTGGACGCGGGGCATGGAAAAGCGGCGCAAGTGACGCGGCTGGCGCTGCGGCTTTATGGCGAGCTGAGGCGGGTGAAAGGCGGCAAGCCGTTTTGGGATAAGCAACTGCAGAAGGTGATGCGGGCGGCGGCCCGGCTGCATGGAATTGGGGCGGGGCTGCGGGCGAAATCGCCGGAAAAAGCGGCGCGAAAATTTTTGCGGAAGTTGGCATTGCCGGTGGGATGGAGCGAGACGGAGTGGGAGTTGATGGGGATGGTGGTGCGGTATCACCGTGGAGTAGAACCGAAGGCGAAAGATAAGGCGTATGGGCGGTTGACGAAGGAAGAGCAGCAGGCGGTGTGCGGGATGGCTGGAGTGCTGCGACTGGCGCGGGTGTTGCGGAAGTGCGGCGTGGTGTCGAGCAAGGATTTGCATGTGGAGCGGTTGGTGGATGCGTTGATTGTGCGAGCGCCGGGGCTGGAGGACAGCGAAATGGCGGCGGCGCGAGTGGCGGCGGGGAAACATTTGGTGGAGACGGTATTGGAGAGGCCGCTGATTGTGCAGACAGTGGCGGGGGCGTTGAAGATTGTGGAGTTGCCGAGGGTGGAGGAGAAAGAGCGGATTTCGGCGGCGGCTTCGGATTAGAATAGGAAAACCTTTTGGGCTGGCGTTCTGCTGGCCTTGATTCAACACTCAAAAAAGTTTTGCTGATTTCACGGGTCGAGGACGTGTTGAGGTGTTGCCACGGTCCCTCCACTCCGCAGCCCGACGCGCCACAAAACGGCGCGAAAGAAAAAATCGGGCTGCTACGGTCGGGATGACGGAGCGGAAAGAGGAGAAAACTAAGAGCACAGGCTGAAGCCTAGGCTACAGGAGCGGCGCCACAACTGCGCGTCGGGGCCACCTGAAGATGGCCGCTACTTGCCGGCTTTGCGGAGGAGTTTGGGGGTGGCTAGCCAGATTAGTTCGCCGCTGGGGGGGACGAGGCGTTTTAGTTCGATCAGGGCTGCGCCGGATTTTTTCAGGGAGGTGAGGTGGTGGTTGGAGCCGAGGGAGGTGGCGATCAGGTCGTCGAGATGGGGGGCGTGGCCGAAGAGGAAGACGGCGGAGAGGTCTTTGTCTTTGGCTAATTCGCGGAAGAGTTGGAGGGGTTCGGCGCCGGGGAGGAGTTGATCGGTTTTGCGGATTTTGTTTTTGGAGTAGCCGAATTCTTCGGCGAAGATTTCGGCGGTTTGATAGGCGCGGAGATAGGGGCTGGAGATTAGGAGATCGGGGGCGGCGCCGATTTCGGAGACGCCTTTGGCTACCTGGCGGGCTTTTTCGACGCCTTCCTGGGTGAGGAAGCGATCGGGGTCCGGCGGACATTTGGGATCTTCGCGGTCGACGGCGATGCCGTGGCGGACGATGTAGAGCTGCATGCGCGGTGGCTCCTCGAAAGAGTTTACTAGAGGAATGTTTTTTGTGGGTGAATGACGGGGATAGGTGTCGTGGGAGTTAGGAGGAAGAGGAGTTGGAAAAAGATTTAACACAGAGGGCACAGAGGTTCCATAGAGTTCACGGAGAACCGAGGGAGGAAATCTCGCGGGGTTAGATCGTAAGAGCCCACCCTTACAAACCAAGGGTGGGGCACCCTCAAGTTAATTTGTTTGGTGACGTAACTGGAAATCGAAGAGCACAGGCTGAAGCCTGTGCCACTAGTGGCGGGAGAAATTGGAGGGGCGGAGGTAGAGGTGGGTGTGGAATTCGCGTTCGAAGAGGGCGGAGCTGCGTTCGGCGTCGCGGATGTCTTCGGCGGCGTCGCCGCGGACGCGGAGTTGGAGGGTGACAGCGCCGCGTTGGAAGGAGGCGCGCATGTCCTGGATCCGCTGGCGGTGGGAGTGATCGAGGCCTTCGGCGATGCGGAGGATGGCGGCGAGGCGGCGAGCGATGCGCTTGTCGCTGTTGTTTAGGGCGGAGTAGGCGGGGTGGTCGGCGTTGGGAGTGGACTTGCGATTGTGATAGCGGACGACGGCGGCGACGATGTTGCGGTCGCGGCCTTCGAGGCCGGGGATGTCGCCATTGAGAGCGAGATATTCGCCGTGCTTGTGGTGGCCGCGATGGGTAATGCGATGACCGATGTCGTGGAGGAGCGCGCCGGCTTCGAGTTCGACGCGGGCTTGCGCGGGGAGATGGTGCAGCGGCTGTAGGGCGTCGAACAGCATGACGCAGAGTTCGCGAACGTGTTCGGCGTGGCGCTGGTCGTATTCGAAACGGCGGGCGAAGCTGCGCGTGCCAACGACCATCTGGCGGGATTCGGCGTTGTAGCGGTGCGGCTCCTTGCGGGAGAAGGCTTCGCGGGCGATTTCCTGGAGAATGCCTTCGCGGATGCCGACGGTGGGAATGAGGAACTGGCGGATGTTGAGGTAGCGGCCGAGGACGACGAAGATAATGGCGGCGACGCCCATGACGTCGGCGCGATCGCGACGGACACCGTAGGATTTCATGCGTTCACGGATGTCGCGTTCGAGGATGTCGGGGAGGCGTTCGCGTAAGAGAGAAACATCTAGGGTGGGGAGACCTTCGCGGCGCGGGCCGGGAGCGACGTTCGAGAGAGTTTCAGCGTTGCCGCCGAGTGCGACGGCAAGTTGATCGACGAGATTCGGGCGAGTTGGGATGCGTGATTCGAGGAGCGCGCGAACGTAGCGGCGGACTTGTTCGGCCTGGACGGGACGAATGGTGCCGGGAACGCCGAGCGTGGTCATCAGGCGAACGGTGCCGACAGGAAGCTGGGCGCTTTGAAGAATGGCGTGGTCGCGAAGGATATTGATTTCAAGGCTGCCGCCGCCGAGGTCGACGACGCAGTTGGGAGAAGATTCGGGGCCGAGAGCGGCGACGGCCGCTTCCCTGCCGAGGCGCGATTCTTCTTTGGCGGTGATGACTTCGAGGCGGAGGCCGGTGGCTTGCTTCACCCGGCGGACGAGGGTGCCGCTGTTGCGGGCTTCACGAGAGGCGCTGGTGGCGACGGCGCGGTATTTGGTGACGCCGTACTCTTCCATGACTTCGTGAAGATGGCGGAAGGCTTTGACGCCTTTCTTGAGAATTTCTTCGCTGAAGCGATGGCGGAGGAAGACGCCTTCGCCGAGGCGGAGGGGAAAGCGTTCGTTGACGAGCGGCTCGATGTCGAGAGCGGAGAAGGCGCGGACGATGGACAGGCGGACGGCGTTGGAGCCGGCGTCGATGGCGGCGATGTGGACCGGCTCGGGCATGGGTCAGGTTACCGCCAGAGATGCGCTAATGCGGAAGAAGGGGTGTATTTGGAGGCGCGAATGCCGAGTTGTTCGCCGATACGCTGGCGGAGCTGTTTGTTGACGGCGGAGACGCTGGCTTCGCCATCGAGTTCGATGAAGGCGTTGCGCTTGGCCATGTTTTCGAGCTCGCGCTTGATCATGGTTTGATAGCGGACGAAGGACCAGTAGAGGTCGTGGGAGAGAGACATGTCGCGGCCGGCCTCCCAATAGCTGATGGCCTGGGCTTTTTTGAATTCACGGGCGAAGGCGGTTTCCGGGCGGACGTTGAGCCAGAAAGTGAGATGCGGGCGCAGAGCCATGGCGTAGAGGCCGGTGAGGTAGTCGCGATTGATGCCGCGGACTACGCCGCGAGCGATGAGAGTGAAGATGAAGCGGTCGGCGAGGACGACGGCGCCGGAGCGGAGGGCGGGAACGATGCGGTGCTCGAGCTGGTCGAAGAAGTCGGTGGCGTACATAAGGGCGAGGGTGAGACGAGTGACGGCGTTTTTGGCGAGGAGTTCGTCAATGTCGCGGCCGACGAGATTGGAGCGGCGAAGGCCGCTGGTTTGCACGGAGAAGCCTTCGGACTCGAGCCACTCTTGTAGCAACGCAATTTGGGTGGAGCGGCCGGAGCCATCCATGCCCTCGATTACGATGAGGGAGCCATTGAGTTCGGTGGGGTCGAGGCCGACGAGAGGTTCGCCGAAGAAGCATTGGGCGGATTCGGGCTCGGCTGGCGCGTGTTTCGCGGGAGCTTCTGTGACGGTGGCTGCTGGAGCGGTGGTGAGTTTTTCTTTCTCTTTTTCCTGTTCGGACATGGTTATTCCGCTTCCGGAGCGCGGGGTGCGAAGCGCTTGAGCTCGATTTTGGAGGCGACGATGTCGCGCATCTGTTTCTGGAGTTTGTTGACGGGAAGGGTGCCGTCGAGGACGACGAAGTTGTCGGTGTCCACCATTTTGTCGTACTCCTCGAGGATGCGGGCCTGGAAGAGTTTGAAGCTTTCGGGGCGCTCGTAGGAGAGGCCGAGGTCCATGCCGGCTTCGTAATATTTGAGTTTAGGGCGGCCGCTGAGGATGCGGTCGACGGCGACTTCGAGCGGTGCGCGGAAATAAAAAGTGATGTCGGGAACGGGAGCGAAGCGGTAGAGATTGCGGAGCCAGCGGTGAGAGCAGCCGCGGGCGGCGTCGCGAGCGAAGGCGGTGTAGACGTAGCGATCGGCTAGGACGAGATAGTCGCCCTGGAGGAGGGGCATGATCTGGCGCTCGCAGCGGTCGGCGAAGTCTGCGGCGTGGAGAAGAGAAAAGGTTGTGGGGGTGAGGAGGCGTTTTTGTTTGCCTCGGCGGGTGGCGGATTTTACGAGGGGGGAGGAGTTCCACTCGGTGAAGTGGAGGCGGTAGCCACCGATTTCGAGCCAGCGTTTGAGGAGATAGAGCTGGGTGCTTTTGCCGGAGCCGTCGGTGCCTTCGACGACTATGAGCGCGCCCGGATAGGCGCGGCTGGGAATGGGGCGGCCGGGTTGGGGGAGCGTGGTTTTGGAGGCCTCGGGACGAGGAGGCGCTTTGACGGAAGTGTCTGGGCTGTCCATTCGGTCGGTAACGGAACTTAGCGTTTGCGATTCAGCGTAGTCTGTCATTGTTACAGGACAATTACAACATATGGGGAGTGGGGAGGCAAAAGAGGGGAGAAGAAAGAATCCGGACTTAACGCAGAGGCCGCAGAGGTCGGCGCGCAGAGTTCGCAGAGAAGCGTGGGGAAAGCTAAGAGAGGCCAATCGGGAGATTGGCGTTCCCGGCCACCAATTAGAAGAAGGAGAGTTTTACGGTTAGGTATTTTTTTGGGTTTTTGCGGAATTCGGTCAGGAAGGTGCGGAGTTCGGCGGAGGCGGCGGCCATGTTGTCGTAGAGCTGGGGGTCGTTGAAGATTTTGCCGACGGAATTGTCGGATTTGTTGAGTTTGGCGGTGGCTTCGGAGAGGTTGCTGCTGGTGTCGCGGAGTTTGTTGTAGAGAGTTTCGTCGGTGGTTAGCTTGCCGAGGGTGCCTTTGCCGGCGCGAATGTCGCCCATAATGGTGTTGCCGTTTTCGAGAGCGGATTTGGCTTGATCGTAGAGAGTGGGATCGTAAAGGAGTTTGCCGATGGTGCCTTTTTGCGAGCGGACGTCGGCGAGGATGGTGTTGACGTTGTCGACGCCCTTGTCGACCTTGGTGTAGAGCTCGTCGGTCATGATGATTTTGCCGAGAGTTCCCTGCCCTGCCTGGACGCTGCCGACAATTTGATCGCCTTTGGCGAGGATGCTGTTGAGGTGGTTGTAGGCCTGGTCGTCGTGGAGAAGTTTGCCGATGCTGCCTTTGCCTTCGTGGACGTCACCGACGATGTCCTGAATTTCTTCGCTGAGGGCTTTGAGGTTGGCGAGAACGTCGGCGCTGCGCTCAACAACTTCCTTGATGGCTTTTTCCTCGGTGCCGGGAATGACCTGGCCTTCCTTAAGAGGGACGCCGGTGTAGCCGCGCTGAACGTTGACGTAGCGGTTGCCTAGGAGTCCTTCGGTGACGAGGGAGGAAGTGGAATCGGTGAGGACGTCGCCTTGATATCTGGCGTCGATGCGGATGTCAACTTCGATGTTGTGCATGCGGTCGGGGGTCTTGCCGGCTTCGCGGGGCACGAGGCGAATTTTCTCGACGTTACCGATTTCGACGCCGTCGAGCCGCACGGGAGCGCCGACGGCGAGGCCGGAGACTTCGGGAAGAAACGTTTTGAGGCGATATTTGGGGCCGAGGAAGCCGGCGCCGGTGACATAGAAGATGGCGACAGCAAGGATGAGGAGGCCGACGAGAACGAACAGGCCGACGCGCAACTCGCCCCAGGTGATCTGCTTGCGCTGCGCCATCCGAACAGCCCTCCGTCGAGCTTGCTGAATCGTGCACGACAACTATACAGGAATCAAATCAAAAAACGCTGGAGATACGGGTCCGGCGATTTCATCAAGTCATCGGGCGATCCCTCGAAATAAATTTTGCCTGCGCGCAAAACGAGAAAGCGCGTGGGAGCCGCGCGGGAGGATTCGGGAGAAGAGTCGCGGCGAACTTTTTTGGAGCGCGGATCGAAATGGAAATTGGCGAGTGCGAAGCCGTCCTGCAGGCGATGAGTGGCCAGGAGAGAGGTGACGCCGTAGACATCGCGGAGGCGGAGGATGAGGCTGATAATGGTCTGCGAAGTGATGGGGTCGAGGCCGGCGGTGGGTGAATCGTAGAGAACGATGGGCGGACGAGTGATGAGTGCTCGGGCGATGGAGACGCGGCGGCGCATCCCGCCGGAGAGGTCGGAGGGAAGAGAATCGAAGGTGTGAGCGAGTTCCACGAAGCGGAGGACCTCACTTACGCGCGGCTCGATTTCGTCGGGGTCGACACCGTCTTCGTGCAGGCGATAGGCAACGTTTTCGCCGACGGTGAGTGAATCGAAGAGAGCGCCTTCCTGGAAGACGAAGCCAATCTCGCGCCGGATGCCAAGGAGTTCGGATTCGGGGATGCCGGAAATGTCCTTGCCGAGAACGCGGACGCTGCCGGAATCGGGGCGAAGAAGGCCGGAAGCGAGTTTGAGAAGAAGAGTTTTGCCGGTGCCCGTTTCGCCGAGGAGGACCAGGGTTTCGCGTTCCTGGGCGGAGAAGGTGACGCCGCGGAGAATTTCGCCTTCGGAGAAACCGAGGCGGACATTGTTGAACTCAATGGCGGCTTGGCCGACTGCAGGAAAGGTTGGGGTCGCGGTGGTAGAAAGAGACATGAAGGGTCAGAAGAGCTTGTCGGCGAGATAGAGAGCGATTTTGGTGAGGAAAGTGTCGGAGACGATGATGAGGACGGAGGCAACGACGACGGCTTGCGTGGTGGCGCGGCCGACACCCTGGGTTCCGCCTCTGACATTCAGGCCTTGATAGCAACCGACCGTGGCGATGATGAACGCGAAGACGACGGTTTTCATGAAGCCCTGCATGATGTCTGAGAATTCGAGAATTTTGATGGCGCGTTCCCAGAAGGTGGTGGCGTTGATGCGCAGGGAGAGAACGCTGGCGACCATGCCGCCAAGGAGACCGACGAAGACGGAGATGGTGGTGAGGAGAGGAAGGGTGATGAGAGTGGCGAGGACGCGGGGGGTGACGAGCTTGCGGCTGGGGTCGGTGCCCATGGCGCGCATGGCGTCGACCTGTTCGGTGACCTGCATGGAGCCGAGTTCGGAGGCGATGCCAGAGGCGCAACGGCCAGCTACGAGAAGGCCGGTGATGGAAGGGCCAAGTTCGCGGACGAGGGCGAGAGAGACGATGTCACCAGTGAGGGAGGCCTGGCCGAAGCGAATAAACTGGGCACCGGTTTGGAGAACCATGACCGCGCCGATGAAGAAGCCGGAGAGGAGAACGATGGGAAGCGAGCCGACGCCGATGATGTCCATCTGATCGAGGGTGTCCTGACCGTAGCGGGGGCCGCGAGCGAGATTGGTGAGGGAGTGGTAGGAGAGAATGGAGTAGTTCTGGATTTTGAGGATGTTGGTTTTGGCGAGGTCCTGAAGGACCTCCATGACGGAGGGGACTTCGGGAACGCGCACGTCTTGCGGTGCAACCTGGGGAGTGTCGGCCACGAGTTTCTCTGGGATGCTGCGAGGAAAGCGTAACCGGGGAGGGAGCGAGCGTCAAGGCAAAGAGTGGAGTGCGTGGTGAACGCGCTTACGGAAGTTCGGAGATTCAGTTGGAGTCTTTGGGGGCGAAGACGGTGATGGACTTCAACATCCGGACCCAACGGGCCGGGCGTTTATCGTGGGGAGCGACGAGGCGGAAAGGGCCGCGTTTTGCGTCGATGGGTGCGCCATCGACGGTGTCCGCGACGAGAACTTCGGAATCCGTCATGCCGGAATCCAGTTCGGCGAGAGAGAAAACTACCTTGTAGCCGTCCTCGGCTTCCGCGATCACGTAGGCGGTCATCAGTTTTCCGCGAAGCTGGTCCCCGTGCGAGACGCCGGCGCGGCGCAGCAACTCTTCCAGCAGCACGCCTTCGTAAGTTTCCGATTTATTTTCATGCGAGTTGGTAACGTGAAGAGTGGTACGGGGCATTTTCTTGAGGTCGGCGGCTGTAAGGGTGAGTGGCGTGGAAACCGCGCCGGCAATTTTGAGTTGAGGATCGGGCGGCGTTGATTGAGCGAGTACCGTTTGGCCGAATGCGCAGACAAACAGAATGACCGAACAAAATATTGCGAGAATGGCAGTTCGCGGACGCGGAACAAGCATGGATGCCCCGATTTCGACGCGAAGCGTCTTCGCGCGTACTACTTCTCGATCATAATCTCGGTGGACTTGATTACGGCCGAGACGGTGTCGCCGATCTTGAGATCCATTTCCACGGCGCTGCGCCGGGTGATCACGCTCTCGATGAGATTGTTTCCGACCTGGATGACCACATGGGCCATCACTCCGCCAAGTTGGAGCTCTGTGATTTTGCCTTGAAGGCGATTGCGCGCTGAGAGTGTCATAAGAATTAGGATAGTAGCGTTCCCAATGCGGATTCGTCCAGCCAAATGCGCGTTTCCGCACTACCCGGTGCGCGGGCGCACCTAACTATTTTGGAAAAGCGAAACTTTCAAGCGAGAGGGGGCGCGGGCGGAGCTGCTAGCCCTTCCAGACGTACTTGCCGCAGGGGCAGGGGACGGTTTCGGTGGGAAGTTTTTTGGCCATGGGATTCTTGCAAACCGGACAATTTTTCTGCCACATGATTACACCTGGTTTTCTTACAAGAGCGGCTTTCGAGGCTGGGAACTTGGCGCGGACTACCTGTGCCGGCTTAGTCAAATATCAGGTCTCACCTTGCTTTAGAGGCCGTAGGGATTGAGGCATCCGAACAAGTAGCCCGCAGGAAAAGTATGTGCAGATTTGGTACCAATTGAATGGACGGGAACTGGAGGGTAGAGGGGAGCCAAATCATACGAAGTAAAGAGCAAGCGGGTGAGCAGAAGATTTCAGCTGGGCGGCTGGCGAAAATTTGGTCAGCCTTGTGGAAAACACATTCCTAAAGTTCGCACGGAATTGGCAATGAGTGGGGACAGGCGGCGGTGCTGGTTGACACTCTCAGCGCGCAGTCGTCTTCAAGCGGGCTGGCGGGCTGCTTTTCAGATTTGGCCAATCCAGGATGGTTTTGAAACTTTTGACCAGGTTGACCGGATCACGCCGAAGAGGTCGCTGGGCAAGGGGCCTTCGGCTGCGTACCGGGCATTCTCCAGAAGGTGGTCCAGGTTTGTCGTCCCAGCAATTGCGGAGTGCGCTCCTGGAAGGCTCAGAGTGAAGCGCAGCGCGATCTCGGAGGCACGATCACCTTGCAGAAAATCGTAGCTGAGGTGTCGTAGGCGCTCCCAATATTCCTGGAGATGGGGATACCGGACTGGGTCGAGACGTTGGACACTTTTCCAGAGGGTGTTCGCCAACGGGCGTTTTGCGATCACTCCCAGACCTTTCTGGGTGGCAAGGGGCAACACCGTTTCGATGCCATCCTGGTCCGCTATGTTCAGGGAGATCTCCACAGCTTGGAACTGGCCTGATTGTATGGCGAACAGCACAGCCGGTCTTTCTCCGCTATAACCGATGAAACGCACTTTTCCTGATTTGCGCGCCCGATACAGAACCTCAAGGACTTCCGTTTTTCGGAGAGTCTCTTCGGAACAACTGTGAAGAAACAGGACGTCAAGGTAGTCGGTCTTTAGGCGGTGCAGGCTGCGATGGATGCTCCATTCTAACGAGCGTGGGTGCCAGTCTAACGACTCGTACTCTTCCTCCAGCCCCAGGGAACGCTGGAACCTTCGTTGCAAACGCACAATCAATCCGTTCGGATTGCCTTTAGGCGGAAGACATCGTCCACATTTCGTGGCGACTAGGTACCTTTGTCTACGCCCGCGAAGAGAGCGGCCGATTTTCTCTTCGCTGTCGCCATACATGGCGGCTGTGTCAATCAGATTAACGCCAAGTTCGAGGGCTGCCCCGAACATACGATCGAGAGTTTTGTCTGAAATATCCGCAAATCCGATATTCGCGCCACCAAACCCCAACGCACTCACTTGTAATCCCGTATCACCAAACGGCCTGAGTTCCACGGGAGACAACCGGGTTTGCTGTGCGGAGCGAAATGCGAGCATGGCACGCCTCCCGTAAGGCAATTTAGGGGACTGAGAGCGTGGCGCTAGCCGGTAAGTATTGGCATTGTGACTCAGGTTTTCTTTCTAATGCTTAGGAAGGGGCAGCGCGCCACGGCACGCGCGTGGAGGCGATTTAGGGTTCGGGGACATTGGCGGAGAATTGTGCTTGGTTTTCGGTTTGGGCGAGTTGGCCGCGGAGAGTGGCGGACTCGGCGCGATCTTTCTGGGCTTGCAGGAGGTATTGAACGGAGCCGACCGCGCCGAGTGCGTTGAAGATTTTGCCCATGGCGTCGTTTTTCTTGCCGCTATGTTCGGCTTGATCTACGAAGTTGTCCTGTTCGGCTGCGTCGGCGTCGAGTTCGTTGATGCGGCGGACAAGATCCTTGATGCGTTCCTGACGCTGGGCCTGAACGATGGCGGCGTCGGTGGCGGATTGGTTGGCGGCATCCCAGACGGAATCGTCGTACTGCTTTAGAATCGCGGTGAACGCGCGGAGATTGTTGATGCCGTTCTGGTTGCCTTGATTGGCGGCGAGGCGATACCAGGCGAGGGCTTTGCCGTTATCAGGCTGCACGCCCTGGCCGAACTGAAACATCCAACCCAATTGATTTTCTGCGTTGCTGTTTCCCTGCCCTGCTGCTTTGTAAAACCAGGACATTGCTTGACGATAGTCGGTTTGGACGCCGGTGCCGTGCTGGAAGAGGTAGCCGATGTTTTCCTGGGCGTCGGCGTTGCCGTGTTCGGCGGCTTTGTAATACCAGGAGAGGGCTTCGACGTAATCCTGGGGCTGGCCCCAGCCTTCTCCGGCCATGTAGCCGAGCTGGTTTTCGGCGTTGGAGTTTCCGTGTGCGGCGGCACGGCGATACCATGAGATGGCTTGGGCGTAGTCGGGTTTGCCGGCGAAGCCGCACTGGTAGAAATAGCCGATCTCCTGTTCGGCGTCGGGATAGTTTTGGTCGGCGGCTTTGTGATAGAGAGCGAGGGCCTGGCGGTAGTCGCGACGGACACCGCGGGCGTTTTCGAGCATATTGGCGAGATTGAATTGGGCGAGGGCGTAGCCTTGGTCGGAGGCGGAGTGGTAGTAGGCTACGGCGCGGGCGTAGTTTGTTTTTACGCCGAAATTGTGTTCGTACATGTTGCCGAGCTGGTTTTGGGCGGGAGCGAAGCCCTGGTCGGCGGATTGGCGGTACCAGATTAGGGCTTGGGTGTAGTCTTGCGCGACGCCGCGGCCGCGGAAATAGAGATTGCCGAGGGCGAATTGGGATTGGGCGTCGCCGGCTTCGGCCTGTGCGCGGATAGAATAGAGATCGTTGTCGGGAGTGGCGGATGGGGCGGATTGCTGCGTTTGGGCGTGCATGGCGGAGAATGGCGCCAAGAGGAAGAGCGATGCGAGCGTGGCCCTAGTTAGAAAGTTCATGGGTGTGCCCCCGTCCCAGCGCGATTAGCGAGCAATAGTTAGAAGGCTGGCAGGGGGAGGCGCGTGGGACGATAGACCGCTAGTACCAAAGGCGGGATTGTGCTCAATCCCTTACTTCTACTTCCTAGTGACTCAGGTTGGGTGACACCGCTGGCTTTGGAGCATTTTTGCTTCCGGAGAGGGTGGCCGATCTGAAGTTCGGCCACTACATTGGGTTTTGTAGTGGCCAGACTTTAGACTGGCCTGGTCGGCTTCCATGGCGGAACGAAGGCGTTTTCGATTCTTGCTGATTTGATCCAATCAATGGTGCATGAGCCCGAGAAAGGAAACTGTTCCGGCTGTTTGCAAAGACCCTGGCGAACGGGATTGTTCCAGATGTAGCAGGCGACAGAATTGAGGTCATTCGATTTGCGCACCATATGCTCGTAGTAGCTCATTTCCCAAAGTTGTTGCCCGTGCTCTATTTTGAACAAATAGGCGGTGCGACTTTTGAACTCCTTCATGAACCGCAGCAGATTGCTGTCGGCGTTAATGCCATGAACGAGGAAATGAATATGGTCTGGCATTGCACAGTAAGCGTGGAGGAGGAAAGCGCACTTTGTGGCTACGTCATGCAGAATCGCCAGGACTTGCTTAGCAGTAGGAGTGTCTGCCAGATAGGAATGGCGGCGATCACAGCAGACTGTGATGAAATAGACTTTTTGGCCCAAATAGTTGGGAGGAGAGAGGCGCGTGGATTTGCGGTTGAAGGGCATAAGATACACATTGTAATATGTTATTTATAAGTACACTATGGGCGGGCGGCCGATCTGAAGTTCGGCCACTACATGGCTCTGGGGTGGTGGCTGCGGTTATGGTCTTCCCTCGCCCGGCACGTTGGTGGAGAGGTGCTTGGAGAGGAATTCGCGCATTAGGTTGGTGCCGATTCGGCCGGCTAGGCCAACGGCGGCGTTGGTGAAGACGAGGTTTGCGCCGCGATTTGCTTTGGGGTAGTAGAGATTGGAGAGCGCGCCTGCCGACAGATCGCCGAGAAAATAAGAAGAGTTGAAAACGGTATGGCCGGTATCGCTGCGCGTGAGAAATGCGGAGGTGACTGCGTGCGCGACGCGGGATTTCACGGAGCCAGAGCCCTGGTAGTAGTAGCGCGGATCCTGGTGAAGGAGCGCGGGGAATACCGCATGGGTCAGGAGGTCGCTGGTGCGGCCGTCGGCAAACTTTGCGGCAAACCGTTTGCTGTACCCGGCGGCGCCTTGCCCGTAGCCAGCATAGGAGTTTGTGGCCTGCTCGATGCCGGCGGCCATGCCGACGCCGAGCATGGCAACCGGATCGAACGTGCCACGCATAGCGAGCGAGAATTTCTGTTTCGCGGTGAGCGGGGCGGCGTCATAAATGTAGCTGGTATAGAAATTTGGGAAGAAGCCGACGAGACGCTGCTTTTCTTCGGCCCGTATTTGTTCAGCGGCGATGAATTCGGTGGGACGGACGGTGACCTCTATGCTTGCCGAGGCGACGGATAAGGAGACGTCAGGGACCTCGTAGGCTTGCAGAATTGCTACGGCGAACACTGGGGAGGAAAACGGCGCAAAACCCTTTGCGTTGACGGTGACAAGGTAGGAACCGGCGGGAAGCATTGCAAAACTGAATTCGCCGTTCGCCTCGGACATCATCGTGTGCGGTTGTGATCCGTCTCCATGGCTTAAGCGGACGTTGGCGCCGGAAATGGTGGCGCCGCTTGCGTCGAGCACCGTGCCTGCGACGCTGGCTGAGCCTTCCGCGGAGGGTGATTGCGGAGCAGAATTCTCGGGGTATGGATGCGGTAGAGGCGTGTCCGGGAGGGAGAGGTCGTTGATCCCTCGTGTGGGTATTTGTTGCTGAGCGAGCGCTCCAGCAGGAAGAATAGAACACAAAAGCAACACGCCGGCGAGAAGAGCTTGGAGAAAGGGGCTGGAGACAAATCTAAAAGCGAGCATCAGAGGTAAGGAGGAAGCCGCTGAGTGAGGTTGAGCGACACCGATGCGGGTTGTGCGGAGGCAAGTAGACGGAACCATGCGGAAGTCACCACGAGCAAGCTACGCTACGGTAGGGTAACTTGCCTGTTCAGAACGAGACACAGGACTTTGCACTAGAGGCCATCGCATAAATCGAGGGCGGGTCCTTGCAAAGCTTTCTTCAGGGGCTAAAGCCACCAGTGACTCTTCGCTTTACGTCGGGGCTGAAGCCCCGACCTCCTAAAGAACTAAATGTGAGACAACTTCTAGCGCTTTTTGACTTCCTGGCGAACGCATATTAGAAAGCGAGCGGTTAGAGCTTGAATGGCGGCAAAAACGTGAGTGGCTGGACGGAAATGGGAGGGGTCGATAGACTGGTTGTTTATGCTTCGATTCTATACGGCGGGTGAGTCGCATGGGCAGGGGCTGCTGACGTTTTTGTCTGGGCTGCCGGCGGGATTGCGCGTGGATGCCGAGTTTATCAATCATGAGTTGCACCGGCGGCAGTTGGGGTATGGGCGCGGCGGGCGACAGAAGATTGAGAAGGATGCGGCGGATATTTTTGCGGGCGTGCGGCACGGGCAGACGATCGGGGCGCCGATTGCGCTGAGAATTGAGAATCGGGACTGGGCGAATTGGGAGAAGATTTTGCCGGTTGGCGCTTCGGACGCGGCAGAGACGCAATCGCGTAAGTTGACGGCGCCGCGACCGGGGCATGCGGATTTGGCGGGTTCGCAGAAATTCAATTTTCACGACGCGCGGTATGTTCTGGAGCGGGCTTCGGCGCGGGAGACGGCGGCTCGGGTGGCGGCAGGAGCGTTTGCGAAACTGCTGCTGAAGGAGTTTGGGACGGAGATTGCGAGCCACGTGATCCAGGTGGGGCATGTGCGGCTGGAACGCGCGGCGAAATGGGAAGAGATTCGGGCGGTGTGCGGGGATTTGGAGTCACCGCTGCGATGCGTAGACGCGGCGGTGCAGGAAAAGATGAAGGCGGAAGTGGATGCGGCGCTGAAGGCCGGGGATACGGTGGGCGGCGTGTTTGAGATTGTGGCGCACCATGTGCCGGTGGGATTGGGCTCGCACGCGCAGTGGGATGAAAAATTGGATGGACGGCTGGCGCAGGCGTTGATGAGCGTGCAGGCGGTGAAGGGCGTGGAGATTGGGGCGGGGATTCTGGCGGCGGGGTCGTACGGCAGCGAAGTGCAGGATGAGATTTCGTATGACAAGGCGGCGAAAAGATTCCGGCGGTCGAGCAATCGGGCGGGCGGACTAGAAGGCGGGATAACGAACGGCGAGGACGTGGTGATCCGCGGGTACCTGAAACCGATTTCAACGTTGCGGAAGGCGATGGGAACGGCGGACATGGTGACGAAAGAGCCGGTGCGGGCAGCGTATGAGCGTTCGGACTGGTGCGTGGTGCCGGCGGGAGGGGTGGCGGGCGAGGCGATGGTGGCACTTGTGCTGGCGGACGCTTTTCTGCAAAAATTTGGAGGAGATTCGCTGGCGGAGATGCGGCGGAATTTCGAGAGCTATGGCCGACAAATCGACGAGTTCTAAGGGCACCACGGTGACCGCCGAGACGACGGTGGCGACGCCGAAGGGGAAAATTTACCCGATCGTGAAGTACGGCGATCCGGTGCTGGAGAGGCCTGCGGCGACGATCACGAAATTTGACGCGGAGCTGGAGACGCTGGTTGAAGATATGTTCGCGTCGATGTACGCGGCGAATGGCGTGGGGCTGGCGGCGCCGCAGATCGGGAAGAGTCTCCGGCTGGCGGTAGTGGACGTGACGGTGGGAAAAAATCCGGAAGCGAAGATTGTGCTGGTGAATCCGGAGATCGTTCACGCGGAAGGCGAAGTGCGGGAAGAGGAAGGGTGCCTTTCGGTGCCGGGATTCCGCGGGTACGTGGTGCGGCCGCAATTTGTGACCGTGCGTGCGCAGAACGCGAAGGGCGAGACGTTTGAGATTCGCGGGGAGAATCTGCTGGCGCGGGCGTTTTGCCACGAGATCGATCACCTGCACGGAATTTTGTTTTTGACGCATCTGAGCATGCTGAAACGGGATTTGATCAAGCGGAAGATCAAGAAATTGAGGAAAGAGGGCGAGTGGTAGTTCGCTTGCGTCAACGGGTGAGCCGCCCGTGAACCGGTTGCGCATCGTATTTTGTGGCACGCCGCAGTTTGCAGTTCCCTCCTTGAAATACCTCCTGGCACAAAATGATTTTGAGATTGTGAGCGTGTATACACAGCCGGACCGTCCGCGAGGCCGGGGGCAGGAGGTTTCGTTTTCGCCGGTGAAGGATGCGGCGGTGGCAGCGGGATTGGATGTGCAGCAACCGGCGAAGGTGCGGGCGCCGGAGGTGGAAGAGCATCTGCGGAGGATCGAGCCCGATGCGATCGTGATTATTGCGTACGGGCAGATTATTCCGGCGCGGCTGCTGCCGATTCCGCGACTGGGTTGGATTAATTTGCACGCTTCCCTGCTGCCAAAGTATCGCGGTGCGGCGCCGATTCAATGGGCGATTGCGAGCGGGGAGACGGTGACGGGAAATACGACGATGCGGATTGATGCGGGGATGGATACGGGAGAGATGCTGCTGCAGGAGGAGTTGAGGATTGGCACGGAGGAGACGGCGCCGGAGTTAGCGGGGCGGTTGGCGGAATTGGGCGCGCCGTTGATGGCGAAGACGTTGCGGGGGCTGGCTAGCGCAGAATTGGTCGGGCGGGCGCAGGATCATGCCGCGGCTACAATGGCTCCGATGCTGAAACGGGAAGACGGAAAGATTGAGTGGGGGCGGACGGCGACGGAGATATTTAACCGGATGCGCGGGTTCGCGCCGTGGCCTGGGGCGTATACGGAGTTTCGCGGGCAGATGACCCATTTGCGGGGGAAGCCGGCGGCGGAATTGATTACGCGGGAGCCGGGGACGATTTTGGTGGATAGGGATTTGGTGAGAGTGGTTTGCGGAGCGGGAAGCGGGTTGGAAATTACGCACGTCAAACAGGAGGGGCGGAAGGAGATTTCGGCGGGGGAGTTTGCGCGTGGGGCAAGAGTGGTGAGCGGCGAGAAATTTGGGAAGTGACGGGGATGTTTGATTAAGAGAAGAGAAAAGAAAAGCGCTCTGCCCTTCGAGGCTCAGGGTAGACAGGAATGGCTCCGCTAGGGGGCAAAGTTGGGTGGTTGGGTTTCATCCGTAAAAGCGGGAGCTTCGCTCCCGCACTCAAAAGTAAGAAGGGCCACCCTTCCTTACAGGATGCGATTGCGCCGTGGTTGATTCGGATGATGGGGAGATGAGGGGAGAAGGACAAAATTCGTTTCGCTCGGGGCAAGCACGAGTGGCTGTGCCACGTGAAGAATTTCGGTGGTTGGGTTGAAATCGCAAAAGCGGGAGCTTCGCTCCCGCACTCAAAAGCAACCCAAGAAGGCGGCGTAAAGCCGCCCCTACGGGTTGAGGGATTGGAACGTGGTGGTTTGCGTGGGGACTAGCGGTGCGTCATACTCGGGAATCGCTGCGGTGCGTTTTGAGTTGAGTGATTGGGAGCCTACCTTACTTATGCCGAGCCTGCCTATTTGTTTGCTTACACGAGGAAAATTTGGGGCTGCGCGGATGCTGGCGCGGCGCGTTGCTTGCTTTGCGCTTGCGGCGCAACTGGTTGGGTTGCCGGGATTGGCGGCAGCGGGAGAGAAGGATAAACCCGCGGCGAAGGCGGCACCAGCTGGGGACGCGATGCTGCAGACGATGCAGGCGGAGCTGAACAGGGCGAAGACGGATCTGGCGAAGAGCGATCCGGCTCCTTATTTTCTGAGCTACACGGTTTACGACCAGGATCAGATTTTTATCGCCGGGGCGTATGGAGCGCTGCTTTCGGATACGGCATCGAAGCGGCGCAACACGGATGTGACGATGCGCGTGGGGACGCCGGAGCTGGACAACACGCATGGACAAAGCCGGTCGAGTGGGATGACATCGGGCAATTTGCCGCTGGAGGACGATCCGGACGCAACAGCGCGCGTGCTTTGGGAACTGACGGACCGGGAGTACAAGCGGGCGGCACCGGCGTATTTGAATGTGAAGACGAACACGGCGGTGAGGGCGGAAGAAGAGGATAAGTCGCCGGATTTTTCGAAGGCCGACCCGAAGACGCACGTAGGAGAGAAGTTGACGGCGCCGCCATTTGACAAGAAGGCTTGGGAAGACGAAGTGCGGCGGGTGTCGGGGGCGTTCCGGAAATACGGGGACGTTTATTACGCGACGGTGATTCTGCAGGTGGGTTCTTCGAATGCGCGGATGGTGTCGAGCGAGGGCGCGGCGATTGAGACGCCGAACGCGTCGGCGCGGTTGGTGATGGAAGCACAGACACGGGCGGATGATGGGATGGATCTCCTGCGCGTGGAAACTTTCCAGGCACCGGCGGCGAGCGGATTGCCGAGCGAAGCGGTGTTGATGGAAAAAGCCGCCAAGATGGCTGCGGATTTGAAAGAGCTGAGGAAGGCGCCGGTGGCGGAGCCTTACGATGGGCCAGCGTTGCTGAGCGGGCGGGCGGCGGCGGTGTTTTTCCACGAAGTGCTGGGGCACCGGATGGAAGGACACCGGCAACGAGACGAAGAAGAGGGACAGACGTTCACGAAGAAGGTCGGGCAGGAAGTGCTGCCGAAATTTTTGAGCGTGGTTGACGACCCGACGGTTGGAGAAATCAACGGGATGAAGCTGGCGGGAACGTATGAGTTCGACAATGAAGGGACACCGGCACAGAAGGTGGTGGTGATTCAGGACGGGGTGCTGAAGAATTTTCTGACGTCGCGGATGCCGATCAAGGGATTCGACAAGTCGAACGGGCACGGGCGGAATCAGCCGGGACTGATGCCGACGGGGCGGCAAGGAAACCTGATTGTGACGTCGAGCCAGAAGGTCCCCGAGGCACAGTTGAGGCAGATGCTGATCGATGAAGCGAAAAAGCAGGGGAAGCCTTACGGACTTTATTTCGACGACATTCAGGGGGGATTTACGCTGACGACGAGGTCGCTGCCGCAGGCGTTCCAGGTGCTGCCGGTGATTGTATATAAGGTATACGCGGATGGGCGGCCCGACGAATTGGTGCGCGGCGTAGACATTGTGGGGACACCGCTGGCGGCGCTGACGCGGATTATCACGACAGGCGATACGCAGCACGTGTTCAATGGAGTTTGCGGAGCGGAGAGCGGAAGCGTGCCGGTGTCGGCGGTGGCTCCGGCGATGCTGTTCAGCGAGATGGAAGTGCAGAAACGAGCGCATGGAAGAGAGCGGCCGCCTATTTTGCCGGCGCCGGGCGCGGATAACGACAAGGAAACTTCGACGGGGGTGAAGCCGTGAGCGGGCTGATGCGGTGGAGGAACGGAGTAAGTTTGCTTGCGGCGGCGATGTTGCTGGCGGGAACGGCGAGCGTGCGGACGAGCGCGGCGGCTTCGGAAGATTTTGACGGAGACGCGCCCACGGCGAAGGCGCATGAGGTGGCGAAGGGCGACGTGCTTCTGGAAGCGCTGCTGACGGAACTGGACCGGTCGAAGGATCGGCTGAAGATGGACCAGGTGAAATCGCCTTATTACATCGAATATCGCGTGGAGGATGTGGAGAATTATGACGCGGAGGCGGCGTTTGGGGCGCTGCTGAATTCGCAGCGGCAGCATATCCGCGTGTTGCGCGTGGTGGTGCGCATCGGCGAATACAAGCAGGACAGTTTTTACGGGCCGGGGATGGGCGGAGCGACAATTTTGCCGCTGGACGACGATCCGATCGCGCTGCGGCGGCAGATCTGGCTGATGACGGATGAGGCGTACAAATCGGCGGCGGATGCGTACGCGGAGAAACTTTCGGCGCTGAAGCAGTTCAGCGCGGACCCGAATCCGATTGACGATTTTGCGGCGGCGCCGGTGGTGACGAAGGTGGAGCCGGTGGTTTCCATGAAGTTGGACGAGGGCGCATGGAGGCGGACGATTCAGGAGATGACCAACCTGTTCCGGAAATATCCGGAGGTGCAGATGGTGTCGGCTTCGGCGCGATTCAGCGCGGTGAATCAATATTTTGTGAATTCGGAAGGCACGATTGTGCGCAACGGGCGTGTGAATTCTTCGGTAACGCTGAATGGAGCGGCGCAGGCGGCGGACGGAATGCGGCTGCAACGGAATCCTTACTGGACGGAAGCGCGTCCGGAGGATTTGCCGAAGCGGGAAGAGATGCTGAAGGAGACGGCGAAAGCACTGGACACTTTGAAAGCGTTGCGCGAGGCGCCGATTGTGGAGGAGTCCTACCGAGGGCCGGTGCTGTTTACTCCGGATGCGGCGGACGACATCATGGCGGGGCTGGTGGGCGGAAATATTCTGGGGCGGAAGCCGCAACTGGGGAAGCCGAACCGGACGGTGGGAGCGTTTGCGACGAGTTACAAGACGCGGATTTTGCCGAAGTTTTTGAGCGTGGTGGACGATCCGACGATGAAGGAGTTTGACGGGAAGAAGCTGGTGGGATCGTACGATGTGGACAGCGAAGGCGTGCCGGCGCAAGCGGTGAAGGTGGTGGGCGACGGGACTTTGGAGAATTATCTGGTCGGACGCCAGCCGATCCGGGACTTCCCTTCCTCGAATGGACACGGGCGGGCTTCGCCGGGGACGGCGGCGTTTCCTACGATTGGGACGCTGATTTTCAAAAGCTCGGAGCCGGAACCGGCAGCGGAGTTGAAGAAAAAATTGATGGCGATGGCCGGAGACCAGGGCAAACAGTACGGATACCGGGTGGATACGCTGGGGCCGGGGAATGCGCCGCGACTGCTGTATCGCGTGTACGCTTCGGACGGGCGTGAGGAGCTGGTGCGCGGAGCGGTGTTTAATGAGCTGGACGTGCGGGCGCTGCGGAACGATCTGGTGGCGCTGGGGAACGATCCGCTGGTGAGTAACCGGGCGGGAGGCGTGCCGCAGACGATTATCGCGCCGTCGCTGCTGTTTGATGAGTTGGAAGTGAAGAGGGCGGATACGAGTAAGGAGAAGTTGCCGGAGTATCCGATGCCGGAGTTAAAGAAGTGACTGGTGACTGGTTTCGAGCGGAGCATATTGTGGCTGGTAGCTGGTTTGGGTGGAGCCGGTGGACATCGTAAAAGCGGAAGCTTCGCTTCCGCACTCAAAAGGTAGAGGATGACGATCCGGGAACGATTGGAATGGCTGAGCCGGATGGCGTTTCTGGTGTTTATTCTGGCTTCGGCGGCGTTTTTGAGCGCGATTACGGCGATGCGCGTGGCTATCCATGGCCGCGAAGTTTCCATGCCTAATCTGGTGGGAAGGAATGTGGCGGAGGCGAGCCAGTCGCTGCGGTCGAAGGGATTGGTGTTGCGGGTGGCGGACCGGCTGTACAGCGATTTGCCGATCAACCAGGTGGTGAGGCAGACGCCGCCGCCGGGGATGCTGATGAAGGTGTCGCAGCAGGCGCACGTGGTGCTCAGCCTGGGACAGAAACAACTGGAGATTCCATCGCTCGAAGGAAACACGCTGCGGGCCGCGCGGATTGAGTTGTTGCGGGAAGGATTACAGGTGGGAGAAGTTTCGAGCGTGTCCATACCGGATGAGACGCCGGAGACTGTGCTGCTGCAGAATCCGAAGGAGGGGAGAAATGCGGCTACACCGAGAGTGGATGTGCTGGTGGCGGGGATACCGCGGGAAGAAAGCTACGTGATGCCGTATTTGATTGGGTTGAGCGAGATCGAGGCGCAGCGGCGGTTGGACCTGGCGAAACTGAAGAGGAAGCTGAACTATTTGTCGGCGCCGCAGTGGCCGCACGCGACGGTGATCGACCAGGCTCCGCTGGCAGGGACGCGGATTGGCGTGAGTTCGGAAGTGGAATTGACGGTGGCGAACTGAGAGGCAGCTGACAGTCTACAGTTTACAGTCAACAGCTTGAAGATATGCGGCTCCCGGCGGTTTTGCCGGGGGCTATTTTTTTGCTTGGGGCTGAGATTACGGAAGATATAGAGGAGAAGGCTTGCGGGCTTGGATTGTTTTGGGCGGATTCGTGGAACATTCGGAGGGGTGGGTTCGTCCTTGTGGAAGGGTGTGATGGAGGTGTGTATGCGTGTGGTTGGCGGATTGATGTTGCTGGTGGCGGCGGGGCTGGTTGCGGGCGATTGCCGAGGGCAGCAGCCGATCAAGTTGGATGTGAATCTGGTGAATGTGGCATTCACGGCGCGGGATGCGCAGGGGAAGTTGGTGGAGAACCTGAAACGGGAGGATGTGGAGCTGCTGGAAGATGCGGTGACACAGAAGATCGAGTTTTTTGCGCGGAGCACCGATTTGCCGCTGACACTGGCGCTGATTGTGGATGTGAGCGGAAGCCAGGATGAGTTTGGGAAAAAGCACAAGAAGGACCTGGAAGTTTTCCTGAAGGAGATTTTGCGACCGCAGGATCGGGTGCTGCTGGTCTGCTTTGGGAATCACCTGCGGCTGGTGAGCGACTATACGAATTCGGCGGAGCAGATACTGGAGAACTACAAGGAATTTGATAAAGGGAGAAAACATTTTGCGGAGATTGGGCCGGTGGAGGAGCGCGACCTGGGGACGGCGTTTTACGATTCGATTTATTACAGCGTGATGGAGAAACTGGCTGCAAGCGGCGGGCGGAAGGCGATTTTGATGTTCAGCGACGGCGAGGACAATTCGAGTTCGCACAATATGATGACGGCGATCGAGACGGCGCAAGCGGAGAACGTGCCGTTGTACTCGATCCGGTATACGGAGAAGAAGCACGGGAAGCTGACGGCGCGGAATAAATATGGAATCAGTGTGATGGACCGCGTGGCGAAGGAGACGGGCGGAGCGCATATCGATGCCGAGGAGACAGACCCGCACACGTATTTCCGGGCGATTGCGGAAGAGTTGCGGACGTCGTATGAGGTGGGATATTACCCGTCGAACAGGGCGAAGGATGAGACGTTTCGGAAGATTGTGATTCGGACGAAGGGGGAGGGAGTGAAGGTGAGGGCAAAGACGGGGTACTTTGCGCGGTGAGGGAGGGAGGCGGGTGCTTATCACATCGATTTAGTTAAATGTTGGGATCTTGCCACGGTCCCTCCACTTCGTGGCCGGCGCGCCAAAAGACGGCGCAGAAGAAAAAACCGGCCACTGCGGTCCCTTAGGCTTCGCTCAGGGCAGGCGGGATGACGGAGAAAGGCAACAGAAAAAGAGAAGATTGCGGCGGTAGGTCGTAAGAGCCCACCCTTCGCAAAAGGCGCGAAGGATGGGGCACCCTCAAGTTCATCTGTTGAGCGGCCCGACATAAGTGCAAAGCAGGAAAAGAGAACAGCCCTTCGGCTTCGCTCAGGCCGGGCAGGAATGGCCGTGCTACTTGGTGGACTGTTTCTTGTGCAGGTCGGTGCAGATGGAAACGGCGGTGTTGGGGTCGACGGCGCTGTCGCCGCCTTCGATGTGGCGGATGATGCCGTCTCTGTCGATGACGATGTTGGCGCGCAAGGCCCACTGATAGGTGTCGCCCTTTTGTTCGTAGGCTTTCAGGATGCCGTAGGAAGTGAGCATTTTCTTGTTCATGTCGCTGAGGAGGGGAAATTTGATGCCGATCTGCTTGGCGAAGGCGGCGTTTGCCGCGGGACTGTCCATGCTTACGCCGAAAACTGCCGTGTCGTTTGCATCAATCTTGCCGGAATCGAGTCCAGACTGGACCGCCTGGAGTTGCTTCGTTCAACCACCTGTGAAGGCCAAAACATAAACGGCCAGAAAGACATTTTTCTTGCCGTGGAAGTCGCTGAGCTTGACTGATTTCCATTGATCACTGAGCAGGGTGAAATCGGGAGCCGCGTCGCCGACTTTAAGGGAGAGTTTGGCGACTTCGTCTTTGTTTTGGGGGCCGGCGGAGAGTGGGACAGTTGCGGATACGGAAGCTAGCAATAAGGCGGAAGCGAGAAGGCGGTTCATTGGGACTCCTAGATGGATTCTGCGCGTAAATTAATGATAACCGGGGTGAGAGTTGGGGAGTAGAGGAAAGTTGAATGAGGAGAGTTCGGATTTAACACAGAGGGTCATGGAGGAAGAGCACAGAGGACACGGAGAAGAGTGGGAAGTCCGTGGCCTTGGAGCGTAAGAGCCCACCCTTCGCAAAAAGCGCGAAGGATGGGGCACCCTCAAGTTCATTTGTTGAGTGGCATAACCCAAATCGAAGCGCGGCCCGCCTCAGAAGGCCGCCCCTACAAAAGCGGGAGAACCCAAGAACACAGGCTGAAGCCTGTGCTACTGCAGATTGTTAGCGGAGGTAACTCCAGCGGCGAAGAAAATGCAAGAAGGCGGCGTAAAGCCGCCCCTACCTGAGATAGCCCCAGTTGTGGAGTTTGCTGGAGCAAAAAGCGCTCCAGCGGACACCTCGACTAACGCAGATAACCCCAGTTATGCAATTTGTCGGAGTCTTCGACCCAGCGGTCGCCGATGTCGGTGCGGTAGTACATGTTGGGGATGAGAATGTTTTTGATGCGGGAGTAGGCCTGGACCTGGGCTTGTTTCATGGTTTGGCCGAGGCCGCAGACGATGAGGACGACTCCGGAGGTGCCGGCGACGAGCCACTGCTGATTGACGATTTTCACGTCTTCGATGTGGATGCCTTCGGTGGAAGGACGCTTGAAGACGATGGCGGCGTTCTTGGAGAAGGATTCGAAGGTGGCTTCGTCGTCGAAGGGGAATGGAGGGACGACGATGCGAATGCCAACCTGGAAGCCGCTGCGGGTACGCCACTTGGGATCGAGGCCCTGCGCGAGTTCCCAGAAAAAATCGCTGATGGGAGTGAGGATGCCTTCCTGCTGGATGCTGATGGTGGGATAGCCGAAGCGGGAAGTGAATTCGAGCGGGTAGATGCCGTTGTTGTTGACGATGCAGTTGACGTCGATATAGCCGATGTAGCCTTCCTCGGCGAGCTTCGGTTCCATTTTGAGCAAGGTGCGGTTGAAGAGGGCGTTGGGCTCGCTCCAGAACATGGCGGTGCCCATTTCGCCGGTGGGAGGACCGACTTCGCCGGGGAATAATTTTTTGTGTTCGAAATTGATATTGATGGGATTGATGAATTTTTTGCCGTTGAAGAAACCACCGACGGCGACTTCGACGCCGTTGACGCGGCGCTGCAACTGGAAAACCTTTATTTCATCGGAGAAGGCTCTTTTGTAGGCCTCGAGCATGCCGACGACGTCGTCGCCGTTTTCTTCCTCGCCGACGAAGAGGCGGCGTTTGACGTTCTGGGCTTCGCCGCTGGGTTTGATAACGTAGCGGTCGGGATTTTTCTTGACGAATTCGATGGCGGGATCGAAGGAGTCGAATTCCTGGTAAGGGATGATGGTGACGCCGGCTTTCTTGAGTTCTTCCTGGCCGAAGGAGCGGTCGTCTTCGAGATTGTCGGTATAGGCTGTGCCGCCGATTACTGGTTTTCCGGAGGCGCGGAGGGCCTGGGCTTTGGCGCCCTGGCCGAGGGTGTCATCGAAGACGACGATGTCGGCCCACTTGCAATCTTTTTCGTAGTCGCTGGATTTGGGGACAAAGCCGTCGGCGATGTCGCGTTCCTTTTCGTTTTCGACGTAGTAGCGGACTTCGTGGCCTTCCTTGACTACCTGCCAGGCGATGTCGCCGATCAAGCTGGAGAGAGAAACGAAGAGAAATTTCTTTTTGTCCATGAGAGAGGCCGCTTCCCTCCGGGGATGAGCGGGTTGGAAACATTGTAGTTAGAGATGGGAGAGATGGATATTACAAAACGTTGAAAAATGGAGCAGGGGCGGACAGCAAAGGTGCAGCGCTTATCTTAGCGATTTGGGAAATGATAGAGATCTTGCCACGGTCCCTCCGCTTCGTGGCCAGCGCGCCCAAATGCGGCGCGGAAGAAAATACCGGCCACTCCGGTCGGGATGACAGAATTAGAAACAGGAAAAGGCGAAGAAGAGAAGAGAGCTTTTGGCGCTAGGGCGTAAGAGCCCACCCTTCGCAAAGTGCGCGAAGGATGGGGCACCCTCAAGTTCATTTGTTGAGTGGCCCAACCGCGATACACAAGAGGCGGGCGGAAAACCTTGGGGATGGGTGGGCGCATCACAGGGCAGAGGCTGGCGTACTGGGCGCGGGGGCAAAGTTCGCGGGGACCTGTCCTTTCGTTCAGGTATACTAGCGGGAGCCAGCGAGCGGCGAAGGTTGCACCCAACCATCCAGGAGCCGCGGCGCGGAGCCAGACTAGCCAATGTGAGGTGAGGATTGAGGCGACTACCGCTTCTTCTCTTGAGTGCGTTTGTGCTGGTGTCGACCAGCCAATCGAATGCCCAGATTTTACACAAGAAGAAAAAGACGAATAAGTCGACGGATGCGACGAACACGGCCGAGCCGGACAAGCAGCTCTACGACAAGGCCATGAACGACATCAAGCACGGGCGCCACGAAGTGGGGCGGCTGGGCCTGCAGACGCTGATCAATACGTATCCGGACAGTGAGTACCTGGCGAAGGCCAAGCTGGCGATTGCGGATTCGTATTTTAAGGAAGGCGGGACCGCGAACACGACACAGGCGGTGGCGGGGTATAAAGACTTCATCGTGTTCTTCCCTTTCCTGCCGGAAGCGGCGTACGCGCAGATGCAGGTGGCGATGGCCAACTACAACGAAATGGCCAAGTCGGACCGCGACAGCACGCACGCGAAGCTGGCTGAAGAGGAGTTTCAGACGTTTCTGCAGAAGTATCCAAAGGATCCGCTGGGGCCGAAAGCGGAGCAGCGGTTGCGCGAAGTGCAGGAAGTTCTGGCGGAAGGACAGTTCCGGATTGCGTACTACTACTACGTGAAGGGCGACCGGAGGGCGGCGGCGGGAAGACTGGCGCCGCTGGTGGGGCGCTACCCGTTGTACAGCAAATCGGATGAAGCGCTGTGGATGCTTGGCGACGTGTTTGAGAAGAGCGAGCGGAAAGATGTTGCCGGCGCCTATTACACGATGCTGGTGAAGAATTATCCACTTTCCAAAAAAGCGCCACTGGCGAAAGACAAGTTGAAGGCTTATGGAGTGCCGATTCCGCAGCCGGACGCGAAGGCTCTTGCTTGGATGACGGCGGAACAGAACGCTCCGCGACCGAAGGAAACGCCGGCACACCGGGCGATGGGCATGCTTCACAGCGGGCCGGATGTTCATACAACGGCGCAGTCGGGAAGGCCGCAAATGGAGCCGGAAGCGGATAATGGGCCGACGGAGACGTTGGGCGGGGGAAACCGTACGACGCTGGTGGGAGGTGGAGGAGGCGGGGCGGCAAGTTCGTCACCCGCCGTGGTTGATACGGTGAGGCCAGGCGACCCGAAACCGGCGGGTGCGGAAGATACGACGTCAGGGGCGGGCGATAGCGGGGCTGCGACGAACGCCGACGGAACCGCGGCAAATGCGACGGACGCGGCAGCTCCGGCGGATGCGGCGAAGACGGATGCGGCGACTACTGCCGATCCTGCCAAGACGGATGCGACGGCTACAGACACGGCGGCGACGGACGCGACGAAGACCGCGGCGCCAGCGGCTGCAGATGCGAATACCAACCAGAAGGAATCGAGCAGCAAGAAGAAGGGGTTGAAGAAGCTGATTCCGTGGTAACGGTGGGGGAACCGACCTAAAGGTCGGCCACTACAAAATCAAGAGGGAGGGGCTAGCCCCTCCCCTACAAGTGAAGAGCGGATCGCCTCAGAAGGCGGGCCCTACGGGACGGGAGGGGGGAAGAAAGCGGCGTGCCCCTTGTCCGTTGGTACAGGTTGTTGCTTCGGCACAGAGCGTAGGCGCTTCCGACACACTTCTGTTTCTCCTGATTGACGCCTTCAAATCAGGGTGCTCCAATACATTTTGTATCACTGTCTCCCGGTTGAAATGGGTGTCTGGAGGACGTTCGGTGGCCAAGATTCTGGTGGCGGACGACAACAGCAACATACAGAAGATGGTCGGGCTGGCCCTGAAAGACCATGGCATCGAGGTCATCGCCGTCGGCAACGGTGAGGCAGCGGTGCGGAAGATCTCCGATATCCATCCGGACCTGGTTTTGGCAGACGTGTTCATGCCCGTACGGAACGGGTATGAAGTCTGCAAATACGTAAAAGATGATCGCACGCTTTCCCACATCCCCGTGATTCTGCTGGTGGGAGCATTTGATCCCCTGGATGAGCAGGAAGCACAGCGCGTGGGTGCGGATGGGGTTTTGAAGAAGCCGTTTGTGCCGCCAGACCCGTTGATTTCGATGGTGAAGTCCGCGCTGCAGCGAGCGGGTGTTTCGTTGGAGAAAGCACCTGCGGCGGCGGAAAAAACTGCGGAGAAAGCTCCGGCAAGTGGAGCACGCGTCGCGAAAGAGGTTTTGAGCCCGGTGGGAGCTGCCAAGCTGGCGGCGGTGACCGCGATACCGGAAGCCGAAGCGGAACCTGTGCTGGGATCGTTCAACAAGCCGGGACCGGCGTCAGTGAAATTTGCGGCCGGGAGTGAGCCAGTGGCGTTTGGAAGCCTGCTGGAAACTCCTGAAGCGGAAGACGACATCGCGTTCGCGGCCAAGCCTTCCGATGCATTGGAAGCGGCAAGGCACTGGGGCACGTCGACGGAATCGGACGAAGTGGAAGAAGAGGAAGAAGAAGGATCCGGGCACGGTGCGTGGCGGCCGGCTGGGCTGGAAGAATCCCTGGAACAGATTGCGACCTCCGAGGCCAATGCGAAAGTGCAGGATTGGCGAGAGGAAGGATTTCACGGGAGTTCGCCTGCGAATGGCGCGGCGGGACAGAACTGGTCGCCGTTGGGGGGCGCTCCGGCAGAGGAATCGGTGGAAGCTCCGCGAGCGGGAGTTTCGACATTGGAGAGCAAACCGGTTGAAGCGCATGCCCCGTTTGCGGGAGATGCTTGGGCGGCGGCACTGGCAACGACGGTGCAGGAAAAGATTACGGGAGCGAATGAACAAGCCGTGGAAACGGCTGCTCCGATGGATGTGAATGCGACGGTGATTGAGCCAGTAACGCAGAGCGTGGAAGCGGCGGGGCCCGCGAACTGGGCAAGCGTGACGGATACGCCGTGGGAACTGGAAGCGAAGAAAGCGTCGCTGCTGGCGGCAACTTGGGATGCGCCGGCGCCTTCGGTGCCACCGAGTGTTGCGTCGGCTGAACAGTTTTTGCAGGAAGAGCCGGCTGCGGCGGTGAACGAGGCTCCGAGCGCGGTGGTGAACGAGTTTGTGGAGCAGGGCGAGTCCCATGGGGCTCCGGAAATCGGCCAGGAGCAGCAGGTTGAGGCGAATCATGCGCCAGCGGCTGACGTTGCGGGAAACCTGGATGAATTGCCTGCTTTGGATTTTTCGGCGTCGGAAACGGTGACGGAATCGGCTTATGCTTCGAGCGCGCCCGCGGAGGTGAATGGGACGCAGGAAACGCTGGGTTATCCGGAAACAGAGGCGGACTTTGTTTCGCACATGGAGCCGCCCGCGGCGGAAGAACCTGTTCACGCGAGCGAACCGGTGGAAGAGGTGATGCACCACGCGGAACCAGCGGCGGCTGGGCAAGTGGATATGGAGGCCCTGGTGGCGCGGGTGGTGGCGAAGATGAGCCCGGACGTGCTGCAGCGAGTGACGCAAGAGATTTTGAAACCGGTGATTGAGGCGTTGATTAAGGACGAGTTGGCGTCGAAGAGATAAGATTGGATTTATAGGAGTTTTGGGAAAGGCCACCCGATGGGTGGCCTTTTTTGTTTTTGGGGGCGGGCGGCGATTATTGGGAAAATGCGAATTCCCTGCTCGCGGAAGGCGCGGGGGCGGGGTTGGTGCAAGATATTCAGTTGGGTGGTTTTGTTGAATTCGTAAAAGCGGAGGCTGCGCCTCCGCACTCAAAAGTCGGAGTTGGCCGCCTGAAGGTGGCCGCTACGCGAGGCGAATTGACGGCGCTGCGGGGTAACCTTATATTCAAGGATTACCTTGCGAGGGTTAGGGCGCGCCTTGTGGTGGTGCGCTTGAAGACTGGGAGAACGCATCGAGATGCCGCGGGAAATCGCCAAGACGTACGAACCGAAACAAATTGAGCCTGGGTGGGCGGAATACTGGGTGAACGAAGAGTTGTTTAAGGCCGACCCGGGGAAGCCTGGGCCGGTGTTTTCGATTGTGATTCCGCCGCCGAATGTGACAGGGTCGCTGCACATCGGGCACATGCTGGAACATACGGAGATCGATATTCTGACGCGGTGGCACCGCATGCGCGGGTACAACACGTTGTATTTGCCGGGGACAGATCATGCAGGGATTTCGACGCAACGCGTGGTGGTGAAGCAGTTGATGGATCAGGGGATTGACTATCACAAGCTGGGGCGAGAGGAGTTTGAAAAGCGGGTTTGGGCCTGGAAGGCGGAGGCCGGCGGACAGATTGTTGAACAGATGAAGGGGATCGGGGAGAGCTGCGACTGGTCGCGAGAGAGATTTACGCTGTCGCCGGAAATGTCGAGGGTGGTGCGTAAGGTCTTCGTGCAGCTTTATAACGAAGGGTTGATTTATCGCGAGACGCGGCTGGTGAACTGGTGCCCGGTTTGTTTAACGGTGCTGAGCGATTTGGAGGTAACCCACGAAGAGCGAGTCGGACACTTGTGGCACATCCGCTATCCGGTGGCCGGGACGAACGAATATGTAGTCGTGGCAACCACGCGGCCGGAGACGATGTTGGGGGATACGGCGGTGGCGGTGCATCCGGAGGATGAGCGGTACGCTCACCTTGTGGGCAAAAAGGTGATGCTGCCGCTAATGAACCGGGAGATCCCGATCATTGCAGACCCAATGGTGGACCGGGAGTTTGGGACCGGAGCGGTGAAGATTACGCCGGCGCACGATCCGAATGACTTCGAAGTGGGTAAGCGGCATGGGCTCGAAGAGATTGACGTGATGACGGACGACGGGCACATGAACGCTCACGCGGGGGCTTATGCAGGACTGGATCGCTTTGTTGCGCGGAAGAAGATTGTGGAGGACCTGAAGGCCGGCGGCTTGCTGGAGAAGGTCGTGGAACACACACACGCGATTGGAATTTGCGAACGCAGCAAGACGATTGTGGAGCCGCGCATATCTACCCAATGGTTCTGCGCGATGAAGGGGTTGGCGGCTCCGGCGCTTAAAGCGGTACGTGATTTCGAACTGGGAAAAGAAAATACCATCCAAATTGTGCCGGACAACCGGAGGCAGGAATTTCTGAACTGGCTGGACAACATACGGGATTGGACGATTTCACGGCAATTGTGGTGGGGGCATCGGATACCGGCGTGGTATTGCGGTGGTTGTGGGCAGATCATCGTCGCGGAAGAAGCGCCAACGAAATGCACGAAGTGCGGCGGCGGCGAGTTGAAGCAGGATCCGGATGTGCTGGATACGTGGTTCAGCTCAGGGTTGTGGCCGTTTTCCACGCTGGGGTGGCCGGAGAAGACGGCGGATTTTCAGAAATATTACCCGACGAGCTTGCTGATTACCGGGTATGACATTTTGTTTTTCTGGGTGGCGCGAATGGCCATGCTGGGAATTCATTTTACGGGGCAAGTTCCCTTTCGCGCGGTGTACCTGCACTCGCTGGTGCGGACGGCGGGCGGGGAGAAGATGTCGAAGTCGAAGGGGACGGGATTAGATCCCGTGGCGCTGAATGAGCAGTACGGGACGGATGCGATGCGGTTTTGCCTGGCGTCGATGGCGGCGCCGGGGACGGACATTGTGCTGTCCGACGACCGATTGCTGGGGGCGCGGTCGTTTGCGAACAAGATTTGGAATGCGGCGCGGTTTTTGTTTGTGAATTTGGATAAGTATGAGGAGGGCGGGGCGTCGATTGAGGCGTTGGCGGGGCCGGAGGTGCGAGAGAAGGCTCCGTACGAACATGCCGGCACTGTGCCGTTGGCGGACCGGTGGTTGTTTGCGCGAATTGCCGTCACCGTGGAAACGGTGAATGATGCGCTGGCGAATTACCGGTTTCATGAGGCGGCGCAGGCGGTTTATCAGTTTTTCTGGGGCGATTTTTGCGACTGGTACATTGAGTGGGTGAAGCCGGATTTGCAGGATGCGGATCGCGGGCGGGCGGATGTGGCTTGGAAGAATTTGTTTGCGGGATTTGATGCGGCGCTGCGGCTGCTGCATCCGTTCATGCCGTTTTTGACGGAGGAGTTGTGGCACCAGTTGCCGCAGAAGGCCGGGGCGAAGTCGATTGCACTGGATGCGTTTCCGGAGGCGCGGGCGGAGTGGAAGGACGCGGCGGCCTTGGCGGAGTTTGGGCTGATCCAGGAAGTGATTCAGGGATTGCGAACGGTGCGGTCGGAGATGAAGCTGGACCCGAGGAAGAAGGTGGCGGCGGAGTTTGCGAGCGGAAATGCGAAGACGCGCGGGGTGATTGAGGGGAACCGCGAGGCGATTCAGAGATTGGGATTGTTGACGGAGTTGCGGGTGGTGGAGGGGAAACTGGCGGAGGGCGGCGGAGGGATGCGGTCTACCGCGGAGTTTGATTTGCGGATTCCTTATGTCGAGGAAACGATTGATGTGGCGGCGGAGTTGGCGCGATTGAAGAGGGAAATTGAAGGGCTGGAGAAGGCGATTGCTTCGAAGGAGAAGCAGTTGGGGAATGAGACGTTTCGGAGTCGGGCGCCGGAGAAGATTATTCGGGAGATGGAAGGGATGTTGGCGGGGCAGAGGGTGGAGTTGGGGAAGATGGTTGCGAGGAAGGTCCAGTTGGAGGGGTGAGAGAAGACAAAGGATTACCACAGAGGCCGCGGAGTGGAGCGGAGAGCGCGGAGAGTTTCTGCATGCGATTGGAATGGGAGTTGAGGACGATTGGGAAAGCCGGGAAGAATTTTGGTAGGGAAAAAGGAAATTGCGCGGGCTGGGGGGATTAAGGCGGCGCTGGATGAGGCGCATAGTGCTGTTTCGATGAGAATGACGCCGCGGGCGATTACGGCTTATGAGGCGGTGGGGAGTGCGCCTGCGGAAGAGGATGGGGCGGGTGTGATGGTGCAGATTGTGGTTGGGAATGAAGAGGAGTTGCGGGAGGCGATTGGGGCGGGGGCAGAGGCGGTGTTGATTGAGGTGGCGAGTACGGAAGAGGGGCGGAGGTTGGGGGAGGTTGCGCGGGGACTGCGGGGGGATTGTGTGGTGGAGGAAGTGAAAGGAAGAGGTTTAACACAGAGGGCACTGAGGAAGAGCACGGAGAGCACAGAGAAAATTTTTCGGGACATCGTTGGTTGCCGCGGTCCCTCCACTGCGCGGCCCGACGCGCCACAATTCGGCGCGGAAGAGAAAATCGGGCCACTCCGGTCGGGATGACAGAAATCAGAAAAGAGGAAACCCATGAGCACAAGTAGGAGTGCCTGTGCCACACGGGCTTGTGGAGCGGGGGTTGGGTGAGTAAGCTAGGGCGCGTGATGGACAGGATCAGCGGTTGATGAAGGCGCAGGCGGATTCCCTTCCCGGGACTACGGACCGGCGATTGGCGGCGTTGCTGACGCTGCTTTCCGAGAACGCTACGATTGTGA
>DATHOY010000201.1:0-2240 GCA_035484435.1 Vulcanimicrobiaceae bacterium | reverse complement strand
CCATGTAGCGAACCTTGCCGGGCAGTTTCGAGCCGAACGCGACAACGTCTTCAATCGCCTTACCGGCCAGTTCCGAACCGAACACAATTGCGACTTCCGGCTCCGCTTCCAGCGCCGTCTTCAGCGCCGCCAACTTGTCGGAAACTCCGCCGGCCACTTGCCCTTCGCCCGTTGCCAGCCAACGCACCGCGGCGGCTTCCTGCCCGTTGGCTACCTGCACAAATTGCGTGGCTTTGCGCTCCAGCTTGATTTCGCGCGAATTGATCAGGAATAGATTCGATGCGTTGTGCCGAATCCCGGCGCGAATCTGCCATCCCACCAGCGGATTCTGATTCGAAGGATCGTTGCCGATCACCAGCACCGCTTTCGACTGGTACAGCTGCTCCATCGTAAGCGACGAATCCGCCGCCCGGTCGCCCAACGCGGTGACCAGCCCCGTGTAATCCGCCGTGCGGTGATGATCAATGTTGTTGCTGCCAAACGTCGCGCGTGCCAGCCGCTGCAACAGGTAGTTCTCTTCGTTCGAAGCGCGGTTCGACCCGATGAAGCCGACCGCCTCCCCGCCGTACGCCATGTGCAACTCTTTTAGCTTGGCGGCGGCCGCTTGCGAAGCCTCTTCCCACGAAACGGGGAACAGCTTGTCACCCTTGCGCAGCAGCGGCTGCTTCAGACGTTCCGGATGCTTCGTAAAATCAAACCCGAAGCGGCCCTTCACGCACAAGAACTCTTTGTTGATTCCGGAAAGGTCGCGGTTGTTCGCGCGCAGAATCTCGTGATTCCGCACGCTCAGCGTAGTCTTGCAGCCGTTCGAACAGTGCGTGCAGATCGTCGAGACATACTGCATCTCCCACGGCCGCGTCTTATAGCGATACGTTCCGCTCGTCAGCGCGCCCACCGGGCAAATATCAATGCACATCCCGCACTCTTCGCATTCCAGGTGATCTTCGCGATTCGGAATGATGATCGAGTGTGCACCGCGCATCCCCACGCCGAGCGCCTTCACATCCATGCCTTCATCGCAAACGCGCACGCAGCGGAAGCACAGAATGCAGCGCGGGGCATCGTAATAGACCAGGTCCGACCATTTTTCTTCGGGCCGGTGAATCTTTTCTTCCACGAAACGGCTGGTGTCGGCGCCGTAGCGGAAAACCATGTCCTGCAATTCGCACTCGCCGCCCTTGTCGCAAACGGGGCAATCGAGCGGATGGTTGCTCAGCAAAAACTCCAGCATGAATTTGCGCGCGTTGCGGACCGCCTCCGTGTTGGTGCGCACCACCATGCCTTCGGCGACCACCTGCGTGCACGCGGTTTGCAGTTTCGGCGCCTTTTCCACTTCAATCAGGCACATCCGGCAGGCCGCCTGCAGAGTCAGTCCCGGGTAGTAGCAGAACGACGGCACTTCTGTCCCCAGACGCCGGGTCGCTTCAATCACCAGCGTTCCGGCGGGAACTTCTACATCGCGGTCGTCAATCTTCAGATGAACAAGTTTCGTTTCAGCCATGAGTCCCTATCGCGCACCGAGCAACGTTTCAGCGGCTTTGTTGTACGCACAACGTCCTTGCAAATGATCCTCAAACTCGCTGCGGAATTTCTCCACGATGCTGATCGTCGGCATCGCCGCGGCGTCTCCCAGCGGGCAGAACGTCCGCCCCAGCATGTTCTTCGAAAGTTCGCCGATCAGGTCGATGTCTTCCGGACGACCCAAGCCTGCATGAAAACGATTAAGCATCTTCTCCAGCCAGCTCGTTCCTTCACGGCACGGAATGCACCAGCCGCAGGATTCATGCGCGTAAAAATGCATAATCCGGCGCGCCATGTCCACCATGCAGGTGTCTTCGTCGATCACCACCATGCCGCCGGAGCCGAGCATCGAACCGGCCTTGGCCACGGTGTCATAGTCCATCGCGATATCAATTTCGTCCGCCTTGAAAACAGGGCAGGAGCTTCCGCCGGGAATCACAGCCTTCAGTTTCTTTCCGTTGCGCATCCCGCCAGCCATTTCGTCGATGAACTTCTTCATGTTCATGCCCAGCGGAATTTCGTAGATGCCGGGTTTGTTCACATGTCCGGCAACGCAGAGCAGGCGCGTGCCGCCATTTTTCGGTGTGCCGCGATTCGCGTAAGCCTCGCCGCCCTCCAGAATGATCGCAGGGACCGCGCTTAGCGTCTCCACGTTATTGATGATCGTCGGGCAGCCATACAGGCCGACAACGGCAGGGAAGGGAGGCTTGATGCGAGGA
>DATHOY010000200.1:0-4987 GCA_035484435.1 Vulcanimicrobiaceae bacterium | reverse complement strand
GCAAATCGCGCCGCATCCGTGGATCCGATTGAAGCCCTGCGCTTCGAGGCAGGTGGATGATGCTCTTCGAAGTATTCAAAGAAGCTTGGATCGCACTGGGGCGGAATCGGGTTCGCAGCCTGCTTACAATGACGGGCATCTCCTGGGGCATTGTGGCCGTGACGCTTTTGCTGAGCTATGGTTCGGGATTCCGGAGCGTGCTGCTGTATACGTTCGAAGTATTCGGCAAGGGAGCCGTAGTCTGTTGGCCCGGAACCACGAGCGAGCAGGCTGGAGGCGAGCGGGCGGGCAAAGCTGTGAGGTTCGAGCAAGAGGACGCTGATTGGGTGAAGGCTCAGTCGCCACTGGTGAAGCGTGTAACTCTCGAAACCGTGAAATTTCGCGGCATCTCGCATGACGAGCGGCTCTCGGACAGCGCGATTCGCGGCGTTTATCCCGAGTACGGTGAGATGCGCAACGAAGTGCCCTCGGAAGGCCGCTGGATCTCCGCGGATGACATTGCCGAGCGGCGGCGAGTGGTTTTTCTGGGCGCGCGGCTGAAGAAAAAACTGTTTAGCGGGACACCCGCGGTCGGCGAAATCGTGCGGATTGACGGCGTGCGATTCACCGTGATTGGCACCATGGACATGAAGTTTTCCGACAGCTGCTACTTCAATTGCGACGACGAATCCGCGTTCATCCCGTATCCTGCGGCCGCGGATATCTGGGACGCGCGGTATGCCAGCGTGATGATTTTTGAACCGGTTGCGCCTCAGTTTGAACCTCAGGCGATGCAGCAATTCCGCGACGCGGTGGCGAATCGGCAGCATTTTTCGGCGAAAGACAAGCGTGCCATCACTATGTTTGGCCGCATGGAATTCAAGCCAATCTACGATGGCATTACGTTGGGAATTGAGGGTTTGCTGTTTCTGATTGGCTCGATGACGCTGGCGATCGGTGGCGTCGGCGTGATGAACATCATGCTGGTGTCCGTGGACGAACGCGTTCGCGAAATCGGGCTTCGTCGCGCGCTGGGGGCAAGGAAAGCTCACATCCGCTGGCAATTTCTGCTGGAGGCGTTGGTGCTGACGCTGGCCGCGGGCGCGATTGGGATGGTTTTATCAGCGGCGCTTACCTCGGCGATCGGAACTTTGCCGTTTCTGGGGCCGGCCTATGAAGACGAGTCGGGCAAGGTGGATATTCACCTGACCCTTTCCGTTACCACGATGGTGCTTTCGAGCTTGATCCTGATCGTGGTTGGAGTGTTCAGCGGGTGGATGCCGGCGATGCAGGCGGCGAAACTCGATCCGGTGGAAGCTCTGCGCTACGAATAAACCACACTTCTTTAAATCTCCCGTGAGTTAGCTCCTTTTTCGCAACTTGTAATCACGCGTTCGCGCTCGCGCCGTAAGTTGGGGCGAAACTTCTCTCGCTGCTATAGTGGAGAGGGAGAGTTTTGCGCTGAATTGGCCGAACCCCAAGAAGGCGGCATAAAGCCGCCCCTACACGGCTTGTGAAGGGTGAATAATGGATCGAAGGCTTGCAATCATTCGAATTACCGCGGGGACGCTCGCTGTGGGAGTTGCGCTCGCGGGAGGCCGCTTCCTGGAAGGGCACGCTATTTTGAAAGAAAGTTCGCCCGCGGCGAACGCCACGGTGGCGGGTCCCGATCTGGCGATCACGTTGAAATACAATGTGCGTGTGGACTCGACGCGCTCCAAGATCCAGCTTTCGCGTCCGGACGAAAGCGTCACCGAGTTGCCGCTGACGAAGCAGATTTCACCCGACACTTTGTCCTCGAAGGCCACGGGACTGACGCCAGGCGCATACAAATTGCAGTGGCAGGTGCTGGCGCCCGATGGACACATCACGCGCGGCGTGGTTCCATTTTCCGTGAAGGCTGCCTGAGCACGGAATGGCGGACCTGCTAGGCATCTTCGGCTTCCTTGTGGTGCTGCTGCGAGCAGCAACGCTCTGCTTTCAGACGATACTCGCCGGCGGCGTGATCTTTTTGTCGTTCGTGGCGTCGAACGAGAGTTTGCGGCCGGAAGAGTTGACGCGGCCCGGGTGGAAATTCATCCGCTGGAGCGGCGTTGGTATGGCGCTGTGCCAAGTTGCCTTCCTCGTCGTCAATTCACTCGTTCTGGGTAATTCCACCAACATTTCCGTCGGCGAAATGCTCGGCGCAAACTTCGCGATCGCGGGGATTGTGGCGATTGTGGCCTCGCTTGTCGTTGCTCTATGGCCTGCAAGTTTGCAGAAGAGCGTTAACCGCGCCGTGCTTGTTCCGGCGATGCTCATTCTGGCTTCATCCGTCGTCACCAGCCACTCGTTTTCGCGGATGGAAGGGCGCGCGGTGCTGGTGGGATTGACGTCGCTGCACTATCTGGCGACCGCCAGTTGGATTGGCGGGCTGCCGTACCTGCTGCTGGCGATGAAACGCGTTCCTGAGCAAGGCGTTCGGATAAGAATCAGCGGGCGATTTTCCGGCCTGGCGCAGATTAGCGTGGCCGTGCTGTTTCTTGCAGGACTGGGCATGAGCCTGGTTTTCGTTGGTTCGTGGAATGCGCTGTACGGGACGGCCTACGGAATTATGGTGGGCACGAAAGTGGTGCTGTTCTGCTGCCTGCTGCTGCTGGGAGCGGCAAACTATTTCATCGTGCGAGCGGGCGGCGCCGCTTCCACCAGCGGTGCAACGAGCCTCACTCGATTCGGCGAAGTGGAGCTGGGCATCGGCTTGACCGTGATTCTTGCGGCTGCTTCGTTGACCTCTCAGCCGCCGGGGGCGGATCTGACCGAAGACCGCGTGAGCCTGCACGAAATCGCGGTGCGCTACGCACCGCGCATCCCGCAATTCACGAGTCCGCCGCTCGGCGATCTTTCGCCCGCGGGCAAGGAGATGGAGCGGAAGGCGAAACTTGCCGGGGTGAAAGTTCCGGCCGCGTTCATGCCGGGAGAGAGTTTTTCGCATCCGGACACGCCCGGGGACATCGCCTGGTCGGAATACAACCATGCCTGGGCAGGCTTGATCGTTTTTTTCATGGGGTTGCTGGCGCTGCTTTCCCGCAACAAATATTTTGCCTGGGCGAAGATCTGGCCCTTGATGTTCCTGGGGCTTGCAGTATTTCTATTTTTGCGTGCTGACCCGGAAAACTGGCCGCTCGGGCCGAATGGCTTCTGGGCGAGCTTTCGCGAAGCGGACGTTTTGCAGCACCGGGCGGCAGTGTTGCTGATCATTGTTTTTGCGCTGTTCCAGTGGGCGGTGGAAACGAACCGGGTTAAGTCTCATGCGGCGGCGCTGGTCTTTCCAGGTGTTTGTGCCTTCGGGGGCATCGTGCTGCTGACGCACATGCATGCGGTGACGAACATCAAGCAGGAGATGCTGATTGAGCTGAGCCACACGCCGCTGGCGATTTTTGGCGTGATGGCGGGTTGGGCGCGCTGGCTGGAGCTCCGCCTGCCAGAGGAGAACAGCATGCGGAAATATCTGGCGTGGGTGTGGCCGGTGTGTTTTATTTTCGTGGGATTGATTTTGATGGATTATCACGAGGCGTGAGGAAGGAAGTGATTAGTAATTAGAAGAAACGAAGGCAATTCCTCAGGGGCTAAAGCCCATTTTTTCCTGGCCTTTCGTGTCGGGGCTAAAGCTCCGACCCCCTAGCGCCATTTATGAGATGGCTTGATGGCTTCTAGTCAGAATCGGATGCGGCAGCGGTGATGCCGATTGTGCGGCAAGTTCCGGGGAAGGGGATGGCATGAGCAAGTCGGCGCTGGTGGTGGTGGATGTGCAGCGGGACTTCTGCGAAGGCGGCGCGTTGGCCGCGGCTAACACGCTTTCGCTGCTGCCGCCGCTGCAGAAATTTATTGAGCTGGCGAGGCGGCAGGGGACGCTGGTCGTGTTCACACAGGATTGGCACCCGGGCAATCACAGTTCATTCAAGGCGAATGGTGGGCCTTGGCCGGCGCATTGTGTGGCTGGGACGCGGGGCGCTGAACTTATGGCGCCGGTCGCCGCCGGCGCGGACGATGTTGTGATTCACAAGGGCGTCGGGGTGAATGGCGCGGGGTATTCCGGATTTGATGAGACTTCATTGCAGCGGCAATTGCAGGAGAAAGGGATCACCCGCGTCGGCGTGGCTGGAATCGCCACCGAGTATTGCGTGCGGGCCACGGCGCTGGATGCGCTGAAGGCGAAGTTCGACACCACCGTTCTGGAAGACTTGATTCGCGCTGTGCAGGACAAAGAAGTGGCGCACGTGCTGGCGGAGTTGCGGGAGGTGGGAGTGAAGCTGAATCATTCGGCGGCGTGGCTTGCGGCTGCAAAACAAGAATAGCTTTGTGGAATAACTGCTGGTAGCTGCTTAGTTCTGGCCGAGCAGCGCGTCGAAGTAGGCGGCCATTTCCGCGGAGTTCCAGTCCTGAGGCCCGATTACTTTCCTGGCAATTTTTCCCTTGCGATCGATGATGTAGGTTTCCGGATACATTACCGTGCCGTAGTCTTGCGCGGATTTCTTTGAAGGGTCGCGGGACGTCAGGAAATTGATGCCGTGGTCTTGAATGAATTTGCGGTAAGCCGATTCGTCGTCGTCCACGCTCACGCCGAGGACCACTCCATTGCGTGAGGCGAGGCGCTTGTTCAGTTCGATCAGGGAGGGCGTCTCTTCAACGCATGGGGGGCACCAGGTGGCCCAGTAATTCAGCACTACTACTTTGCCGCGCAGGTCGGAAAGGTGAGCGGCCTTTCCGTTCAGGTCGAGCGGGATGTCTTCCGCGGTTTTTCCGGCGACGGAGGATTCGCCCTGGCGATAGTGGGGGAGGGTAAAGAAGGCCAGGACGGCGAAGGCGAAACCCATGCTGCCCCAGGCCATGATTTTACGGAGGACGTTGCTCATATAAAGCTATAATAACGCACAGAACCCGCGCCGAAAAGCTAGGTATCACTCCGACTACCCATGAGCCAACCCTCTTCAAATACCGGACGAGTCAGCGCCATTGTCCCCGCGCGGAA
>DATHOY010000199.1:0-8587 GCA_035484435.1 Vulcanimicrobiaceae bacterium | reverse complement strand
CCCGCGACAACGTCAGCGTGAAAGTAAACGCCGTCTGTTATTTCCGCGTCGTCGACGCCAACCTCGCTCTTTCGCAAGTGCAGAACTATCAGTATGCAACCTCGCAACTCGCGCAAACCACGCTCCGCAGCGTTGTCGGCCAATTCGAACTCGACGAAATTCTCTCCCAGCGCGACAAGGTCAACGGCAAACTGCAGATCATTCTCGATCAGGACACTGAGCCCTGGGGCATCAAGGTCGGCAAAGTCGAAGTCAAACAGGTGGACATCCCCGAACAGATGCAGCGCGCCATCGCCAAGCAGGCCGAGGCCGAACGCGAACGCCGCGCCAAGATCATTCACGCGGAAGGCGAGTTCGAAGCCTCGCAGAAACTCGCCGACGCCGCCAAGGTTTTGGAGACTCAGCCCTCCGCCATCCAGTTGCGCTACCTCCAGACCCTGACCGAGATAGGTGTCGAGAAGAACACAACGATTGTGTTTCCCCTTCCTATAGATATTATTAATACATGGATGAAGGTCGCGGGGGGCACATCTAAGTAAATGGCATCTGGGGGGAGACGCGGCGCGGGCGAGCGCGTGCTGGAAAGCAGGCACGTGATCGGCCTGTTTTTGCTCATGCTGGTTTTTTCCGGCGTGTTTTTCGCACTGGGCTACGTGATGGGCCGCAATCAGTATGCCGGACAGGTGCGGGCCTCTGAGAACGGCATAGACAGCACCGAACCGTTCGTAAAACCCAAGCCCGAAGTTGCTCCAAAGAAAACCGCCCCGGCGCCAAGCGATTCCACGGATTCCGACCCGGCCACCTCCACTGCATCCGATTCCACCTGGAGTTTTTACGATAAAGAGAAATCCTCCAAGGTTGCGCCGCATCTTGAGACTCCTCCGAAGCCATCCCCAACACAGTCGCTTACGAAACAGGTAAGCGCCAGGAATTCCGCGCCCCCGTCCGTCGCGCCGCGCGCGCCCGTTGAGAGAAACTCCTCAAGCGCGCCGCCGATAGCCAATGGCGCGATTATTTTGCAGGTCGCGGCTCTCGCGAAACAGGATGACGCGCTGGCCCTCGCCGGCAGCCTGCAGAAAAAACATTTCTCCGCCTATGTGCAGGCTCCTCACAAGGACAAGTATTACCGCGTGCAGGTCGGGCCGTTCAAAGACCAGAAGAGCGCCGAGGCCGCGAAGAAAGGCCTCGAGAGCGCCGGCTTCAAGGCATTCGTCGTAAAGCACTGATGGCGTCGCGTCCCTGGTATCCCCCCCTGGGGCAATTGCTCCCGCCGGAATTTCCCGCAATCGCCCGTCTAGCCCTCGCGGCTCTCAGCGGTGCGGTCCTCTCACTTTCTTTCTACGGCTCGCATCCCAGCTTCTATTCCTGGTTCTGCCTCGCGATCCTCCTGTTCAGCTTTCTCGGCACGCGGGCTCGGGTCGCCTTTTTCTGCGGCTTCCTTCACGGCCTCATTTTTGTCCTCACCTGCGTGTCATGGGTTGCCGAAGTTCTCTCTGTTCACGGCGGCATGTCCGTCGCGGCGGGGTGGGCGGTATTGCTGCTCATCGCCACTATTTGGGGATGCTCGATCGGCCTTGCCACGTGGATGGTACAGCGGCTCTCGCAGCAGGGAATCGGCCTCGCTCTGTTCGGCGCTCCGTTTCTCTGGATCTCCACGGAAGTCCTTCGTGCGTATCTTCCCGAAATAAGCTTTCCCTGGGGACTCCTCGGCTATCCCGCCGCAGGAAATCCCGCGCTCGTCCAGTTGACGACGATTACCGGAATTTACGGAGTATCGTTCCTCGTAGCTGGTTTCAATTCGCTTTTGGTCTGGATTCTTGCAAGTCCATCCGAAAAAAGGAAAATCAGGTTGGCGGTTGTGGTCGCGGTTCTTGTGATTCTTGTCGTCGTGCAAATCGCGGGACCCCGCTTCGTCCCCACAACCACCGGCGCACATGTTGCGCGCGTCGTCCAGCCGAATTTCCCGGAAAATATGCAATACGTCGGCGACTGGTACGCCGAGCACAAAGCCGACATGGCGGAACTCGAACAGCTCAGCTTGCTCCGTTCCACCGGCTTGCAACAGCCGGACCTCCTCGTCTGGCCCGAAGCTCCGGCTCCGTTTTCGTTTCAGGATCCGCACTTCGGTCCCTACATTTCCCGCCTGGCCACGGAATTTCAGCATCCCGTCGTCGTCGGCATCATCGACTGGAAGCCGATTCTCGAAAGCGGCAGGGGAATCCCTCGCACCGGGCTCGTTCCCTACAACAGCGCGGCGGTGTTGAACTCAATCGGGCAGAGAACCTTTCTCTACGACAAAATTCACCTCGTGCCCTTTGGCGAATATGAACCTTTTCCCCTCATCCACCAGGTCGTCACCAGTGTCTCCGAGGAAGTGGGCGGATTCCGCAAGGGCAGGGAACGCAACGTCGGCCGCTTTTCCAACGGCAGCACGTTTTCCATCTTCATCTGCTACGAAGCCATCTACGCCGGCGAAATCCGCCAGTTCGCCAACAACGGGGCGCAACTCCTCATCAACATCTCCAACGACGGCTGGTTCGGAAAATCCGAAGCCGCCGAGCAGCATTTGGGCATGGCTCGCGTCCGCGCCGTCGAAAATCGCCGCTGGCTCATTCGCGACACCAACAGCGGTATCACCGCCGAAGTGGATCCCTATGGCAACGTCACGCGCGTGATGCAGCGCGACACCCGCGCCGCCGCCGACCTGCCCTACGACTTTCGCACCGACAAAACCATCTACACGCGGTTCGGCGACTGGTTCGCCTGGATGTGCGTCCTCGTTTCCGCTATTCTAGTCTTGCTCACTTTTCGAAAGGCAAATTCGCCCGGTTCTGTTCGGGCATCCCAAACACCGCATGATTCTTGAAGATTTGCAGCACCAATACGAAGGATTGAAGCAGCGCATCACTCTCGTGCGGAGCTTTCTTTGACGCTCCCCAGAACCGCGCGCGCCTGAAAACCCTCGAGGTCCGCGCCGCCGACCCCAATTTTTGGAGCAATCAGGAAGAAGCGCAAAGCGTACTCCGCGACCGAAAAAAGGTCGAAGATCAACTTGCCGCGGACGAGAAACTCGAAACCCTCGCCAGCGACATCGAAACATATATTGAGCTCGCCAAAGGCGAATTCAATTCCGATCAAAAAGAGGGCTTGCTGAAAGATCTCAGCAAGGAACTCGCCGCCGCGGACACCTATATCGGCGAACTCGAAACCCAGACCCTGCTCTCCGGCGAGAGTGACCACCTCAACGCCATCATGACCATCAAGCCCGGCGCAGGCGGCACCGAATCGCAAGACTGGGCCTCCATCCTTCTGCGCATGTATCTTCGCTGGGCCGAACGCAACAGCATAACCGCCAATCTGCTCGATGAAACCCCCGGCGAAGAGGCTGGCATCAAAAACGCCACGATTCAGTTCACCGGCGAAAACGCCTACGGCCTTCTCTCTGGAGAAACCGGTGTCCACCGCTTGGTACGCATCTCGCCCTTCGATCAGGCAGCTCGCCGCCACACTTCCTTCGCTTCTGTCTTCGTCATTCCCGAAGTGGACGACCGCATCGAAATCAACATCAAGCCCGACGATCTCAAACTCGATACCTTCCGCGCCGGCGGCAAGGGCGGCCAGAACGTCAACAAGGTGGAAACCGCCGTCCGCATCACCCACATTCCCACCGGCATCATCGTGGCCTGCCAGATGCAGCGCAGCCAGCACAAGAATCGCGAAATGGCCATGAAGATGTTGCGCTCGAAACTCTACGACCTGGAAATTCAAAAGCGCCGCGACGAAACCGACCGCCTCGACGAATCCAAGCTCGAAATCTCCTTCGGCAGCCAGATCCGTTCCTACATCATGCAGCCTTATCGCCTGATCAAGGACCACCGCACCAAATTCAGCGTCGGCGACGTCGACAAAGTCCTCGACGGCGACCTCACTCCCTTCATCCGCACCTACCTCATGGCCAAAAAAACCAAAGGCAAGCTCGAAGTCACCGTCGACGACTCCGACGACGCCTAGCCCGCGGTCCTCATCTTGCCGTTGTAGCGGCCGCCGTCCGCGGCGGGCGCTTTGTTCCTTGCCACGGTTATCGCGCGCTTGAGATGTAATACAGCATGTATTACAATTACATCAAGGATGGAAAGATCATGGAAGCCCCCGTTACACTACGACTCGATCCCAAAACGCGCCGCCAGATTGCCCGCGTCGCCCGCCGCAAGGGCATCTCCAATTCGGAAGTCATTCGCCGCGCGCTCCATTCCTGGCCGGAATTTTCCGATTCATCCGTCTCGCCCTACGAACAGCTTGCCGACCTGATCGGCGTCGTGCAGGGACGCAATCCCCGTCGCTCTGAAAAGAGCGGCAAGCAATTCCGGCAAATTCTCGCCGCCAAACGGAAACGTTCGTGATCCTGGTCGACGCGGGTCCTCTCGTTGCGCTGGTCGATTCCGACGATCAGCATCATCAGAAATGCGTCGCAGCTCTTCAGCAGATCAAGGAGCCGCTGGCGACCGTCTGGCCCGCGCTGACCGAAGCTCTTTATCTTCTAAACGATTTGCCCACGGGCCAGGATGCGGTCTGGGAATCGATCTTGCGGGGCACTATTGGAATTCTCCCTCTCGATGCCGATGATATTCCACGGATACGTGAACTGATGCGCAAATATCGCGATAGAGGCATGGAGCTTGCCGATGCAGCACTCCTGCGCGCCGCCGAACGCGAAGGGGTTCGCAAGTTCTTTACGGTCGATCGAAATGATTTTGCCGTGTATCGGCTGCACGGCCGCGTTCGGCCTGTCATCCTGCCATAGCCCGAGATGATTTCTTCGCGCCAGGCAAGTTCGCTGTCGTTTCCGCTAAACTCCTTTAGGTTCAGTTCAATGCCTCAAAATCGCCACTCGCTGCAACCATAACCCGTGCAAATTCAATGCGTTGATTCCGCCCCATGCCGGTGCTACTCTGGATTGGTTAGAGTCTGCTTTGCCTTCGGCATGTAGGCCCTAGGGTGTGTTTCACACCTTCCCCAAATAAATGAAGTCGAGCACAGAGGAGATTTGTTTTGAGCGACGGAAACATGCGTAACTTTCTGTTCACCTCCGAATCGGTGACAGAGGGCCACCCGGACAAAATTGCTGATCAGATTTCGGACGCAGTTCTCGATGAAGTCATGCGCCAGGACCCCAAGGGCCGGGTCGCCTGCGAAACTTTGGTCACGACGGGATTGGTCGTCGTTGCCGGTGAAATCACCACCACGGCCATCATCGACTACGATGATTTGATTCGCAAGACCGTCGAACAAGTCGGCTATGACAACGCGCTCTTTGGTTTCGATTCCACTACCTGCGCGGTCATGTGCACCATCAAGCGCCAGTCGCCCGACATCGCCATGGGCGTGGACACCGGCGGCGCCGGCGACCAGGGCCTCATGTTCGGTTACGCCTGCGACGAAACCGAAGAACTCATGCCCATGCCGATTCAACTCGCTCACCGCCTTACGCAACGCCTCTCCGAAGTCCGCAAGAGCAAGAAAGTCGATTTTCTCCGCCCCGACGGCAAGTCCCAGGTCTCCGTCGAATATCGCAACGGCAAGCCCGTCCGCGTAGACACCGTAGTCATCTCCACACAACACAGCGACACCGTGCCGAACGAAGATTTGCGCCACGCAATCATGGAGCACGTAATCAAGCCGATCATTCCCGCCCACATGCTCGACGCAAAAACGAAATATCACATCAACCCCACGGGCCGCTTCGTCATTGGCGGGCCGATGGGCGACGCCGGCCTCACTGGCCGCAAAATCATCGTCGACACCTACGGCGGCTACAGTCGCCACGGCGGCGGTGCCTTCTCCGGCAAAGATCCCTCAAAGGTTGACCGCTCCGCCTGCTACATGGCCCGCTACATCGCCAAGAACATCGTCGCCGCCGGACTCGCCAGCCGCGCCGAAGTCCAGCTCGCCTACGCCATCGGCGTCGCCGAGCCTGTCTCCGTCATGGTGGACACTTTTGGCACCGGCACGATTCCCGAGGAAAAAATCACCGAGCTCGTGCGCCAGAATTTTTCACTCACTCCGAAAGCCATCATCGAAACGCTCGATCTGCGCAGGCCCGTCTATAAACAAACGGCCGCGTACGGCCATTTCGGCCGCTCCGGCCCGGGCTTCACTTGGGAAAAGACCGACCGTGCCGATGCCTTGCGCAAGGCTGCGGGACTCGGCGTTCCCGTGGAAGCAGCCGCCCGCCGCTAGTTTCACCGCGGCCTTTCTAGTTTCGCCGTACAGTTTCCCTCTCTGCCGCTGGCAGCACCCTCTTGGCGGCGGAAAGCTTCCCGGTGCAGTCATTCGCCCTGCGAATGCAAATTCAAATTGTGAGGACTCCAGCAATGGCTACCGCAGAACTGAAAAAAGGTGACGTGAAAGACATCGGGCTCGCTGATGCGGGCAAGCGCAAGATCGAATGGGCCGGGCAGCAGATGCCCGTGCTGCAGCACATCCGCAAGCGTTTCATCAAGGAGCAGCCTCTGAAGGGCCTCCGCGTTTCCGCCTGCCTCCACGTCACCAGCGAAACCGCGAACCTGATGATCGCTCTGCGCGATGGTGGCGCCGACGCCGTTCTCTGCGCTTCAAATCCTCTCTCCACGCAGGATGAAGTCGCCGCTTCGCTGAATCGCGACTACAACATTCCCACTTACGCCATCAAGGGTGAAGACAACGACACTTACTATCAGCACATGAAGGCGGCCCTCGACCACAAGCCGCAATTCACCATGGACGACGGTTGCGACCTCGTCACCATGCTCCTCACTAAGCGCCAGGATCTCGTCGGCAACGTCATCGCCGGCACCGAGGAAACCACCACCGGCGTCATCCGCCTCCGTGCCATGGCCAAGGACGGCACTCTGAAATATCCGATCATCGCCGTCAACGACGCCATGACCAAGCACTTCTTCGACAACCGCTACGGCACCGGACAGTCCACGCTCGACGGCGTCATTCGCGCCACCAACGTGCTCATCGCCGGCCTCAAGGTCGTCATCGCTGGCTACGGCTGGTGCGGCCGCGGCGCCGCAATGCGCTCCAAGGGACTCGGCGCCGACGTCATCGTCACCGAAATCGATCCCGTCAAGGGCATCGAAGCCGTGATGGACGGCTTCCGCGTCATGCCTATGGCCGACGCCGCCAAAGAAGGAGACATCTTCATCACCGTCACAGGCAACAAAAACGTCATCCGCCGTGAACATTTTGAAGTCATGAAGAGCGGCGCCATCGTTTGCAACTCCGGCCACTTCAACGTCGAAATCGAAATCCCCGCGCTCGAGTCACTCTCTTCCGGCAAAAAAGAAGTTCGCCCGCTGGTGGAAGAATTCCAGCTCAAGGACGGCCGCAAAGTTTATCTGATTGCCGAAGGCCGCCTCGTGAATCTCGCCACCGCCGAAGGCCACCCCGCTTCCGTGATGGACATGAGCTTCGCGAACCAATCACTCTCCGCCGAATATCTAGTCAAGCACCACAAAGACATGAAACCCCAGGTCTACGTCGTGCCCGAACATCTCGACCGCGAAATCGCCCGCCTCAAACTCGAATCCATGGGCCATCGCCTAGACAAGCTAACCGCCGAACAAGAACAGTATCTGGCCTCCTGGCAAGAAGGCACCTAACCGTAGCGGCCACCTTCAGGTGGCCCAGCCTTCCACATGTAGGGGCGGCTTTAGGCCGCCTTCCGAGGTGGGCGCCTTCTCCAAACATTTGATACGATTCAACAGGGGCGTTTCGACAAAATCGAACCGCCCCAAAATTTTGGTGCCCTATAATCTGGTGAATGTTATGTGGGACTACTGCACACACTCGCTCGACATCGCCCGCCTTCGCGGCGCAACCTACGCCGACGTCCGTGTCATGCACCTCCGCCAGCGCGACCTCACCACCAAAAGCGGCGAAGTCGGCACGCTCGGCCAGAGCGAATCCATCGGCCTCGGCATTCGCGTCGTCGTCAACGGCGCTTGGGGCTTCGCGTCCACCGATCAACTCACCCGCGAAGGTGTAGCCGCCTGCGCCGCCCAAGCCGTCTCCATCGCCAAAGCGTCCGCCCTCGCGAAAAAAGAGGACGTGCGACTTGCCGCCGAACTTTCCTATGTGGACAGTTGGCAGGGGCCTTGCGAAAAAGACCCCTTCGAAATTCCCCTCGAGGCCCAAATCGATCTCCTGCTGAAAGCCGATGCTGCCATGCGCCAGGTCAAAGGCGTCACCCTCACCGAGACCGACATGCAATTCCGCAAAATCGATTCCTGGTTCGCCTCCAGCGCCGGCTCGAAAATCCACCAGCGCCGGTACCACTCCGGCTGCGGCATCGTTGCCACTTCCTTCAAAGGCGACGCGATCCAGAAGCGCTCTTATCCCAACAGCTTCGGCGGCCAGCACATCCTCGGCGGTTACGAACTCATCGAAGCCATGGATCTCCTGAACCACGCGCCGCAAATGGCCGAAGAGTCGGTCGCCCTCCACTCCGCCGCGCAATGTCCCGAAAAAAAATCCACGTTAATCCTCGGCGGCAGCCAGCTCGGCCTGCAAATCCATGAATCCGTCGGCCATCCCATCGAAC
>DATHOY010000198.1:0-8559 GCA_035484435.1 Vulcanimicrobiaceae bacterium | reverse complement strand
GAAGGCAACCGCATCCGGCTGTCGCGCAAGGCGATTCTGAAAGAGCAGCGCGCGAAGATGGGTGGCGGGGAAGCGCCGGCTCCGACTGGCGATGTGGCTCCGGCGGCTGAAGGGCATCCGGCACCGGCATTAACCGGATCGCTGGTGATTGAGGGCGGCGGCGATTTTCCCGACGAGCCGTCGGATGAGCCGAACTTCAACCGTGACGGGCCGCCGCATGTGAGTGCGGGCGGCGGCGGAGATCGTCCGCGGGGAGGTGACCGGGGCGGAGATCGTGGTCGCGGCGGGCGTCCGGGCGGCGGTGGTGGACGTGGTCGCGGGCGCGGTGGACGTCCGGGCGGCGGCGGCGGTGGAGATCGCGGGCGCGGTGGACGGCCCGGAGGCGGGGGCGGCGGAGGGCGGCACTAACTTTCTTTCCGCCGATCAGCGCGGATGAATCAGACAAGGACCGCAGAGATGCGGTCCTTTTTTGTTTGGGAATCAGACAGGGGTGGCTTCGATGCATCATCGTCAACATCGTAACTTCAACATCCCCACTTCTCGCGCAAAAGGCGCGCGAGAAATGGGGCACCCGGCGCTTGGCGATTCGAGTCAGGCTGTCGTTGGGTCCAAAAACGATCCCCGCCCTTGTAGAGGATACAAGGGCGGGCTTCCCGCATTGAGGCAGGTATACCTGGAGGTGGGAGTTCACCGCACTTTTCAGGCTGCGATTTGGCGGTGTCGGGTGGTCGGCATGTGAGAGTGTTCCTCGGTCAGCATTGCACTTGCTCGTTGAGATAGTGTTGCGAGAGGCGAAAACGTTTCAGAGCATAATTTCGGAGCATGATCAGGAGAGCGATCGATGGACGGAAAAGAGGCACAATACTGGATCGAGAAGCTGCAACTTGAAGCGCATCCGGAGGGCGGATATTTCCGCCAGACTTATCGGTCAGAAGTTTCGATTGCGGGCGAGGCGCTGCCGGCCGGGTTTGCGGGAGCGCGGGCGGCTTCGACGGCGATTTACTTTCTGCTGGAAGGGGGAAATTTCTCGGCCTTTCACCGGCTGCGGTCGGACGAAGTTTGGCATTTTTATGCGGGCGATCCGCTGGTGGTGCATGTGATTGCGCCGGATGGGAAGTATTCTTCGATTCTATTGGGCCGCGATCTGGAAGCGGGACACGTTTTGCAGGCCGTTGTTCCGGCGGGATGTTGGTTCGCTTCGCACGTGGCGGATTGGAATTCGTTCTCCGTGGTGGGATGCACGGTCGCGCCGGGATTTGAGTTTGAAGATTTTGAGATGGGGAAGCGCGCGCGGTTGGTTCCGGAGTATCCGCAGCATCGGGAAGTGATTGAACGGTTAACGCGGGAATAGACGTCGATTCGTCTGAACATGCTCTGTTTAGCATGCTTCGCTGAACATGCTCCGAAGACGTGGAAGCTTCTACTGGTGGTCGGGATCGCGTTCGAGGATGGCTTTTTTCCTTACGTCCAGAGAGAATTTCGCGGCGTCCACATGTTCGCGGATCGCAGAGCGGAGTTGGCGGGCGAGCTTTCTAAGCTCTGCTTCGGTTTGTCCAGAGAATGGACCGTTACAAAGGGATCGAATTCTTTCGCACAACTCTTCAATTCGAGACTCGCTGGAGTGGGGCACTGCAAAGGTTGATACGAAATTTGAGTGCTTTATTCGATACAGCGGATACCGTAGCCAATCGAAACGTCCGGCATGTTTCGTGCAATAAATTCATACAGCGCGCCGGGTTGCAAACTCAAGTGTGAGCCTAAGTCCCCTCTTTTTCGACATTTGAGCGCCGTTCAATTCCCAGCCCGCGCTCCCATGGTTTGGCAGGGTTCTTGCGTTACTGAGGGAATGAGCATTGACGAAACGCAGTGGCAAAAACTGTGTAAGTCGGTCGGGGAGGAACACGACCCGGAACGATTGTTAGAGCTTGTCGACCAGTTGATTGAGGCGTTGAGCGCCCGAAGCGACGCCCTCCGCGGCGGCACGCGACCGCGGAAGCCTGCGTCTGACTCTACGATAGGCAATGAAAATGAATAGGACGCTTTATGATTCGACGGGATCTCGCGCGCCCCGGAAGGATGCGTCCGGGGCTACGTGTCTTTACTTTACGGCGGCGGCTTTCTTGGGGAACATTTCACCGATGCGTTTCATTTGCGCACCCACGCCTTTTAACTTTTCTTCGATATTTTCGTAGCCGCGGTCAATGTGGTAAACGCGGTCGATGATGGTTTCTCCGTCGGCGACCAGCGCGGCGAGGACGAGGGACGCCGAGGCGCGCAGATCGCTGGCGAGAACGGCTGCGGCGCTCAGCGGAGTTTTGCCGCGGACTACGGCGCGGCGGCCTTCGATTTTGATGTTCGCGCCCATGCGGACTAATTCCTGAGCGTGCATGAAGCGGTTCTCGAAAATATTTTCGGTGATGATCGACGTGCCTTCGGCTTGCGTGGCGAGGGCCATGAATTGCGCCTGGCAGTCGGTGGGGAAGCCGGGATGCTCTTCGGTCGACATGTCGGCGGCGGTGAAGGGATTGTCGCCCATGACGCGGACAGAGTCGGCGGTGGCGCGGGTTTTGACTCCGACTTCGTGAAGCTTGCTGAGCAGTGCGTCGAGGTGCGAGGGATCGCAACCGGCGATGTTGAGATCGCCTCCAGTCATGGCGCCGGCGATGATGAACGTGCCGGCTTCGATGCGGTCGGGAATGATGCGGTGCTTGGCCCCTTTCAGTTTGCTCACACCTTTTACGTGGATGGTGGGCGTGCCGGCGCCGGTGATCTTGGCTCCCATTTTGTTCAGGAGGTCGGCGAGGTCGGCGACTTCGGGTTCGCGCGCGCAGTTTTGCAGGATGGTCTCGCCGTCGGCGAGAGTCGCGGCCATGAGCAGGTCTTCAGTGCCGGTGACAGTGATTTTGTCGAAAACAATTTCCGCGCCTTTGAGGCGAGTGGTGCTGGCTTCGACGTAGCCGTGTTCCTGCGTAATTCTTGCGCCGAGACTTTCGAGGCCTTTGATGTGGAGATCGATGGGGCGGGCTCCGATGGCGCAGCCGCCGGGGAGTGAGACGCGGGCGTGGCCGCAGCGGGCGACGAGCGGGCCGAGGACGAGCGTCGAGGCGCGCATGGTCTTGACCAGATCGTAGGAGGCTTCGGGAGCGGCGAGCTTGGCGCAGTGAATGGTGGTGCGGTGCTGGGCGCGTCCGTAGCCGAGTTCGACTTCGGCGCCCATGGCGGCTAGGAGGTTGCGCGTGGTTTGAATGTCGCGAACCTGGGGAATATTTTCGAGGATGACAGGTTGATCGGTGAGCAGGGCGGCGGCCATGCAGGGGAGCGCGGCGTTTTTTGCGCCGCTGATGTGGATGGTGCCGAGCAGCGGCTCTCCGCCGCGGATTACGAACTTGTCCATGAGGGAATCCTTGGAAATTATTCTAGCGGGGAATGTTGGAGATGGCAGGTAATCGGGAGGGCACGGCCTTCGGGGGGGAAAATGCTTTAACCGCTGGAGGCACGAGGGGACGCGACGAGAAAATCCCCACTTCTCGCGCAGAGGGCGCGCGAGAAATGCGGCACCCTCGCAACACGAGGGTCGGGACTGGAAGTCAAAATCCCCACTCTAACGTCGCAAAAGGCGCGCCGTTAGAATGGGGCACCCTCTAGTTCTTTGCTAGTGCAATGGCTTTGCGGACGTGGCCTTTTGTTTTTTTCAGGGCGGCGGCGGCTTGGGCGCGAGTGGCGCCGGCGGCTAGCATGACTACGGCGACCGGAGTTCGATTGCCGGCGGCTTCTAGTGCATTGCTGGCTGAGTCGTGATCGGCTCCGGTGGCTTGTTCGACGATGCGGATGGCGCGCTGGATTAGCTTTTCGTTTTTGGTCCAGACGCTGACCATCAGGTTGCCGTAGACGTAGCCCAGGCGCGTCATGGCTCCGGTGGAGATCATATTCAGGACCATTTTGTGGGCGGTGCCGGCCTTCATGCGAGACGAGCCGGCGAGAACTTCGGGGCCGACTTCGGTGACGATGGCGAAATCGGCGGCGCGTTCGAGCGGGGAGTTGCGGTTGCAGGTGAGGGCGATGGTGCGGGCCGAGTGGGCGCGGGCGTATTCGACGGCGGCGATGGTGAAGGGAGTGCGTCCGCTGGTGGCGATGCCGAGAACGATGTCGTGTTTGCCGGGCTTGCGTTTTTTCATTTCTGCGATGGCGAGAGCGGTGTCGTCCTCGCTGGCTTCGGTGGAAGCGCCGAGGGCTTTGGGGCCTCCGGCCATGATGAACTGCACGGTGCGCGGGTCGGTATTGAAAGTCGGCGGGATCTCGGAGGCGTCGAGAGCGCCGATGCGGCCGCTGGTGCCGGCGCCGACGTAGATGAGGCGCCCGCCGTGGCGGAGGCCGGCGACAACTGTGTCGATGGCGCGGGCTATTTGCGGAAGTGCGCGGCCGACGGCCGGGGCGACGGTCGCGTCCTCGCGGTTCATGAGGCGAACGATTTCGAGAGAGGACATGCGGTCGAGGTCGGCCGCGGCGGGAAGAATCTGTTCGGTGGGGAGACGGCGGAGATCGGGTTTCGCTTTGCGGGTTCGGGTCAAGTGGTGCGCCTTTCGGGATCGTAACGAGAGCGGAACTATTTTAGAGTACCGCATGCTGTGCGGTGTCATCCTGCGGGTGCGTTCTGTGCAGGTGGCAGGATCTCTGCAGTTGGCTGCGAGTGCATAGGTCCTTCGCCGCGAAGAACGCGGCTCAGGATGACACTTCATTTAATGAGTGAATCGTTTTCAAGTGCTTCGATGATGGCGTCGTGGAACATGGGGCGGACTTGCTTGATGGCTTGATTGGAACAATCTGGCCAGGTGCGATTGGTCAGTAGGGTGATCGAAAGCTGGCGGTCGGGGTCGAGCCACAGCGACGTCCCGGTATAGCCTAGGTGGCCGAAGGAGCGTGAGCCGAAATGTTTTCCGGACTGCGAAGGCGCGGAGGGGGTATCCCAACCGAGGGCGCGGGATGTGCCCGGGGGCGCGGATTCACGGCGGGTGAAGAGGCTGACGGTTTCGGCCCTGAGGATGGGGCGGCCTCCGTGAAGCATAGCGTGGGCGAAGCGCGCGAGATCTTCGGCGGTGGAAAACAGGCCGGCGTGAGAGGCGACGCCGCCGAGGATGTAGGCGTTTTCGTCCTGGACTTCGCCCTGGATGATTCTGTTGCGGAAGGTGCGGTCGTCGGACGTGGGTGGAATTTGTCCGCGCGTTTCTTCGGGCGGGTTGAATGTAGTGTGGGTCAGGGCTAGCGGCCCGAAAATTTCGCGCTGACAGAAAATGTCGAGAGATTCTTCGGCGATGCGCTCGAGGGCTGCGCCTAGAGCGATGAAACCGATGTCGCTGTACTGGGCCTGCGTGCCGGGAGCGGTTGAGAGAGAAGTGGTGAAGGCGGCGCGCAGCAGGTCGTCGCGCGAATGCGCTTGCAGGAACAACTTCTCGTAGGCGGGCAAGCCGGAGGAGTGGGCGAGGAGCATACGGAAGGTGACGTCGCGGCGGCGGGGGTCGGGTTCGCCGCAGGAGTCGACCATGAATTCGGGGACGATCGCGATTACGGGGGCGTCGAGATCGAGGAGACCGCGGTCGTGGAGGATGGCGGCGGCGGTGGTGGTCGCGACGACTTTGGTGAGGGAGGCTAGGTCGAATAGGGCCGAGGGCTTCACTTCACGTCTAATGTCAAAATCCCCGCCCTGTCGCGAAGAGCGCGACAAGGACGGGGCACCCTCTACATCTGCGTCATACGTGAAATGGCCGAAGGATTTTAGGGCGACCAAGCGATCCTGGTGGGTGACGGCGATTGATGCGCTGGGGAAGGCGCGGGCGGAGATTGCTTGATTCAGAACTGCGAAGGCGGAGGAAAAGAGTTTGTCCTGCCGGTCGAAAGCTGGGGCGAGAGATGGAAGCGGAGTGTTCAGATGGTGCGCTCGCAAAAAAATCGTGGTCTGAGCGGGTTATAGCAGAGTTGGCGGGATGGGTAAAGTCGCGGGGCAGAGGCGCGGGAGATCCCTCACTTCGCCTGAAGAGCGGCTCCGTTCGGGATGACGCCCCGGGCGAATTGTGAATTTTCTGCGGCACACCTTACTTGAGTTTCTTGAGCGGTGCTGGCTTGTTGTGTACAGTCAAGACATCATCCTTACACTCACAATGAAATCAAAATTGCAATTCTCATTTTTCCGCGTGGCGTGCGCTCTGGTCGGGGCGCTTGCGTTGATCGGCGTTTCGGCATATGGCGAAGCGATCTATCCGCCGAAGGCTACGCGTCTGAGCGGGGTCGACGCTGTTATCGAGAAGGCGATTGCGGATGGGAACATTCCTGGAGCGGTGCTGGTGGTGGGGCACAATGGGGCGGTGATTTATCGGAAGGCTTATGGGGAGCGCGCGCTGGAGCCGCGGCGCCTCCCGATGACGCTGGATACGGTGTTTGATTTGGCGTCGCTGACCAAAGTGATTGCCACCACGACATCGGTGATGCAACTGGTGGAGCAGGGCAAGGTGCGAATGAATGATCCGGTAGCGAAATATCTGCCGGAGTTTGCGCAGAATGGGAAAGAGGACATTACGGTGCGGCAACTGCTGACGCACTATTCGGGGATGGCGCCGGATCTGGATTTGACGACGCCGTGGGAAGGTAAGAATACCGCTTATCAACTGGCATTCACCGAGCCGCCTGAAACGACTCCGGGGTCCGGGTTTGTGTATAGCGACATTAATTTTATTGTGCTGGGGGCGCTGGTGGAGCGGGTTTCGGGAGAGACGCTGGATGTGTATACGGCGCAGCACATTTTTGCGCCGCTGAAGATGACGCGGACACGGTTTGTGCCTCCCGCGGTTTGGAAGGCGAGGATTGCGCCGACGCAGTATGACGAGAACGAAAAAATGCTGTGGGGGGTGGTGCATGATCCGACGGCGCGGCGGATGGGCGGAGTGGCGGGGCATGCGGGACTGTTTTCGACGGGGGATGATCTGGCGAAATTTGCGCAGGCGCTGCTGAACGGCGGCGATGGAATCTTGTCGGCGGTGACGGTAGAGAAGATGACGTCGCCGCAAACTCCGGCGACGGCGCCGATTTTGCGCGGGTTTGGGTGGGACATTGATTCTCCGTTCTCGTCGAATCGCGGCGATCTGCTGCCGGTGGGATCGTATGGGCACACGGGGTTTACCGGAACATCGATCTGGATCGATCCGACGACCGCGACCTACATTATTTTGCTGACGAATTCGGTGCATCCGCGGGGGAAGGGAAATGCGATAGGGCTGCGCTCGAAAGTGGCGACGGAAGTGGCTGCGGCACTGAACTTGACTGCGAGCGAGAAAGAAGCGCTGCGGGAGAAGAGCGTCACCGGATACAACGAGGCGTTCAGCGCCGCCCGGCGCATGAGCGTGCGGAATGGGACGGTGAAGACCGGGCTCGATGTGCTGGAGGAGCATGGGTTTGATGTACTGAAACCGGCGGCGCCGAGCGGTGAAGCGGATGCACAGAACGTTGAAGTGAAGAGCACCGAAGCGAAGGACGCGGAAGCGAAGAGCGTCGAATCGAAGAATCTCGATCAGCAGAATGGGAATGCGCAGAGCGGCGAGGCGCAGAAGCAAAGTTCGGAGAATCAGGCGAAGAGTCCTGATGCGGCAAGTCTTGGCGCGAAGAGGCGCATTGGGCTGGTGACTAATCAGACGGGAGTCGATGGGGCGGGGGTGCGGACGATTGATGTGCTGACCAAGGCGCCGGGAGTTTCTCTGGATGCGATTTTCAGTCCGGAGCATGGAGTCACCGGGACTCTCGATACCACTGACATTAATAATTCGAAGGACGCGGCGACGGGCGTTCCGGTATACAGCGTGTATGGCGGGACGGATGCGGCGCGGCGTCCGTCGGCGGATGTGATGAAGAATCTGGATGCGGTGGTGTTCGACATTCAGGATGCGGGGACTCGGTTTTATACCTATGAGACGACTTTGGGATATTTTCTGGAAGCGGCGGCCAAGGCTGGGATTGAGTTGATTGTGCTGGACCGGCCGGATCCGATTACGGGGTCGTTTGTGCAGGGTCCGGTGGCGGATGCGGGGCACGAGAGTTTTACGAATTACTGGACGGCGCCGGTGCGGCATGGGATGACCATGGGCGAACTGGCGAAAATGTTCAACGCCGAGCGCGGGATTAATGCGAAGCTTACCGTGGTGCCGATGGAGGGGTGGCAGCGCGGGGATTGGTTCGATTCGACGGGGCTCGCATGGGTGAATCCGTCGCCGAATTTGCGGAGTGTGACGGAGGCGGCGCTGTATCCGGGCGTGGCGCTGATTGAGGGCACAAATGTTTCGGTGGGGCGCGGGACGGATACTCCGTTTGAGTTGGTGGGTGCGCCGTGGGTGAAGAGTAAGGAACTCGCGGCTTATTTGAACGGGCGCGGGATTGCGGGCGTGCGCTTTGTTCCGGTGGCGTTCACGCCGGCGGCGAGTGTGTATAGCGGGCAGACGTGTTCAGGAGTGAATATTCTGCTGACTGATCGGAATGGGTTTGATGCGCCGGAGTTGGGGATGGAACTGGCGGCGGCGCTGC
>DATHOY010000197.1:0-26993 GCA_035484435.1 Vulcanimicrobiaceae bacterium | reverse complement strand
GCGATCTGCCGTGGGGCATGATTCGCATCGGAGAACGCGGCAGCGCGGGGACGCACAACGGCGCGAAATCGGTGACCAGCGTCGTGGGGACGCAGGAATTTGCCAGGCTGCGGCTTGGTTGCGGCCCCGATCATCCGGTCGGCGATTTGGCGGATTACGTGTTGCGGCCGATGAAAAAAGCGGTGCTAGAAGCAGCCAGCGAGATGGTGGCAACGGCCGGCGACGCGGTGGAAATGATTTTGACGCAAGGAGTCGCAGCCGCCATGAACAAGTTCAACCGGCGGGTGCCGCCGGCGGAAGAAGAGAAGTAGAGGCGGGTTTCAGCCTGCCAGGCATCGAACGATTTTCCCGGGCCCAGCGCCCGGAACAGAAGGAAACGAGGTCATCATGGAAGAACGTTTGTACGATCTGATTTTCATCGCCCGCCCGGCCACGCCGGAAGACGAAATCAAGAAGGTCCTCACAACCATCGAGCATGCCGTCGCCGAAAAGGGCGGCAAGATCGAAAAGACCGAGCACTGGGGCACGCGCAAGCTGGCCTACAAGGTCGCGAAGCATCGCGAGGGCATCTACGTCTACCAGCAGGTGCGTACGAATCATGGCGAACTGGTTCACGAACTCGAGCGGCGCCTTGGCGTGCTGGACTCGGTCATCAAGTATCAGACCATTCGTCTGGACGAAGAATTGAAGCGGCAGAAGAAGCTGACGCACAAGCGCGAGCAGCGCGCCGCCCGCCGTCCGCGCCGGGTAACGCAACCGCCGGTCCCCGTCGCCGAGCAGTCCACCGGCGCCGCCTAGCTCTTAGGGGCGGCTTTACGCCGCCTTCATTTGGTGCCGGATGAAACACGGCCGGCTTAGTGATTCGAATTTCGATTTGCCATATTGGAAAGGTAGGAAGTTATGTCAGAGGAACAGAAACCAGTGCAAGCCGCACCTCCTTCGGCGCCAGCAGCCGCGGAAGGCGGCAGCGCCCCGGCAGCTCCCGCAGCCGTAGCAACTCCGTCCGCGCCCGCGCATCGCTCCGAAGGCGGCGGTCCCCCTCGCCGTGAGGGCGGACACTCGCATTCCGGTCCGCGCCGCGAAGGCGGTCCGGGCGGTGGACGACGTGAAGGCGGCCCCGGAGGTCCCGGCGGCGGCCCAGGCGGCCCGCGCCGCGGCAAGCGCCAGTATTTCCGCAAGAAGAAGGTGTGCAAGTTCTGTGTCGAGAAGATGGACTTCATCGACTACAAGCGCGCCGACATTCTTTCGCAGTTCGTGCAGGAGCGCGGCAAGATTCTTCCGCGCCGCATGACCGGCGTCTGCGCACGCCATCAGCGGTGGCTCGGCGTAGCCCTGAAGCGCGCCCGCAATATCGCGCTGATGCCATTCGCGGGCAGTGCGGCAGGCATCCAGGCGCCACGCGCCATCGAAGCGCCGAAGGCCCCGGTAGCATAGCCTTCAGCCTGTGCGGCCGAAGCAGCAAGACTTTGTAGGGGCCGGGCTCGCCCGGCCCTCTTAAGAAACCCGACGTAGCGGCGACCTTCGGGTCGCCCAGATTTTAGCGGTAAGGATTTCCGAAAGAATTCAGGAGCGAGTCATGCAGATTATTCTTCAAGAAGACGTAGAAAAACTCGGCCACCGCGGCGACGTCGTCACCGTGAAGCCCGGCTACGCCCGCAATTTCCTGTTGCCCAACAAGATCGGAATCGAAGCCACGGCGGGCAACATGAAGGCGCTGGAGCGCATTCGCGGCTCGTTGGCCAAGAAGACCGCCACGGAACTTGAGGCCGCCAAGAAACACGCCGAGATGCTGAACGGCGTGGCCGTCAAGTTCCACCGCAAGACCGGCGAGAACGACCAGATGTTCGGGTCCGTTACGACCGGCGACATCGCGGAAGCCCTGAAGGCGCAGAAGTTCGAAGTCGACAAGCGCCAGGTGCAGTTGGCTGAACCCATCAAGTCCATCGGCGAATTCCCGGTCACGGTAAAAGTATTCCGCGACGTCACCGCCGAAATCAAAGTTTACGTCGAAAAAGAAGTCTAACCAATCCCGCACATTTCCGTTCGCGCGGCAGGGGCATGAGTGATCGTGCCCTCTTTTTTTTGCGTGCGGCAGCAATGCTGCCCCATTTAACCAACGAGCGCGTTTTTCGGCCAACAATCGGATTCCCTGAAAGTTTGCAATTCCGGTGGTTTCCTTTGCCGCGATAGAGCTTTCGGCCAATCTTTCCCCATACCAACGCAATCTCCTTCGTGCCCGCCGTTCCGTTCGGGGCGCATCGCTGAAATTCCAAACCGGCGAGGAGCTTCATTTCGGGAAACCGATTTAGAATTGCGCCAGGAACAATTCCTCTAACTCCCACCATTCGAGCACTTGCTTCCCTTATTTCATGGCATGGCGATTGCACCCCCTTCTCTCCAACGACCGTCGGCCATAGGAATTTACTAACTGTCGCGCAAGTTCTCGTTGCGATCCACGTTGGGGAGCCCACAAAGATGCTCAAACTGAAGTTCGCCGTGCTGCCAATCCTTTTGTCGATGTTCTGCATCCCCAAGGTTCAGGCCGGTCCTGCTGCCACGACGACCACATTGGCCATCACTCCTGGCGCGATCGTGACAGCCGGAACCTCCGTCACGCTGACCGCCACGGTGGTCACCACCGTCGGAGGTGCGATGGTAACGCCCGGCATAGTGCTCTTCTGCGATGCCAATGCCACGTTCTGTGAGGATTCCGCCATTCTCGGCGGTGCACAACTGGGGGTTACCGGCACAGCCTCAGTGAAGGTAACTCTTGGAGCTGGCACCTACAATGTTTTTGCGCGTTTCGCTGGCACCCTCGGTGCTGGCGCCAGTGATTCCGCACCCACACTGCTCACCATCAGTCCGAACGCCACCTATGCTTCGACCACAACGATTGCACCACCGAGCGGAACGTCGCCCAACTTCACCTTGACCGGAACGGTCGCGTCGTTTGGAAAAATCGGTTTCACCGGAAATATTTCGTTTCTGGATACCAGCAACGGCAACGCCTCGCTGGCCTCTGCGGCGCCGGATCCGGCGACTCTGGCGCTTCTGCTCACCCCCAAGCCGAATCTAGCGGACATTTTGACTCCCAACGCTGTAGTAGTCGCCGATTTCAACGGAGATGGCATTCCGGATGTCGTCATTGCGAACTTTGACGGTGGCAATGTCAGTGTGTTCCTGGGCGTTGGCGATGGCACGTTTGCCGCGGCAGTAGACTACACCGTCGGACTGGCACCCAACGCCATCGTGGCTGGAGATGTTGACAACAACGGCTTTGTAGATCTGGTGGTCAGCAATTCCGAAGATGGCTCGATCACCGTCCTGATCAACCAGGGCGACGGCACTTTTGTGGCCAAGCCTCCGATCTTCATCGGCGCGGTGCAGGGCATGGTCCTCGGGGATTTCAACGGCGACGGCAACCTCGATATCGCTGCCACCATCTTCGGCACACCGGGCAATGTCGTTGTGCTTCTGGGTGACGGTGCCGGAGGGTTTGCGCAAAATTGTCCCGATGGTTGTGTATCCTTTCCCGTCGGAAATAATCCCGGGGCGCTGGTCGCGGCGGACATTAACAAAGACGGCAATCTGGATGTGGTGGTCACCAATCACGATTCGAACACCATCAGCATTTTGCCCGGCAACGGTGACGGAACTTTCCAGCCGCAATCCGTACTCTCGACAGGCACTGCTCCCACAGGAATAGCCGCCGGAGATTTCAACAATGACGGCGCCGTTGACATCGCAGTCACCAACAACGGGGATAACACCGTTACGATTTTCCTGAACAACGGCACGGGTACTTTGGCCGCGTTACCTACCACCGCTCCCACCGGTGCTCTGCCATCGGGAATCGTCGCCGGCGATTTCAACGGTGACGGCAAGCTGGACCTGGCTGTGACCAACGTAAACGAGTTCACTGTGTACGTCTTATTGGGCGACGGCACGGGCGCTTTTCCGACGCATGTTTCCGGCAACGTTGGCAATACTCCGGTGGCCATCGCGGCAGGTGATTTCAATGGAGATGGCCTGCCGGATCTGGTCGCGGTCAATAGCGGTGGCGCACAGGGCGCCAGCATCTTCGTCATCGCGCGCAGTGAAAGCGCGACCGCAAACGTCACTCCGACTCCCGGCACGCACAACGTGCTCGCCAGTTATGCCGCAGACACGGCCCGTATCCCGAGCCAGTCGACGACTGTACCGCTCGTAGTCCTCACCACCACAACCACCACCTTGACCGCCAACCCCGCTAATTCCTCCGTATTCGGGCAGTCCGTTACCTTCACTGCCACCGTTGCTCCACCTCCTGGCAGCGGCCCTGCGTTTGGCGCAGTCAATTTCGTTAACAATCCGGTTGGTGGGCCCGTCACGCTCAACACCGCTAATGTCGATGCCACCGGCACCGCGACGTTCACAACCAGCACTCTGGCCGTTGCCAGCTACAGTCTCACCGCCGCTTATTCCGGCAACGCCGATTCCGCCGCTTCGACCTCGGCTCTCACTCCGTACACTGTCGCCAAGGCCAACACCTCTACCTCCGTCACTTCCTCTCTGAACCCTTCCGTGTCCGGCCAAGCAGTCACCTTTACCGCCACCGTTTCCGCACTAGCTCCCGGAGCGGGAACACCCACCGGCCTGGTAACCTTTCTGGTTAATGGCAGCTCCGTTGGTACTGGCGCATTAAGCGCAGGTGTTGCAACTCTGATCACTCCGAACGTGCCGGTTGGCAGCCAAACCATCACTACAACTTACAGCGGCAGCAACAGCTTCAACGGGAGCGCTGGCTCGCTCACCGGCAATCCACAGGTAGTGAACCCCGCGAACACGACTCTCTCCTTGACCTCCTCCGTGAATCCGTCCGTTTTCGGTCAACGCATTACGTTCAGCGCCAACGTTTCCGTCGTTGCTCCAGGTGGCGGTGGTCCTTCGTCGGGAACCGTAACCTTCTTCGACAATGGAACGATGATCGGCAGCGGAGCGCTTGGCGACGGCCCGGCCATCTTCAGCATTTCCACGCTGGCTGTTGGAAACCACCCCGTCACTGCGACCTTCGGCGGCAACGCCAGTTTCAACGGCAGCACGGGCACGCTTACCGGTACTCCGCAAGTGGTCAATAAAGCCAACACCACCACCGTGCTCACCACCTCGGCCAGTCCTTCCACATTCGGTCAATCGGCTACGCTCACCGCCACTATCAGCCCGCAATTTGGCGGATCGCCCAGCGGCACGGTCACCTTTAAGTCCGGCACAACCGTGATCGGTTCTCCGGTTGCTGTCAGCGGCGGCACAGCGGTCCTGATAACTACCGCCTTGCCGGGCGGCACGCAAAATCTCACCGCCGTGTATTCCGGCGACACCAACTTCACGACTTCCACATCCGCCCCGATCAGCTTCACGGTTAACCCGGCGACTTCGACCACCGTGCTGACCACTTCCGCCAGTTCTTCCACCTTTGGAGCTTCTGTAACGTTCACGGCTACGGTCAGCTCTGCCGCAGCTGGCACGCTCACCGGCACGGTCACTTTCAAGTCCGGCACCACCGTGATTGGTTCCCCGGTTGCCGTCAGCGGCGGCACAGCGGTTCTGATAACAACCGCCTTGCCCGGCGGCACGCAAAATCTCACCGCCGTCTATTCCGGCGACACCGACTTCGCCACTTCCACATCCGCTCTGGTCAGCTTCACGGTTAACCCGGCGACTTCCACGACTGTGCTGACCACTTCGGCCAGTCCCTCCACCTTTGGAGCTTCTGTAACGCTTACAGCTACAGTCAGCTCCGCGGTCACAGGCACGAGCACCGGCACGGTCACTTTTAAATCCGGCACAACCGTGATCGGTTCTCCGGTAGCCGTCAGCGGCCGCACCGCCGCGCTCGTAACCACTGCTTTGCCCACTGGCACACAGAGCCTCACGGCGGTGTATTCCGGTGACGCCGACTTCGCGACTTCTACATCCGCTCCGGTCAGCTTCACGGTTAACCCTGCGACCTCCACCACCGTGCTGACCACTTCGGCCAGTCCCTCCACCTTTGGTGCCTCTGTAACGCTGACGGCTACCGTCAGCTCTGCCGTAGCTGGCACGCTCACTGGCACGGTCACTTTCAAGTCCGGCAGTACCGTGATTGGTTCTCCGGTCGCGATCAGCGGCGGCACAGCGGTCCTGATAACTACCGCCTTGCTGGGCGGCACGCAAAATCTCACCGCCGTTTATTCCGGCGACACCAACTTCACGACTTCCACATCCGCGCCGGTCAGCTTCACGGTTAACCCGGCGACTTCGACCACCGTGTTGACCACTTCGGCCAGTCCCTCTACCTTTGGAGCTTCTGTAACGCTGACGGCCACAGTGAGCTCTGCCGTAGCCGGCACGCTCACCGGCACGGTCACTTTCAAGTCCGGCACCACCGTGATCGGTTCTCCGGTTGCCGTCAGCGGCGGCACAGCGGTTTTGATAACAACCGCCTTGCCCGGCGGCACGCAAAATCTCACCGCCGTGTATTCCGGCGACACCGACTTCGCCACTTCCACATCCGCTCCGGTCAGCTTCACGGTTAACCCGGCGACTTCCGCCACTGTGCTGACCACTTCGGCCAGTCCGTCCACTTTCGGCCAGTCCGTCACGCTTACCGCTACCATCACGCCGATTCCGGCCGGCGCTTCGCTTGGCTCCGTCAACTTCTTTAACGGTGCGACAAACATTGGCAGCGGGAACGTCAACGCCTCTGGCGTCGCGACGCTTACTACGGCGGCGCTTCCCGTCGGCGTGCTCAGCCTGACCGCCGTTTACTCGGGCAACGGTAACTTCGCCACTTCTACGTCAGCCGCCGTCAGCTTCACGGTCAACAAGGTCGCCACCACCACCGCGCTTGCGGTCTCCCCGAATCCAGTCATCGCTGGCCAGACGGTCACGCTTACTGCGACTATCACTCCGACGCCCGCCGGCGCACCCCTCGGCACTGTGGACTTCTTCAACGGCGCCACCAACATCGGCACGTCCAACGTCAACGGCAATGGCGTCGCCACGCTTATCACCGCGATGCTGCCGCAAGGTACGCTGAGCCTCACCGCCACTTATTCCGGCAATGTTGACTTTGCGACCTCCACGTCCCCGGCGCAAAGCCTGGTCGTCGTCACTGCCACCACCACCGCGCTTACGGCCGCTCCCAATCCGTCCACGTTTGGGCAGTCGGTCACGCTGACCGCGACGGTCGCGCCAACTCCCACTGGCGCATCCTTCGGCACCGTGAATTTCTTCAATGGCGTCACCATGCTCGGCACCGGCAACGTCAACGCGTCCGGAGTCGCCACTTTCACCAGTACCGCACTGCCCGTCGGCACCCTGAGTCTCACCGCCGTCTATTCCGGCAACGCCGCGTTCGGCACTTCGACTTCGTCGGCGTTTAGCCTTACGGTTAACGTCGCGCCCACAACCACCACGCTGGCAGCTTCGCCGAGCCCCGGAACGTTCGGACAAAGCATCACTCTCACCGCCACAATCGCTCCGGTTCCCTCGGGAGCCGCGCTCGGCTCCGTTAACTTCTTCAACGGCGCGACCAATATCGGCACGGGCAATCTAAACGCCTCCGGTGTCGCCACTCTGGCCATCACCACGCTGCCTGCCGGCAACCTCACCCTCTCTGCTGTTTATTCAGGCAACGTCAGCTTTGGTCCGTCTACCTCGGCCGGATTGCCCCTCACCGTCAACACCACCTTTGCCGTGAACGCACCCGTCACTTCTTTCGTAGTTGTGGAAGGCGGGTCCGTGCCGATCACGATCAACATTCCGCCGCTCGGCGGGGCCTTCAATAACGTAGTCATCATGACCGCCACAGGCCTGCCCCCGGGAGCTACCGGCACATTTGTTCCACCCACGGTCACGCCGGGCGCTGTTGGCGCTACAACGATTCTGACCATCCAACTGGCGCCGCTTGCAGCCAACTCCTCCAGGCCTGGCGCCGAATCTGGCGCGCCTGTCCCCGCGGTTGCCTTTGTTGCCGGGTTGCTCCTGTTCATCCGCCGCAAACATCTGCGCAAGTCGCTGCGGCTCGCCGCCATATTCATGCTGGTCACGCTGCTTGGCTCCACGCTCATGGGCTGCGCCGGCGGGTTCCTGCGGCCGCCCAGCACTCCGCCCGGAGCGTTCATGGTCACCATTGCAGGTACAAGCGGCACAACGGTGAACTCCACGACGGTTGCGGTGGTGGTGCGATGAAAACGCCAGCCGCCAACCCCACAACAGCGATCACCTCGGACCGGAAATCCACAAGGACTTCACTCACAGGATGGGAATTGACTTCGATGCAGATCGCCACGACATGCTCGCTTGCTCTGGTTTTCAGTTTCCTCTTTTGTCTTTTTCCAACTCAACTCAGCGCGCAGGAGGGTGGCCGTTTCGAGGTTGGCGTGGACTACAATTTCGTGCACACCAACGCGCCGCCCGGACAGTGCGGGTGCTTTTCGATGCAGGGCGGCGACGCGTGGGCCGGTTGGTTCTTTACCGACCACCTCTCCGTGGTGGCGCAGGGAGCTGTGCAGCACGCTTCCAATATTAACGGCACCGCGGCCAGCTTGACGCTTGTCTCCTACATGGCCGGTCCGCGCGTCAGCTTTCGCGAAACCCATCGCGTCGTACCATTTGCTCAGGCGCTGTTCGGCGGATCGCATGCTAGCGGATTGCTCACTCCTTCGCCTACCACCGGCCTTTCCGGCACCGCGAATGCTTTTGCGTTTGCCGCGGGGGGCGGCGTGGACTTCAAATTGTCCCGAATGTTTTCCATCCGGGCGATTCAGGCGGATTATTTTTACACCCGCTTTGACAACGGGGGAAATCAACACCAGAACAACCTGCGAATTTCGGCGGGTTTGTACCTGCACTTCTAGCCGCGCGCTTGCCGATTCACAACTCTCTGTGCACAAGCGCCAGGTGCAGCTGGCTGAACCCATCAAGACCATTGGCGAATTCCCGGTCACCCTTAGAGTCTTCAGCGACGTCACCGCGGAAATCAAAGTCCACGTCGAAAAAGAAGCCTAATCATCCGCAAACCATGTAGCGCTGGCTTTTATGCCAGCGCTCTTCAAGGGCGCGAGCGATCGTGCCCTCTTTTTTTGAGTGCGGAGGCGGCGAAGCCTCCGCTTTTACGCACCCCAGCCTCTCGCTCGTGTAATGTTAAGATAAGGTTCCACGATGAAGATTATCCTCACTTCAGTCGAGACAGGTCTGCTCGAAGCCTGGACTAGTTTCTGCGGTGATTTGGATTTCGTCACGATTCATCACGGGTCCATTCTCGACCTGGCCTGCGATGCAGTGGTTAGTCCTGCCAACAGCTTTGGGTTCATGGATGGCGGAATTGACGCACTCTACTCCGACCGATTCGGTTGGACCGTCCAGAAGCGCCTGCAACGCTTGATTGCTGACCGTCATCGAGGCGAACTTCTCGTCGGCACTGCTGAAATCGTCGAGACCGATTATTTGCGCCTTCCTTTTTTGATTGCCGCTCCAACGATGCGGGTCCCGATGATACTCGGTCGGGAAACTGTGACTCCTTACTTGGCTACGAGAGCCACCTTGCTGCTCATTGGGAATGGCATTTTCCCCGAAGGCCAACACGCGGGAGAACAGGTTTCGGCCTACGTGGAGTCGGTGGCCTTCCCCGGCATGGGCACGGGTGTTGGCAAAGTCCCCTTCGAGGTCTGCGCCCGCCAGGTCCGGGCCGCAATTGACGACGTTCTTCTCAAAAAATTTTATCCGCCAGTCTCTTGGGCCGAGGCAAGCGAGAGACATCAGTTGTTGTATTCCAACCGGACAAAAGACTTGCAGTATTAGCGAACGTCGACAACGCGGATGTAGGCGCTTCGTGAAAAAATAAGTTTTCCGACATTATCCTCACGATTCACAGGCACTCCCATTGACGCGCGCTCGCGTTCACCGCACACTGCAACTCACGACTTCGGTGTAGGGGTGATTCGCCGGAGCGAAAAATCTTCACTTGCCTTCCCGTTGAAGCCGTGTTACCTATAGCGAAGGAAAAGCGAACATATAACGAAAGGTTTGTCTGTCCCTATGCCCGCCGAATCCGCACTCGAACGCGCACTTCCGAATAACCTCGACGCGGAGCGTTCCATCCTTGGCGCCATCCTGCTGGATAACCACGCCCTGAACGCGGCGGTGGAGTCGCTGAAGCCCGACGATTTTTTCATTCCGCAGCACCGCAACATCTTTACGCGCATGATCGCGCTTGGCGAGGCGCAGCAGGCCATCGACCTCGTCACGCTCACTGAGGAACTGCACCGCCGAAGCGAGCTTGACGCGTCCGGCGGCGCGCCCTATCTCGCGTCCCTTGTCGACGGCATGCCGCGCGTCTCCAACATCGAGCACTACGCGCGCATCGTGAAGGAAAAGGCGATGCTGCGGAACCTGATCCACGCCACGCACAATATCCAGCAGCGCGCGTTTGAGGGTGAAGATGGCGCGGACGCCATCCTTGATAACGCCGAGTCCAGCATTTTCGCCATCGCCGAAGACCGCATCAAAGCCGGACTGATTTCGGTGAAGGACATCGTTCGCGACAATTTCGAACGGCTGGAAAAAATCTTTCGCGAAGGGAAGAGCGTCACCGGTGTTTCCACCGGGTACGCGGAACTGGACAAACTTCTTTCCGGCCTGCAGCCTTCGGAACTCATCATCCTTGCGGCGCGCCCATCGCAAGGGAAAACCGCGCTGGCGCTGAACCTGGCGGAGAATATCGCGCTGCGCGGCGGGCTCCCCTGTGCGCTCTTTAGTTTAGAAATGTCCAAGGAGTCTCTGCTGCAGCGCCTTGTTGCCTCCGTCGGCCAGGTGGACGCGCACAAGTTCCGCTCCGGGCATCTCAGCCGCGAAGACTGGCGCCGGATGACCGAAGCTCTCGGCACCATTTCTTCCGCGCCGCTCTGGGTGGACGATTCGGGTTCCAGCAGCGTTTTGGAAATTGGCGCCAAGGCGCGCCGCTTGAAGCGCGACAAGGGCCTCTCGCTGCTGATCGTTGACTATCTCCAGCTCATCACCGCCCGCGGACGCTTCGGCTCCCGCCAGGAAGAAGTCGCCAGCATCTCCCGCGGCCTCAAAGGCCTCGCCAAGGAATTGCAGATTCCCGTCCTCGTCCTCAGCCAGCTGACCCGCGCTCCCGAACGCGAAGAACGCGGGCCGCAGCTTTCCGATCTGCGCGAATCGGGCGCCATTGAACAGGACGCCGACGTGGTGATGTTCATCTATCGGCCCAATTGGGGAAAGATGGATCTGACGCCGGAAGAGCGCGACATGGCCGACATCGTGATTGCCAAACAGCGCAACGGCCCCACCGATAAGGTGAAATTCGTTTTCCGCAGCCGCCTGACGCGATTCGAAGAAGCGGCGCCGGACGCCTTCTCGCAATTCTCTGGCGGCGAACAGTAGCGGCGCGCTTCAGCCTGCCATGAATTCCGATAGGGTATGCTATTCAGGCATCCATCCATTTATGGAGATTCTCAATGAGTGCACCCTGGAAACCCGAAGGCTATAATTCCGTTTCCGTTTACATCGTTGCGGAGAATGCGCAACGCGTTATCGACTTTTTGAAGGCGACATTTGATGCAGCGGAACTGCGGCGTTTTGGGATGCCCGACGGAACAATCATGCACGCGGAAGTTCGCATTGATGACACGGTGGTGATGATCGCCGATGCCGGCGGGGCTTATCCCGCGTTCCCTGCCTGGCTGCATGTTTACGTTCCGGATGCGCAAGCGACTTACAAGAAAGCCCTGGCTGCCGGCGGCGTTTCTGTTCAGGAACCCGTGCAGAAACCGGGCGACCCCGACACCCGCGGCGGCGTGAAGGATCCTTGTGGCAACACCTGGTGGGTCTCCAGCCAGCTGATCTAGTGCAGCCGCGCGATACGTTCATTCATTCGTTTCGTTGACTTACTCTGCCGGCCTCTTTACAATGCGCGAGAATGTCAGATTCGTCCTCCCTCATCGGTCAAACCGTATCTCATTATCGAATCGTCGAAAAGCTCGGCGGTGGCGGCATGGGCGTGGTGTACAGGGCAGAAGACACCCGGCTGCACCGAGCTGTCGCCCTGAAATTTCTTCCCGACAACGTGGCTCGGGACACGCAAGCCTTGATTCGCTTCCGGCGTGAAGCGCAAGCGGCGTCCGCCCTGAATCACCCGAATATCTGCACCATCTACGACATCGGCGAAGAAGACGGCCAGGCTTTTATCGCTATGGAATGCCTGGAAGGAAAAACCCTTAAGCACATCATCAACGGCCGCCCGTTGGAGTTGGATACGCTCCTAACCATTGCCGTGGACATCGCTGACGCCCTCGACGCCGCGCATTCCAAAGGCATCGTTCACCGCGACATCAAACCCGCAAATCTTTTCGTTACCGACCGCGGCCACGCAAAAATTCTCGACTTCGGCCTGGCGAAAGTCGGCTCGGAAAAATCGGCCGCCACCACCCTGGAATCCCTGGCAACCCAGGGCGTGGACACCGCGCAGCTGACCAGTCCGGGTAGCACCATCGGCACCGTCGCTTACATGTCCCCGGAACAGGCCCGCGCGAAGGATCTCGACTCTCGCACCGATCTTTTTTCCTTCGGCGCCGTGCTCTATGAGATGGCGACCGGCCAACTCCCCTTTCGCGGCGAGAGCACGGCGATCATCTTCGACGCAATTCTGAATCGCGTGCCGATTTCGCCCGTCCGCCTGAATCCCGATCTCCCGCCCGACCTGGAACGAATCATCAGTAAAGCACTCGAAAAAGATCGCGCCCTGCGCTACCAGCACGCATCTGACATTCGAGCCGACCTCAAGCGGCTCCAGCGGGACACCAGTTCGTCGCGTATTCCAGTCGCGGAATTCGCGGATCGCGCGCCTTCTTCTTCCTCGGGCTCCGGTGCTCCGGCCACGGGGTCTGGTGGTGTTCCTGCGGCGGCAAGCTCCGGGAATGTAGTTCCGGCCGCAGCAGCCGGCCGCGGCAAGAGTCTCCTGATCGGGCTATCGTTTGGCGTACTGGTTCTGGCAATTGCGGCGTTCGGTTTCTACAAGCTTGGCAATCGCAAGCCCTCCCTGAATCTTCAGGATCTGGAAATCACGAAGCTCACGCAAAGCGGCAAAGCCTCCGGTGTCGCCATCTCTCCGGATGGCCAGTATGTCGTTTATGTTTTGACGGACGGGGAGAAACAAAGCCTGATGGTTCGCCAGGTCGCCACGGGGAGCGATGTCCAGGTGCTTCCCGCTGATGTCATCGTGATCTACGGCCTTACGTTTTCCCCAGACGGCGTGTACATTTACTTCACCGCCTCCACCAAGGAAAACAATCTCTTCAGTTCGCTCTACAAAATGCCCGTGCTTGGCGGATCCCCCACTGAAGTCATCCGGGACATTGATACCGGGATCAGTTTTTCGCCGGACGGCAAGCGCTTCGCGTTCCTGCGCGGCGTACCGACCCAGGGAAGCGTCAACCTCCTGCTGGCGAACACCGATGGCACCGGCGAGCATCTGCTGCTGAGCAAGCCGGGTAGCGTGAACCCTTTCGCGATGTTGCGTCCCGCGTGGTCTCCGGATGGCAAGACCATCGTCTACACGGTTTATGAGGCGGCCAACCGGCAAACCCTGTATGCCGTGTCGCCTGAGGATGGCTCCGCGCACTCGCTCTATTCCACGCTGGACGAATTGGGATTGCCCGAGTGGGTTCCCGACGGTTCTGCTCTGCTGATTCCGATTCGCGAACGAGGCCCCGTAAGTCGCGGCCAGCTGTGGAGCGTTTCCTTTCCCGCGGGAGAAGCACATCGTCTCTCCAACGACCTGACGAACTACAGCCTTGCCTGGCTGGATCTTTCCCGGGATGGTTCCTCGCTGACCACGATTGAAAACAACCGAACTTCCGATTTATGGGCGCTGCCGGCGGGCGATTCTGCGCGCGCGAAGCAACTTACCTCTGGGGGGCCTCCGATCGCCTACGTGACTTCGCTCGGAAAAGACCGCCTCTTTTACCAGACGGACAATCGCGATCTCTATTCCATTTCCGTGGAGGGCGGCAATCCTACTCAATTGGCTGCCAGTGACCAGCATGTTGGCTTCGCTTCGGGTTGCGGCGATGGCAAGCACATCGTTTACCGCAAGGTGGAGAACGAGCAGGCCAACCTCTGGCGGATGGATGCGGATGGCAAGAACCCCGTGCAATTGACCCACGAAAAATCCGTTGCGATTCCCCTGTGTTCCCCGGACGGGCAATGGGTCACGTATCAGGACCGCAACGAAGTTGTAAGCTCCATCATTCCCGTTGATGGGGGAACTCCGCGTCCACTCCAACTGCCGAACCTTCCCATGGGGTTCACCTGGCTCTCCCCGGACGGGAAGCAGGTTCTTTACAATTACCAGGATCCTGCCCACCTGCAGGCTCGCGTCCGCGTAAACGTGGTGGCGATTGAAGGTGGGCCATTGAAGTATTCCTTTGAGAGAATGATCGGTGCCGGTGGCTACCAGTGGTCGCCCGACGGACATGGATTCGACTTCCCGGTGACCCGCGGAGGAATCTCCGACATGTGGCGTCAACCGCTTAGCGGTGGTCCGCCAAAGCAGTACACGCACTTTGCTTCCGGCCTCATCTACAACTTCGCGTGGTCGGGAGACGGTAAAACCCTGGTGCTCACGCGTGGCACCCGCACTGCCGACATCATCCTGCTAAAAGCGAACAAGAAGCGGCAGTGATCTCCGGCGTGGTTGGCGCCCCGGACAACAAGCGATCCATCTCGCCGGACAAGCACGAGAACACCAACGGTTGCCAATAGTGCGCGCGGATTGAGTGTCTCGAAAGCGGATCGGTTTCTCACTTGACACAGTGAGTCAGCGCGACCACAGTCCCCCCGATTCGACCCAAACTCCCCTGTTCCTAACCCGTCGTATCCCACTGTTCTATAAGGAGTTGGTCAGTCGGCTGGAAGCAATTGCCCTCCGCGGTTGGCAACGCGATTGCTCCTTCCCGGGTGTTGTCGTTCTCGCTAGCGGCGCCTCATCCTGGCTTTTCGCCATTGGGATTGAATGCCGTACACTAGTTATTCAGGAATTTTCATGTCCCGCAGAACTAAAAATCAGAATTCGCCGGAATTCATCGGACGGCCCGTCTGGGCGGAAGTTTCGCTTTCCGCGCTCATTGGAAATTTTCGCGCCATTCGCGAGTACGTGAACCCGCGGGAGGAAAAGCGCAAGACGCCTCGCAAGGTGCTTTGCATCGTCAAAGGAAACGCTTACGGACACGGTGGAGCGCCGGTAGCCAAGGCTCTCGAAAAGGCCGGTTCGGACTGGCTCGGCGTCGCGTCCGCCGGCGAAGGCATGGAAATCCGCAAGGCCGGGGTGCGCACTCCGATTCTTGTTCTCGGCGGATTCTGGCCCGGCGAGGAAAAAAATCTTCTCCACCACAAACTGACGCCGGCGATTCACCGCTGCGAACAGTTGCTCACGTTCGAAGCGGCGGCCGCAAAACTGCGTAAGAAAAATGTTGCCGTCCAGCTTAAGATTGATACCGGCATGAACCGCCTGGGCATCATGCCGAAAGACGCCGACTGCTTCGCGCGGCAACTTGCCAAGTGCAAGCACGTGAATCTCGCCGGCACGTTCACGCATCTGGCGTCTTCCGAAGTCTTAACCGACACCGAACTTGGCCATCAGACCAGACAGCAATTAGATCGCTTCTACTCCACCGTCGAGCGCCTTCGGGCTCTTGGCGCCGATACCGGAATTCTCCACATCGCCAACAGCGCCGCCATCGCCGCGCGGCCGGAATCCTGGGCCGACATGGTGCGTCCCGGCGCGATTCTCTACGGCTATCACCCTGGGTTTGATCCGCCGGAGCGCCGCGCGGAATTCGAAAAGAAATTGCCTTTGCGTCCGGTGATGAGCCTTCGCGCGCGCTTGATGAGCGTCCGCTGCATTGCCGCCGGCGAAGCGGTCGGCTACGACGCCACGTGGATCGCGCAGAGGCCTTCCCGCATCGCGGTTCTTTCCGCTGGCTATGCCGATGGAGTGCACCGCTCGCTTGGCAATCGCGGCGTTCTCTACATCCGAGGTCACGCGGCGCCTATCATTGGCATCGTCTCGATGGACGTTGTGATGCTTGACGTCACCGACGTTCCCGACGCGGCAGTCGGCGACGTCGCCACGCTCTACGGCACTTACGGCGACAGCGTGTTTCCAGCCAACGTTGTTGCGCGCAGCATTGGCACGGTGACCTCCGACTTAATTAGCGGGGTCAGCCAGCGCGTGCCGCGCTTCTACCTTCCTTAAAACTTCAGAGTTGACGCGCATTTGGTCGGACTTGACGTAACGCTAATTCAAGAGTATACAGTGCATCACGTAACCTGCTCCGGCAGGAAGGGCCCGTCCCCTGGTTGCCTTCTTGGCCCCATGCTCCACGGAGCGGTTCGGCGTATGCCGTACCGTGAGGTCTTATGAACGATCCAGGGTCAACCCGAGCAGGCCTTCCACTTTCTGAAAGTTCCTTGTCTACAGGTGTTTCCAAGTCAAACGTGGGCGGTGTGCTGGGGCAGGAGTGGGATTTCTGGGCCATTCGCCTTGCCCTGTTCGGGAGTTCCGTCGGTCTTTGCTTCGCGCTGCGTCCCTTCAATCTCCACGGCGTTCCCGCCGTCGGGTTCGGCTTTCTTATAGCGATGGTGATTTTGCTGGCGGAGTTGCGACTTCGCCACGCGGAGATCAGCGGGCTTGTGGGAGGGTCGATCGGCGTGGTGCTCGGTCTGCTAGTTTCCCTCCTGATTACCCTCGTTGTTTCCCGCACCTCGGAACCCGAATCCGCCAAGTCCTTCATCGAATTTGCTTCGCTCCTCTCGCTGGGCTACCTCGGCCTGGTGATCGGCACGCGCCGCGGACGGGAGATGAGGCCGCCGCCGTTTCCGGAGCAAACGAATGTTGCCGCGCCGGCGGCTCCTGTTTCGGTGATGAAACTTGTAGACACCAGCGTGCTGATTGACGGCCGCATCGCCGACATTTGTGAAACCCATTTTCTGGATGGAACGCTGAGCTTGCCGCGCTTTGTGCTTCACGAACTGCAGATGGTCGCCGATTCTTCCGACTCGCTGAAGCGTCAGCGCGGCCGCCGTGGCCTCGAAGTGTTGCAGCGCATGCAGAAAATGCCCGGCCTCGAAATTCGCGTGCTCGATGATGATTTTTCCGGCAATTCTGGCGTGGACCAGAAGCTGGTCGAACTCGCGCGGCGCACCGGCGCCAAGATTGTTACCAACGATTACAACCTGAACAAGGTGGCGCGGGTGCAGAATATTTCCGTGCTGAATATCAATGAGTTGGCCAACGCGCTGAAGCCCGCCGTGCTGCCCGGCGAATCCATGCGCGTCCTGATCCTGCGGGAAGGGAAGGAGCCTACCCAGGGAGTTGCTTACCTGGACGACGGCACGATGGTGGTGGTGGATGGTGCGCGCCGCTTGATCAACCGCACTGTGGACATCCTTGTGACTTCGGTTCATCAGACGCCCGCCGGCAAAATGATTTTTGGCCGCCTGGACGAACGCCACGACTCCGGCTCTGTTCGCGCGGCGTCGGCTACGGCGTCGGCAGGGGCCGGCGCCCGCAGCGAAACGTCCATCGGCGGCAATGGCCACGCAATGCGCCCGCCGCGAAACGAACCAGGCGCCGCGCTCGACCAGCCCGGCGGCAATCCCTACCCCGACTCCGAAACCGTGTAGGCGCCTTTTGAGTGCGACAGCGAAGCTGCCGCTTTTCCGGATTAGCCGCGACTCCAAACTCTAATTTTTACGCCCCCGCATCCAGACCCAAATCCTCTTTCTCCAATTTCAAATACGCTTGCAGCACCTCTACCACCAGCGCATGATCTTCACGCTGCGGCAGCCCCGAGACCGCAATTGTGCCGACGCATCCTGTGCCTGCAAGCAAGATCGGGAAGCACCCGCCATGCGGGGCGAAATCTTTCAGCTCCAGCCCGGTAGCCGCGTGCAGAGTCGTTTTCGCTCTCTCATATTTCAACCCGATCGCATAGGAACTCCGCTGATAGCGCATCACGACGTTCCGCTTACGCCGGATCCAATCCCAGTTGTCGGGCGTAATCCCTGGCATCGCGTAGCAGAAAAGCGGCATGCCATGCATTTGAATGTCGATAGCCACGGAAACCTTTCGCTTTTCCGCCGCTGCCTTCAGAGCTGATCCAATTGCCCAGGCCGCCTCGGCGTCAAAGTGTTTGAACTGCAGCCGCTGCTCCTGCAGCAAAATCTTCTCAATGTCCTGATCGATGCTCATGCTCTCTCCGCTCGGCAAAATTCCAATTCCATGCAAGCTCTCCTCGAAAGTTTCCGTATCATAGCAAGGTTTCCTTTCCTCACTGAAACCGCCCTTTTCGGGCTGTCTGCCATTTTTCATCTGCCCCTGCTTTGCGGTACACTCTCCCTTCTGCATCCCGCGCTTGGGCCCGCAAGGTGTCGCTTCAGCCGGTCTGCTTTCACGATATGGGGCAAATAACAGCCATTCTTCCCGCCGCAGGTCTCGGCACGCGCATGGGCGCGGAGACGCCGAAGCAGTTTCTTGAGCTGGATGGAGTGCCCATCGCGGTTCTGAGCGTGCGGCGCATTGCCTCCTGCCCGCTGGTCACGCAAATTATCGTCGCCACCCGGCCGGACGGCATCGAAAAGCTGGAAGCGCGCCTCCGCGAGGAGAAATTCAAGCAGCCGTTGCGCGTGATTAAGGGCGGAGATTCCCGGCAGGAGTCGGTGGCCGCGGCGCTGAAACTCGTTTCGAACGATACGGAGCTTGTCCTTGTGCATGACGCCGTTCGGCCGTTTATCGCTGTCGAACAGATCACCCGCGTGATCGAAGAGGCTCGGCGCTGCAAAGCCGCAATCGTGGGCATTCCTGCGATGGACACCGTCAAAGAAGTAAAGCGCGCCAGCCTGCCCGAAGACGTAGCGCTGATCATCAGCACCGTTCCCCGCGAACGCATAGTGCTCGCGCAGACGCCGCAAGTTTTCGAAACGCGCCTGCTGAAAGAAGCTTTTGCCCGCGCCGAAGCGGACGGCGTCAGCGCCTCCGACGAAGCGGGCCTTGTCGAGCGCCTCGGCTATGACGTCCACGTGATCCAAGGCTCCGAGCGCAACATCAAAATTACCAAGCCCGCCGACATGGAACTCGCCCGCTTCTATTTGCAACTCGAGCAGAAAAAAGCATGAGCGTGCGCTGCGGCATCGGCTACGACCTGCATCGCCTGGCCGAAGGGCGCAAGCTCATCATCGGCGGCATCGAAGTGCCGTTCGACAAAGGCCCCGTCGGACATTCTGATGGTGACGTAGTTGCGCACGCGCTTTGCGACGCGCTGCTGGGCGCAGCGGGCTTGGGCGACATCGGGACGCATTTCCCGGACACCGATCCGAAGTGGAAGGGCGCGAACAGCCTGCAATTTTTAGAGTACGCGCGCAAACTTCTTGACGAAAAACGTCTCGCCATCGAACACGTCGACGCCGTGGTCATTCTCGAGCGTCCCAAACTCGGCCCGCATTTTCCCAAAATGCGTGAAGCCCTGGCCAAAGCGCTTCACGTCCCCACCGAAAAAATCCACCTGAAAGCCAAAACCAACGAAGGCGTAGATGCCGTGGGCCGCGGCGAAGCCATCGCCGCGCATGTGGTCGCCACCCTCTCTTTGTAGGGGCCGAGCTTGCTCGGCCCGTTCTTACTTGTAGGGCCCGCCTTCCGAGGCGGGCCGCTCCTAATGCGCTAAACTTTCCGCATGCCCCTCAATGACTACCTCGCCGAACATCCCCCGCATCCAAATCCCTATTCAGCAACGGATATTCTCACTCTTCTCCACGAAAACCACTGGCTAACCACCACGCCCACCGCCGAGCATCTCGCCTGGGCCGACCGCGCCGCAAAACTTCTTGGCCACTACGCCAAGGACCGCGCTGCCCTCGCCAATCTTCTGCTTCTCGTGTTCCATTACGACGCCGCCGCGATCCTGCAATCCCCCGAGGCCCAGGCCGCCGTCTCGCGTTACGCCGCCCGCGACGTCATCCGCCACCTCGCCCTGCTCGTTCTCGAGCCCGCCCCGTTCACCTCCGAGCGCTTCAAGGAAGTCGCCACCTACTTGAAGGAAACCTGCGGTGTCCGCAGCCGCGATCTCTTCCATCCCATTCGGCTCTCGCTCACCGGCCGCATCGGCGAAGGTGAACTCGACCGCGTAATCCTCCTCGTCGACGAAGCCGCCGGCCTGCCGTTTGCCGTCCCGGTAAAATCCGTCCGCACTCGCATCCTCGAATTCTGCGCGGCCCTCGACTAATTTTGAGTGCGAGAGCAAAGCTCTCGCTTTTGAGTATTCCGTCTAGCCACCCAATCAAGCGTTCGCCCCGAACTCTCAGTGACCTCTGGGTCCAAACTCGGTTTCCTCTGTGTCAAATCTTTTTTCTTTCTTTCTTTCTTTCTTTCTTTCTTTCGTCCGAAACTTTTAACTTTGCACAGTGAACTGCTTGCCCGGCGTAGCCGCGCCTTTTACAGTGAAGGAGGGTAAACTTGTTCCCCATGGATCGTCTCACCGGCATTCACGCCATTCGCGAGGCCCTCGAGGCCGGCAGCGCCTTCGACCGAATCCTCATCGCCAAGGGCCGCCAGGACACTCGCGTCGAGGAGATCGTCCAGCTCGCCCGCGCGCAAAATATTCCCGTGCGCTTTGAAGACCGCAGCCAGCTTGATCGCCTCGCCAGTTCGCGCGATCACCAGGGCGTAGTTGCGATCGCCGCCGCGCGTCCCCCAGCCACGCTCGAAAGCCTTCTCGACCAGGCCAACAAATCCAAAGGCCAGATCGGCCTGATCGTTCTCCTAGACGGTGTCGAAGACCCCCACAACCTCGGCGCCATCATCCGCACCGCGCTGGCCGCCGGCGCCCACGGCATCGTCATCCCCGAACGCCGCGCCGCGGGCCTCACGGACACGGTGGCGCGCGCCTCAGCCGGCGCGTTGGCGCACCTGCCCGTAGCGAAGGTCGTGAATCTTGTTCGCGCGATGGAGGAGCTGAAGGAAGCAGGCTACTGGCTGGTAGGCCTGGATGAAACCGCAGAAAAAAGTTACACCGACATTGATTACACAACGCCCACCGGCATCGTCATGGGCGGCGAAGGCAACGGCCTTCACGAACTAACCCGCAAGCGTTGCGACTTCCTCGTGTCGCTGCCCACCACAGGCCCAGTAAAATCCCTAAACGTCAGCGTAGCCACCGGCGTAGTCCTTTTCGAAGCCCTCCGTCAGCGCCACGGCAAGCGTAATCAGTAATCAGATATCAGCGAGTGGGATGAGGCCGCGGCGCGGGGATCAGCGCTCAGCACGACAATCCGCTGCACATCGCTGAAGCATATTGCGGCCCCGAGGGTTGAGAGATATCATGGCGCCCTGCCCCGCCCCCACAAACCTTTGGCTCAAAGTTTTCCTTGGAGGAGTCGCATTATGAAAAGCAAATTGTTCGTCTTGCTGGCCAGCCTGCTTGTCGCGCTGTTTGCCGCGGGTTCCACGCTTGGCGCGAAGAGTTATTCCTACTTTCGCGTGGGTAGCCCAAACGACATCACCGCGTCAACTACAGCGGGCACAGTACTTATGGGCGGCGGCACGGACGTCGACGCGGCTTTCCAATGGATGTGCCAGCGCAGTGGCGGCGGTGATTTTCTGGTGATTCGCGCCACCGGCACCGATGCCTACAATCCTTACATCCAGCAACTGTGTCCCGGTGAAAATTCTGTCGCCACGCTGATCATTCCCAATCGCGCGGCGGCGAGCGATCCCTTCGTGGCCAGCACCATAGCGAACGCGGAAGCCTTGTTCATCGCCGGCGGCAATCAAGCCGACTACATCAATTTCTGGAAGGGCACGCCGGTGGAAAGCGGGTTGAACGCGCTGATCGCGCGGGGCGTTCCCGTCGGTGGCACCAGCGCAGGCATGAACGTCTTGACGGAGTTCATTTACTCCGCGCTGGCCAGCCAGGGCGTCACCTCCAGCCAGGCGCTTGCGGATCCATTCAACCGCTACATTACGCTCGACCGCGACTTCGTCAACGTCTCCACCGTCCAAGGGCTGATCGGCGATCCGCATTTTGTTACGCGCGATCGCATGGGGCGCGACCTGGCTTTCCTCTGCCGCATCTTCACCAACAATTGGTCTAATGCGCCGCGCGGCATCTCCATCGACGAACAAACGGCGTTGCTTATCGATGCCCACGGGAATGCCACCGTCGTCGGCTCCAGCACAGTTTATTTTCTGCAGGCTCCCGGTGGGCCGCAGGTCTGCCAAGCTGGAACCCCGCTCACTTATCTGAACATTGCGGTGTACCGCATCAACTCCACCGGCACGTTTAGCCTCTCCACCTGGAAAGGCACTGGTGGCGTGAGCTACACCGTCTCCGCCAACGCGGGCGTCCTCAGCTCCACCCAATCCGGGGGATCCATTTACTGAAGCAGTTGGCGGTTCCTGGAAGACAGACGTTTCTTGGCGATGCAATCGCAAATCGCAGGCCTACAATTGCGGTCTTACTGCCACAAGGCCTCATCACACCTGCTCGCTATTCTGCAGCGAGACACCATGCAACGAGACTCACTCGTCATATTTCATCAGGGAAAATACATCAATGCCAGGCAGCTTTTTCCGCCCGTTCAGAAAATCCAGTTCCACCGCGAATGCTGCGCCTTCGACCACGCCGCCGAGCGAGCGGATCAACTGCACCGCTGCGGCTGCGGTCCCTCCCGTGGCCAGCAGGTCGTCGCAGAGGAGCACGCGTTGCCCCTTCTGCACCGCGTCCTCGTGGATTTCCATTGAGTCGGAGCCGTACTCAAGGGCGTAGGAGATTTTCGCTGTCTTCGAAGGCAGCTTGTTCGGCTTGCGCACCGGCACGAATCCCGCGTTCAGGCGGTAGGCCAGCGCGGGAGCAAAAATAAATCCGCGCGCTTCGATGCCTGCTACCAGGTCGATCTGGTGGCCGTTGTAGTGTCCGCAGAGGCGGTCGATCATCACGTTAAAGCCCTTCTTGTCCTTCAACAGCGTGGTGATGTCGTAAAAGAGGATTCCCGGTTTCGGATAATCCGGAATTTCGCGGATCAGCTTCTTCAGATCTTCCATTCGCTCGGCTCCTGGTTCTTCCGTGAAATGTTATTCCGTGAATTCGACGGTGAAATTCCCGATGTATTTGGCCTCAACGTTGCTGGGTTCCTCGCTGACGCGGCCCACCTGCGCCATGATCGGCCCGCGCTCCAGCGCTTTGCGCAGTTTCTGCAACTCCTCGGGCGGGCCCATGGCGAAAACTTCCACGCTGCCGTCGCGGCGGTTTCGCACATATCCATCGACGCGGATTTTCCCCGCGGTGTGCTCCACATAATTGCGGTAGCCCACTCCCTGCACTCGGCCCGTGACCACGTAGCGACGCGCGACGATCCCTTCACTCACAATATTCCGAGTTTAGCAGAGCCGCGGCCCGTTCTCCCAAATCGCCGCACGCCCCTGCCGCCGTTGCGTTACACTGGATTTCAGGCGTCAGGCGGCGCAATTTCCTGCTGAACGCATCTAAATCCCTATGCTGCGAACCCTGCCGAATCTTGTGAGAGTGCTGACCAGGCCGCGTTGCTTCCTGGTTGCTTTCGCGGGATTGCTGCTGGCGATCTCCGGCGCCGCCGCGCAGGAAAGGCCCGCCGGCCCGCAAGCGCCTCCGCCTGAGCATAAAATCGATCGCGTCATCGGCACTCCCCAGCCGGAAGCGCCGCCTGATCTGCCACCCGCGCAAATCATCAGCGCGTTCACCAAAAAAGAGGATTTGTATCAGGCGGAGCGGCCGCTATATTCCTATCGCCGCACGATCCGTATCCAGGAATTCGGTCCTGATGGAAAACCTGCCGGCGAATATAACGCCACCTACCAGGGGGTGCGCTCCAGCAGCGGGCAACTCTACGAAAAAGCTCTCGCCGCGCCGGAATCCTCGTTGCAATACGTCCAGTTTGAGCCCGACGATGCGCATGCGATCGGCAATGTTCCTGCCTTCCCGCTAACCACCGACCAACTGGCCAAATACAACGTGAAGTTCCTTAGCAGCGAAAAAGTCGACGAGATCGACTGCTACATATTTGAAATCCATCCCAAAACGCTCGACCGCAAGCACCCGCTGTTCGACGGCATCATCTGGGTGGATCAGAAATATCTGGAAGTTGTGAAGACGTACGGCAAGTGGATCACCGACCTTGGCCCCATGCGCTCCGGCAGCCTGCCGTTTAATATGTTCGAGACGTATCGCGAAAACGTGGACGGCAAATACTGGTTCCCCAATTATTCCCGGTCGGAAGACGTTTACAAACTGCAGGGGCACGAGGTTCCGGTGCGTGTCACGATCAAGTGGTCGGAGTTTAAGCTGTTCCCTGCAGTCGAGGTATCGCAGCCTGTAGCGACCTCGCCGCCTCCCGCCAAGCCGTAATGCTCGCCTGTAGCTCAGGCCTTCAGGCCTGAGGGTTTTCGTTGCTACTTCACAATTTTGCCGGCGCTGGGGAAAGCCTCACCCCTGAAGGGGTGAGCTACAGGTCGCTGTACAATTCGCGCAAGACCTGCGGCAGCTTCTCCAACCCTTCCAACAAAATTTCCGGCTTTACGGCGCGCAATCTTTTTTCCGTGGGAAATGGCCCCAGCACTGCGATTGCCCGCACTCCCGCGGCTCGGGCCATCTCCACATCTTCGGGCGTATCGCCAACGTAGACGCAATCTCCTGGGTCCGCTTTCATCTCTTTCAAGGCTTTCAACAAGGGAGCGGGATGCGGCTTCTTCTGCTCCGTATCTCCCCCCAAAACACGTGTCCGAAATACGCGCGTCAATCGGAATTCGCGCAGCTGCCGGCTTACCCGGTCGCGATCTCCGCTGCTGACCAGCCCCAGTTTGTGCCGCTTATTCAATTGCGCCAACACCCTTCGTGTTGCCGCCATCAGCTTCGAAGGATGCTTGGCATAAAATTCGCGCCACACCCGGTCGGCTTCGCTCCACCGCTTCTCAGGAATTTTGGCAGCGCGGTAAACCGCATACCAGTCCGGCGAATAGTGCCGCTCCAGTTCCGGCAGCCCCCAATCGACACCCATCGCGCGAAACATGGCGAGAAAGGCCTGGGAATCTGCGTGGTAGGAATCGAGCAGCGTGCCGTCCCAATCAAACAGCACGCCATGAAGAACGGGCCGGGGAGTCATCGCCTTCAGAGTAGCAGAAACACCCCGAGCCGGATGTTTAGGAGCAGGGATCTGATTTAAATGGCGATATTGCTATTCTACGGCGGAGAAGCGTCCCGGAATATTGTCGTCCCGGTCAAACGCAAAGTCATCGAAACTTACGGCGATCCCGAACCACCCAGGCATATTCGCCGGCTCCACGCGTCTTACATGCGCTTTGGAGGAGACTACGACATTCCCATACCCCAGAGGACGGCTGACTAATACGATATCCAGCTCGATTTCGGTATCAATCGCCAGCGCCTTGGGGCAGAGGAAAAACACGCCCGAGGAGCTGATATCCCTGGTGACCAGAGTGACCGGATAGTCCTCGAGTAGCCCATTGACGCTCCTTAGCTTCAGTGGAAGCCTCAGGGACGCCCGGGGGCACTCCCGCTGTTCCAGGTGGACTCCTACGGCGTGCGTTGGCACCCGCACGAAACGGCGCGGCTGCGGCGCCCGCAACAGCGGCATTACCCGCAGCGCAGGCACCGGCATGGTGGCCGGCATCGAGGAAAGCGACGGGGCAGGCGCAACTGCAGCTTGCGCCTTAACGTCAGTTTGTACTGGAAGATTTTCCCAAGCTAGCGCGTGATTGCTGGCACTCATCTCACCCCTCAGAGAGATGACTCTACAAAGGCCCACTGCCTTAGTTCTATTACTTGACGTGCCGGACACGAACCCCAAGAAGAAGTTGGGCTGTTAAAATGCCACCTAAGGGTGTGAGTGTCAATCTGTGGAAAACGCTCGAAGTGTCCTAAAACGAAACACTTAGGACTAGTACCGCGTTACGATCTGTTCCAAATCTTCACTTCTTCTTCGCCCTTTGCCATACCTTGTTCCAATATGGTCGCTACCCTCGCTACCGTTTCACGGTATCTTTACATCGAATATTTCAGAAAATGAGCGCTCCCTCCTCCTCGTCGCCGGCAGTTCCTGCCGTAATTTCACGAACCTCTTCCGCTCCGCGGAGTATGGTTTTGATCGCGTTCGCGGCGGTCTATGTTCTCTGGGGCTCGACTTATTTTTTTATTCGCATCGGCGTCGAAACAATTCCACCGTTTGTGCTTGCCGGGATCCGGCACATCGCCATCGGGCTGATTTTCTACCCATTGTTCCGCTATCAGAGCAAAGAAAAGCCCACGGCGGCGCAGTGGCGCACTACCATCATCACTGGCCTGCTTCTGCTTCTCTGCGGCAACGGCGCGCTGTCGTGGGCGGAGACGCGAGTTCCCTCGGGCATTGCTTCGTTGCTTGTAGCCACCGTGTCTCTGTGGATGGTTATTCTGGACTGGCTGCGTCCTTGCGGCGTCAGGCCCGCTCCGCGTGTTCTCATCGGCTTCGTGCTGGGCTTCGCCGGTATCGCGCTGCTTGTGGGGCCTTCGCAGCTTGGCGGCTCGGAGCGCGTCAATCCACTGGGTGCCGTAGTCCTTATCCTCGGCTCCCTCGCCTGGGCTGCTGGCTCCATCTATTCGCGCCACCACCCTGTGCCGCATTCGCCGCTGCTGGGTGTGGCCATGCAATCGCTGGCAGGCGGCGTTGGTTTGTGGATCGTGGCTGCGGCCACCGGTGAGCTGCACCAGTTTCATCCTAGCCAGGTCACACTGCGCTCGTGGCTTGCCGTCCTTTATCTATTTTCATTTGGCTCGGCGCTGGGATTTTCCGCTTACATTTACATCCTCAAACACAGCACGGCGTCGCGTGTGGCTACTTACGCTTTCGTCAATCCTGTGGTGGCTTTATTT
>DATHOY010000196.1:0-4057 GCA_035484435.1 Vulcanimicrobiaceae bacterium | reverse complement strand
ATCGATTCCAAACACCGCAGCTCCGCTGGCCTTAGCCCGAGCTTCATACCGTCGCATGTCGTGGCCGACCAAAGTGAAATCGTCGGAGTTCTTCAGCGGCACCGTATTGAAATTCGGAATCGGCAGTTTCGCCGCTGCTTCGACCAATTCCCCGTAAGACAAATACCGTTTCGGATTGCCGTGCACCACCTGCCCGTCCACCGCTTTGCAGGTATCCGCCCCGACTTCCCACTTCTGCGCCGCCGCCGCAATCAGCATTTCGCGCGCCGCCGCGCCCGCGCGTCGCAATGGGAACCAGGATCCCGCAACGCTTCCGCTGCCTCCCGTACCCAGTTCATAGATCTTCGGATTCGTCGGCGCCTGCTCCACTTTCACGTTCTTCCAATCCATGCAAAGCTCTTCCGCCAGGATCATCGGCAGCGCCGTCATGATCCCCTGGCCCATTTCCGATTTTCCAAGAATCAGCGTCACGCGATTGTCGGATGTGATGCGCACCCACGCGTCAAAAGGATTGGGAGTTTTCTTTTCCTGCTCCGCGGCCTGTTCCGCGAAAGCGCGCGCAGACAACCGGAATCCGACTATGAGCGCAGCCCCACCAGCCGCACCCGTCCTCAAGAATTCGCGGCGAGAGAATGCAGAACTCTTTGCCATTAGACACCCCGGGACGACTCGCGAAGAATTTCCTGAAACAGGGCTGGTGCGGTGAACGCGCTATTTTCCGGTTTGCAGGGAAGCGGCGTGGTGGATGGCCTTGCGGATGCGCTGGTACGTGCCGCAGCGGCAGATGTTCCCGCTCATGGCATCGTCAATGTCCGCGTCGGTTGGATTGGGCTTCTTCGCCAGCAGCGCCACCGCGGACATGATCTGCCCGGACTGGCAGTATCCGCACTGCGGCACGTCTTCTTCGATCCAGGCCTTCTGCACCGGATGCGACGCATCCGCCGAAAGCCCCTCAATCGTCATAACCTTCTTCCCGGCAACGCTCGAAACCGGCGTGATGCAAGAGCGCGTCGCCTCGCCATTGATATGCACCGTGCAAGCGCCGCAAAGCGCCATGCCGCAGCCGAACTTCGTGCCTGTCATGTTCAGCGTGTCGCGTAGCACCCAGAGGAGCGGCATTTGCGGATCAACATCAACGGTCGTGGATTTTCCGTTTAACGTAAAAGTTGTGCCCATAGGTCTTCTCCCCCAACTCGTCAAATATCCTACAACACCCCGCCACAGTATGGAAATCGCCGAAAATCCACCCAGGGCGCCGTCAGGCTAATTCTGCCCGCACTGTTCCGCTTGCAAATTGCGGCGCAGATAGCTCTTGGCTCGAAATATCACCGTTCGCAGTGTAGGCAGGCGCGTGTTCAGCTCGCGAGCGATCTCGGGGTAGCTCATTCTTTCATAATAGAGCAGCATCAGCGGAGCTCTGTATCTTTTCGGTAGTCGAGTCAACTGCTCTCTGAACTGCCGGTGTTTATCCTTGCGCAGAAGTTGCGAGAGTGGCGAAGGAATCGAACGGTCGGGGATGCACTCAAAGTCGGCGCCTTCCAGAGAAAAACTCCTTTCAAGCTTTTTTCGCCGCAGCTTGTCAATGCAGTGCCGCCACGCCACTTGTGAGAGCCACGGGCGAAACGGCAGGCTCCCATCCTTTTGGTGCAAAACTCTGTAAAGCTTCAGAAAGACCTCTGCCGCCGCATCCTCGGCATCTTCCGGCTGTTGAAAAAAGCGCCGGCAAATCCCTAAGACATAGCGATAGTGCGCTGTATAAATTGTATTCAGAACCTCGGGACAGATTGGCTGAGTCGCGTTCATCGTTCCGACGAACGGCGCATCTTCCATGATCATCAAAGCAGATTTTGTTGCCATCACCGGTCCTTTCCCTTGAATCGGACACACCCGTAACCCCGGGCTCGTTCGATAAAACTCGCCGAGCTCGTCTTTATTTTTGGTCAGCTATCGGAACTCGTTTCCTCTTTCTTCGCTGCTTGCCTCGGTCGAGGATCGGAACTCGGACGGCGGCGGGGTCTCGCGCCCTTTTGCTTGCCTGCGCCAGGTTGCTGCGGGGCAACAGTCTCACGGCGCCGCACAACCAGCAGTGTCAAATCATCTTCCGGCGAGCAGGTATCCGCGAAATCAAGAACTGCTCCCAGGGTCGAGAAAAGAACCTGGTTCGCCGTCGCCCCGCCAATTGCTTTTGCCGCGGCCGTCAATCTTTCCACCTCAAACTCTTCGTCCACGGAATTCCGGCACTCCGTCAGCCCGTCGGAATACGCAAGCAACAGGTCACCGGGATTCAGGCAGACCGTCCCCGCCTCGTATTTCGACTCTTTCAGCGCACCCAGCATCGGCCCGCCTTTTTCAAGTTTTTCCACCGACCTGTCACGCCTCAGCAGCAGCGGGGGCGGCAAGCCGGCGTTGCAATATTCAAGTGCGCTGCTTTCTGGATCAAGTCGCGCAAAAAACAGCCCCGCGATCGGCGGCTCGTTCTGATCCCGGCAGAGGTCACGATTAACCGCGGCCACGGCATCAGCCGGAAGCGCGCAGGTTCGTGCACAACGCTGCACCAGGTCCATTAAATGGGCTTGCCAGATCCCCGCCGAGAATCCTTTGCCCGCGATGTCGCCCACAATTATTCCCAGGGCGGAATCGAGTTTCAGCACCTTGAAAAAATCTCCCGACAGGTGGCGCACCGGGAAAATTTCGCCGGCAATCTCGAAATCGCCAAAAGTCAATTCGCGTGGTGCGCAAAGGCGTCGCTGTATCTGCGCCGCCTCGTAAACGGCTTGTTGCAGTTTTGCATGTTCGCGGCGCACGCCATCAATCTCATCTCGCAGCAACCGCGCGCTTTCCGTTGCATCCACGGCAGGGGTAGCTGGCGCCTGCTTGCGTGCCAGTTCATTCTTCCTGGCGCGCAGCGCCTCTGGTGCTGGCCCTTTCCCCGGCTGCTTTCGCGTTGCGTTCTGTGTTTCTGCGCTAAGCGTCATCATGTTCATTTCATCCCACGAATTTGTAGCCCACTCCGTGCACGGTCAGAAAAAATCGCGGCTGCTCCGGAACCGGCTCAAGTTTCTGCCGAAGCCGCACGATGTGAGCATCCACCGTCCGGGTTGTCGGGAAGTTCTCATATCCCCAGACCTCATCGAGCAGCCGCTCGCGGCTCAGCGTCTCCCCGGAGTGACACAAAAAATGTTTCAGAAGCTCAAATTCCTTGTTCGAAAACTCTACTGAGTTGCCGCCCCGCGTCACCTGGTAGCTGCGCAAATTTACGTCCACGTCTCCGAAGCTATACCGGTCCTGCTCTTTCGGAAGTGTCTGCGCCCGGCGTAAAACGGCCTTCACGCGAGCGAGCAATTCCCGGATCGAAAAAGGTTTTGTCACATAATCATCGGCGCCCAGTTCCAGCCCCACAACCTTGTCTACCTCCTGGCCGCGCGCCGTAAGCATGATGATCGGAATCGAGGGGCGTTTGGCCTTCAGCTGCTTGCATACATCCAATCCGCTCATGCGCGGCATCATCACATCGAGCACAACCAAGTCCGGAGAATCCTTCAGCGCCCGCTCGAGTCCCTCGACGCCATCAAGCGCCGTTATCACCTGAAACCCCTCGAACTCGAAGTTATCGCGCAGGCCGGCAACCATGTTCGGCTCGTCCTCGACTACCAGAATCTTCACTGGACACATACAGTCTCCCCTATGCACGACCCGAACAATGGCCTTCCCACAACCCTTATACCGTCGCGCTTCCCGCCTCTGAAGTGGGCGCGAATGGCAACGCGATTGTAAATTTGCTGCCCTTCTCGGGAGCGCTCTCCACCAGGACATCCCCGCCATGCGCCCGCGCGATGTGCCGCACGAGGGACAGCCCCAACCCCGATCCCTTCACGTTGTGTACCAGCGGATCTCCGCAGCGGTAAAACTTTTCGAAGATTTTTTCCTGTTCGTTGGCAGGGATTCCGATCCCGGTGTCCCGAACTTCCAGGTTTACGGACCTGTTCGACCGGTACAGACTCACTCCGATGAACTTCCGGTCTTTGGAGTACTTCAGCGCATTGTTCACCAGATTCAG
>DATHOY010000195.1:0-9978 GCA_035484435.1 Vulcanimicrobiaceae bacterium | reverse complement strand
GTTTCTTCACTTGGAATGGAAGTCTGCTGCACACTTGGCATGCTCACGGAAAGCCAGGCTGTGCGCCTGAAAGACGCCGGACTGACCGCTTACAACCACAATCTGGATACTTCGCCGGAATTCTATGGGTCGATTATTACGACGCGGGTCTATGATGAGCGCTTGCGTACCCTGGCGGCGGTCCGCAAAGCGGGGATCACCGTCTGCTGCGGCGGGATTCTCGGTATGGGTGAAAAAGACATCGACCGAGTGGGTCTGCTTTACCAGTTAGCGACACTGCAGCCGCATCCGGAGAGTGTGCCGATCAATATGCTTGTGCGCGTGGAAGGTACGCCGCTGGCGAATGTGCCGGTGCTCGACCCTCTTGAAATGGTTCGCGCCATCGCTACGGCGCGTATCCTGATGCCCGCGTCGCGCGTGCGCCTCGCCGCCGGCCGCAAGCAACTTTCGCAGGAAGCGGTCACGCTATGTTTTCTTGCGGGAGCCAATTCGATTTTTGTAGGTGAAAAACTTTTGACTACGCCCAATCCCGGAGCCGATGAAGACGAGATGCTGCTTCAAAGCCTGGGCATGAAGCCACTTGAGCCGCATGCCGTCTGACGCCCTATCCTCGTGGAAAGATCGGTTGAACCAGGGGTTGCGAGGACTCGAAGCCCGCAGCCAGCGCCGGAGCCTGGCTGAAATTCAGGGCGTGAATTTTTGCTCGAACGACTATCTGGGTCTTACGAAACATTCTGGATTGCGAGCCGAAGCGGTCGAAGCCGTGCGCCTCTCGGAAAAAGTCGGCGGCACTGGATCGCGCTTGCTCTCCGGACACACGGAAGAGTGGCGAGATCTGGAAGACGATTTTGCGAAGTTTGCCGGAACGGAATCCGCGCTCTTTTTCACGACGGGCTATTCGGCGAACGTGGGCCTGCTTTCTTCGCTTGTGGGCAAGGACGACGTTGTTTTTTCCGACGAGCGCAATCATGCCAGTCTGATTGACGGCATGCGCTTGTCCGGCGCGCGCAAAGTCATCTATCCTCATCTGGACCTGAATGCGCTGGAAGACGCGCTTCGGCAGGAAGCTGGCGCTCCCTGGCGAAGAGTAATTGTGAGCGAAACGGTTTTCAGCATGGATGGAGACATTGCCCCGTTGGCCGAACTTGCCGTGCTTGCCGAAAAATATAACGCAGCGCTGATTTTCGACGAAGCGCACGCGACGGGCGTTCATGGGCCCGCGGGCCAGGGATTGGCCGCGTCCGCCGGGATTGCTTCCAAAGTGCTCGCCGTCATTCACACTTGTGGGAAAGCGTTGGCGTCGGCCGGAGCATTTGTTTGCGGTCCGGCGGTGTTGAAAGAACATCTTGTGAATCACGCGCGCACGTTTATTTTCTCGACCGCCCTGCCGCCTTATTTCGCCGCGCAGATCAGAGCGGCTCTGCGACTTGCGGAAGGAATGAACGAGGATCGTGCTTTGCTTCTCGGCCGGGCCGCTTCGTTTCGTGCGGCGTTGCAATCGGAGGGATTCGATACCGCTGGAACGGCCAGCCAGATAGTTCCGGTTGTTCTGGGACACAACGAAGCCACACTCGATGCGGCGGAGCATCTGCAGCGTGAGGGTTTTGCCGTTCGCGGCATTCGGCCGCCGACCGTTTCTGAAGGCGGCTCGCGTTTGCGTCTCTCGCTGACCACGCGGATCTCGGAGGAAGAACTTTCGCGAGTCGTGCATTCGCTTGTTGCATGGCGTTCGCGCCAAGCTTCACTTGTGCAGGCGAGGCACGCATGAGACGGCATTTTTTCATTACGGGCACGGACACAGGCGTGGGAAAGACGACGCTTGCGGCTTTGTTGTGCGCGGCGCTGGATGCGATTTACTGGAAGCCGATTCAGACCGGAACGCTCGAAGGCTCCGACCGCGTAACCGTGATGCGCCTGGCGGGTATTGGCACCGACCGCACGCTGGATGAAGTGTACAAATTCGTTCCGCCGGTTTCGCCGGATCTTGCGGCGCGCTGGGCCGGCGTGGAGATCGATTTGAATCGTATTACGCCGCCCGCGAGCCTGATGAACGATTGGCTGGTTGTGGAGGGCGCGGGTGGTGTTCTGGTTCCAATCAACCCGAAACAGTTCATGCTGGACATGATGGTGAAGTTCAAGCTTCCAGTGATTCTCGCCGCGCGCAGCGGGTTGGGGACGATCAATCACACGCTGCTTACGCTTGCCGCACTGCATGCCGCCGAGTTGCCTGTGCATGGCGTGGTGCTGATCGGCGATCAGAATCGCGAGAACCGCGAAACCATTGAAAAATTCGGCCACGTCCGCGTTATCGGCGAAATTCCCAAGCTCCCGAACCTGCACCGTACCGCTCTCATGCAGGTTTTCCTGAACCACTTCGACCGCTCAGCGTTCGCGCAATGAGCTCGCCACTGCAAATCTGGCACCCGTTCTCAAACTCTGTCCTGGATCCTCCGCCGCTGCATGTCACGAAAGCGGAAGGCGCGATCCTGTATACATCCGACGGGCGGCAGATCATTGACGCCATCTCTTCTTGGTGGGTGAATCTGCACGGGCACGCGAATCCGCGCATCGCGGCCGCCATCGCTGAACAAGGAAGAAAACTCGAACAAGTAATCCTTGCGGGGTTCACACATGATGCCGCCGAGGAGCTTGTCGCGCGACTGCGCAAATGGGTTCCAAGCGAGCTCACCTACCTGTTTTTTTCCGATGATGGGTCGACGGCGGTGGAAGTGGGATTGAAGCTTGCCGTGCAGCATTTTCAGAATCTCTCGCGGCCTGAAAAACGAGAAATCGTTGCGCTTGAGCACGGCTATCATGGCGATACTGCCGGGGCGATGTCGGTCAGCGATGAATCACCGTTTACACAGCCGTTCCAGTCCATGCGATACCCGGTGCACCGGGTGCATTCAGCGTATTGCTACCGCTGTCCGGTCGGCCTGAAGCGCGAATCGTGCCACATCGAATGCGTCCAAAAGCTGGAGCAGCTTCTGGCCGACCGTGCGGATAAAATCGCGGCGATTATTGTTGAACCGCTGCTGCAGGGCGCGGGCGGCATGATCGTTCATCCGGTGGAGTTCCTGCAGAAGATTCGCGCGCTGTGCACGAAGCACGACGTTTTTTTGATCACCGACGAAGTCCTCACCGGGTTCGGGCGCACGGGAAAAATGTTTGCCTGCGACCTGGCCAACATTTCGCCGGACATTATGTGCGTCTCCAAGGGAATCACCGGCGGATTCCTGACGATGGGCGTTACGCTTTGCACGGACCGCGTGGAATCAGCGTTTCGCAGCGAGAACCGGCTGCACTCCTTCTATCACGGGCATTCGTATACCGGGAACGCACTGGCATGTGCGGCGGCCAACGCGAACTTGCAGATTTTCGATGACGAGCCGGTGTTCGACCTGATTCGTGGCATTGCGAAAATTCATGCGGAGCGGCTTGCGCAACTCCGCGAGTTCCACCAGGTGGGCGATACGCGGCAGTTGGGCGGCGTGGGAGCGCTCGAACTTTGCGTGGACGACCCGGGCTACCTCTCGGGCCTGCGCCCCAAACTTTACAATTTCTTCCTGGAACGCAGCGTGTTGTTGCGGCCGCTGGGCAATGTCGTCTACGTGTTGCCACCGTACATCATTTCGCCCGATCAGCTCCACCGCGTCTACGATGTGATCACCGAAGCCATCCATACCCTGCTCTGACTGGCGGCGCGGCTCTGCTAAACTGATTTCCACTTTTCGGAGGCTTTCTTGCCCTTCCAGCTCAACACCTGGAAACAAAAAATTGTCGGCTTTGCGGGAGCTCTTGGCGCGCCGGGGCTTTTTCTCATTTCCTTTCTCGATTCTTCCGTGCTGACATTCCCGGTCATCAATGACTTGCTGCTGATCGAACTCTCGATCGAGCACCCAGCACGCATGCCGCTCTATGCGTTTATGGCCGCAACCGGTTCCGTCCTTGGTTGCGTGCTTTTGTATTTCATTGCGCGCAAGGGAGGGGAAGCGTTCTTCCACAAGAAGGCTGGGCAACGTGGCGCGGCTATTCGCCACTGGGTTGAGGAGAATGGATTCGTGGGCATGCTGGTGGCCGCACTGCTGCCGCCGCCGACGCCATTTAAAATTTTTGTGTTTGCCGCGGGCGTCTTTGAGGTGCCGCTGTGGAGCTACACGTCCGCCATTACTTTGGCGCGGCTGATACGTTATTTTGGCATTGGCTATCTCGCGGTGCGGTATGGCAATGATGCGCTACCGTACTTGAAGGGCCACAAGCTCGAGGCGACCGTGGTGATCGTTGTGTTCGTCCTGCTCAGCTATTTGATTTCTCGCGTCATCCTCCGGCATAAACCTGAGCAATCAGCCTGAGCGACGATTGGCGAGGCGGCCCGCCTCAGAAGGCAGGCCCTACACAATTTTCGGAGGGAATCTCCGCGGTGCGGGTTACCGCAGGCGGCCTTCGTTGGCCCAGAGAATTTCCTGGCCGGTCACATGTCCTGTTCGATTCAGCAATACTCTCACCGCAATCGCGAAGCGTTTTTCGTCTTCCGCGGAGTCTCGCGCATCACGCAGGACAATTTCTGTTCCGTCGTCCGTGGCTCCCACGCTTGCCTTGGGGAAGCGTGACGCTTGGAGGAATTTCTTCACCTGGGCGGTTTGCTGAGCGGCTTCCAGGAGGGAGGAATCTTCCGGCTTGTGCGTGCACAATCCGCTTTCCGGATCGAATCGCACACCCTCCGTCGCTGGAACGTTCATCACGCAAATCTGATTAGCTGTTTCTACAACGCCGTGCCAGTTCACCAGCGAAACCGGACCGGCAAACGCCGCCAGGCGCTGCGACAATTCGCCCCGGTAAGTGTGTGCGTCGAGTTGTGCGACGGCATTCCCATGCAGCGTTGCGCGCGCGCCTACGTAGAAAAGCACCAACGCCAACGCTACGAGCGCGCCGTTTCGTCCGCGAGGCGACTTGTCTTTCGTCCCGATTTCCGAGCCGATCAGGCCAAACAGCTCCGGCAGCAGAATTCCCGCGAGCAGCAGCGCCAGTATCCACGGGTCCACCCGCGACAGCCAATCCCACGCAAACCGCGTCTCGCGCCACGGCCACAGCAAAGCCACTCCCGCCGACGTACACACGTCCATCAGCACATGCATCGCCGCCGCCAGCGTCGCGGCGATCAACAACGTCGGGATTCCGATTTTCGATGTAGGGCCTGCCTTCTGAGGCGGGCCGTTCTTGGGTCGAACCAGGAGCGCAATTCCAACCGCGACTAAAATAACCACGAGGGCGCCTTCAATCGAATGCGTGAAGGTGTGCCTCGAGGAAAGATATGCGGCTGGTCCAGCCAGCGCTGACACCAAATCCACATCCGCGATCGTTCCCGCAAGGACTACTCCCAGCACAAACCACCACGGCCGCCGAGGGAAAAATCCCCTGGCCAAAGCAAAGGATGTTAGCGCGTGTGTGACGGGATCCACGGTCAGGAATTCATGGGTGAAACAATCGTGCTGCTGACCTTACCGCGAGGCACCAATAATTTCAGCGCCCGGGGCACAATGGAAAACTCCACCGGCAGCCGCGCCAATGATTCGCCATCCACCTGCGCGTAGACCGGATTTGCATCGAGCGGCTCGCACAGCAGCGTGTCCGCCTTCCAGAAATGCACATCTTCTTCCTTGCGCAGATTGCCCATCCACAGAGTCGGCAGGTAGCTGAGATATTTCAGGCCGCTCTGCGTGGTCAGCGCCATCACTTCGAATTGATCTTCAAAGAGGTCCGCCTGGTCGGTAATCTTGAATGGGCCGCCATAATTTTTCGTCCGGCCGACCACGACAAGCGTCGCCTCCATCTGGCGGTCGCCGGTGCGCACGCGAAATCGCGGGAAGGTGTAGCGGAGCACCTCGCGCGCGCCCTGCCACCAGTAGGCAAGAATGCCGACGCGCGCTTTCAGCCCAAGATCAACGGAATACACGATCATCCCGTCCGGACCACAGCCTGAAACGCTCAGAAAGTACCGAGCCTTCTCCGGTTGTTCCAACGGTTTTGCCAGGCCCAGCGCAATTTCCCGCACATCGGCATTCAGGAGATGCTTTGTCGCGCCGGGAATATCCCAGGGAAGATTCAACTCTTTCGCCAGAATGTTAGCCGTGCCGCCGGGCAAGAGCGCCAGCGGGACGCGATGGCCGTTCTGCGCAGTCGCAAGGCCGTTTACAACTTCATTGAGCGTGCCGTCGCCGCCGCACGCGATTACCAGTTCGCGCCCATCGCGGGTCGCTTTCTGCGCGATTTCGGTGGCGTGGCCCGGCCCGGTGGTTTCCGCGAGCTCCGCCTGGATGCCGTTTTCAGACAGAAACTGCCGCGCTTCGTCAATCAGGCGTCTGCGCGCGTTCCCGCCGCTGCCCGCGTTTGGGTTGTGAATCAGCAGCGCGTTTTGAAATTGCATATTCATGGTTCCGGCACCGTGACGTAGCCGGTCTTCAGCCTGGCCGAAGTAAACCTAGTCAAATCATTCTAACTGGAAAGACGGTGCACACGAGCCGCCAATCTTTGCCCGGAGCCCTAATTTCCAAACCGGCGTATGCACAGGGCGATCGGCAAGCCGACGCAGAAGATATGGATCACCACCCCGATTATCATCATTTTGAGGGAGAAGGGAAATTTCGTTGCTCCCGAAAGCGGTACCACAATGCGGTTCATGAAGAAGTACACCGCGATGCCGTACAACGGGCCAAACAAGACGGCCTGCTCCACCAGAACTCGCATGCCGCGGCTGGCCATGAAATAAACGCTCGCCGCCCCAAACGCAATGACGAAATGCAAAGCCAAGCCGAGAAGCGCAATGCCGTTCCCTCCCTGGAAGGCTTTGGGTCCGAGGACTCCAGCGGCGATACCCTGCAACAATCGCAGGGGTTTTAATCCCATCGAGCCGTAGACCACGAGGGCAGCAGTAATATCCATCACGCCGCAAGCCAACCCGGCTGCGCCGATTGCTCTAAACGCATCTCCAGTTATCATTTTGTGGTTCTCCCGATTGAGTTTCACGGCGCGCTTCAGCCCTGCTGCCACCTGCTTATATAATACGAAGCGTTCGGCCTCAACGTTGCGAGGTTCCATGGCAAAGGCGGAAATGGCGAAAACATCGATCCCGGCGCTGCGAAAAGAGGCGGAAGAGCTGCGCGAAAAGATTCGGCGACACGAGTATCTATATTACGTAGAAGACGCGCCGGAAATTTCAGATGCCGGCTTCGACCGCCTGATGAACCGCCTGAAAGAGATCGAAGCGGCGCATCCGGAACTGGCTACGCCCGATTCACCGACGGTGCGCGTTGGCGGCTCGCCGCGTGAAGGCTTTACCACCGTGCGTCACGCGCGCGCGATGCTCAGCCTGGACAATGCTTTTTCTTATGACGCTTTGAGGGATTGGGATCGCCGTGTGCGCGAGGGCAGCGGCAGGGAAGATATCGAGTACATCGCTGAACACAAATTCGACGGGCTGAGCATTTCGTTGCAGTACGAAGACGGCGTGCTGGTGCGCGGTGTGACCCGCGGAGACGGCACCACGGGCGAGGACGTTACGCCTAATGTAAAGACAGTCCGCTCGATTCCCTTGCGTATGGATGATGGTGCCGTGAAAAAGCTGAAGCTGCCGAAGAGCTTCGAGGTGCGCGGCGAGATTTTGATGACCCGCAAGGCCTTTGAGGCGCTGAACCGTCAGCAGGAAGAGGCGGGCGGGAAGATTTTCGTGAATGCGCGGAATTCGGCGGCCGGATCGTTGCGCGTTCTGGACCCGGCGATTACCAGGCAGCGCAAGCTGGATTTTTTTGCGTACTACCTTTACGTGGACGGCAAAGCGCCGTTTGCGAAGCACTCGGATTCGCTGGAGGCGCTGAAGAAGCTGCATTTTCGCGCCAGTGACGACTGGAAATGCTGCGACGGCATCGAAGCAGTCATCAAATATTGCGAGTCGTGGGATGCCAGACGCGAAAAACTTGCGTACGAAATTGATGGGGTGGTGATTAAGGTCAATTCAACGGCGTTGCAGAACGAACTAGGCTTCACGGCGAAGGCGCCGCGCTGGGCCATCGCTTTCAAATATCCGGCCCGGCAGGAAACCACGGTGGTGAACGACATTATTGTGCAGGTGGGCCGCACGGGAACGCTCACGCCGGTTGCCGTGCTGGAGCCGGTGCAGGTTGGCGGTGTCACTGTCAGCCGCTCGACGTTGCACAACATGGACGAGATCGACCGCCTCGGCCTGCACATCGGCGACACCGTTTTGATTGAGCGCGCCGGCGAAGTGATCCCGCACGTTTTGAAAGTGGTGAAGGAAGGGAAGAATCGCCGCGCATTCAAAATGCCCGCGAAGTGCCCGGAGTGCGGCAGTGCGATTCATAAGGCGGAAGGCGAGGTCGCCTATCGCTGCGTTAACGCCGCCTGCCCCGCGAAACGCAAGGAGTCGCTGCTCCATTTTGCCGGGCGCCATGCCATGGACATCGACGGATTGGGCGACAAAATCGTGGACCAATTGGTGGACAAGGGGCTAGTTAAAGATGTTGCCGATTTGTATTCGCTGAAACTCGATCAGGTGGCCGATCTGGAGCGCATGGCGGAAAAGTCCACTCAGAATTTGCTCGACGAAATCGCCGCTAGCAAGAAGCAGCCGCTTTCCCGATTAGTTTATGCGCTCGGAATGCGCTTTGTCGGCGAACGTACCGGACAATTGTTGGCTGAGAATTTCGGCTCGCTGGAGGAGTTGGAAGAAGCCAAACCGGAGGATCTGGAGAAGGTCACCGAGGTTGGCCCCAAGGTGAGCGAAAGCATCGTGGAATTTTTTAGCGAGCCCGCCAACCGCAAGCTGATTAAGAAGCTTCACTCCGCGGGAGTCCGTCCGACCGCCGAGAAACGCGAAATCAAGAGCCAGAAATTCGCTGGCAAGTCTTTCGTCTTCACCGGGGCACTTGAGCGCCGCAGCCGCGAAGAGGCGGGCGAAATTGTGCAGCAGCATGGCGGCAAGCTCAGCGGCTCCGTCAGCAAGAAAACCGACTATGTCATCGTCGGCGCCGACCCCGGGTCGAAGTACGATAAGGCCAAGGAACTCGGCGTCACTATCCTCACCGAATCTGAATTTGAAAAACTCGTCGGCACGAAGTAAGGACGCTTGCTTGGCCATCCAACCTGCCACGGAAAGTGATCGCGATGCAATCTGGGAGATTCTGGAACCCATGATTCGCGAAGGTGAGACCTACACCCTTCCCCGCGACATGAGCAAGCAACAGGCGCTCGAATACTGATTTGCCGCCGACAAAGAAACCTTCGTGTGGAAAGAGAACGGCGCTGTGCTGGGCACCTATTTCCTGAAGCCGAACCAGCAGGGCGGCGGCGCACGTGGCCAATTGCGGCTACGTCACCGCCCCCGCCGCGCAGGGCCGCGGAATCGCCCGCCAGATGTGCCTGCATTCGCTGGAGCGAGCAAAGGAAAGAGGCTTTCGCGCGATGCAGTTCAATTTCGTCGTTAGTACCAACGAGCGCGCGGTAAAACTATGGGGCGACCTGGGATTTGAAATTGTGGGTCGGGTGCCGCTTGCCTTCGAGCATCCCACGTTGGGATTTGTCGACGCCCTGGTGATGTTTCGCTCCTTGGAATAGAGCATCCCCACAAAAAAACGAGAGAATTTTCGTCTGGCATATTTGTTATAATTCGATTGGCGGGTGAGCTGGATGATCGCTGGCCTGGTTCGCGCAAGCGGGCTGGGCGGGAGGAAAGTCCGGACACCGAAACCGCGCAAGCGGTTTGGGCAACGCGCCTGGTAACGCCAGGGGAGCCGTTGTAGCGGCCGCCTTCCGAGGCGGGCGTTCTGACGGTTCACGGACAGTGCCACAGAGAATATACCGCCGGCGGTGCGACACCCGGTGATAGCCCGGAGGAAAACCTTCGGGATGTCTTCATGGTTCGCGCGCAGGTAAGGGTGAAAAGGTGGGGTAAGAGCCCACCGCGGC
>DATHOY010000194.1:0-18692 GCA_035484435.1 Vulcanimicrobiaceae bacterium | reverse complement strand
AAAAACACGCAGATCGCCAGGGCCTTCGCGTCGCTGATCCCGAGCGAAGTGCTGATGATATTCACCATGGCCTTGGTTACCCACCCGAGGATCAGGCAGTTCATCAGCAAGCCCAGATACACGGCGCGGAACCCGCGCAGGAACGCCGCTGGCTTTCCGTGATAACGCAACTCCGCAAACTGCACGTCGGTGATCAGTCCCGACCGCCGCCATAAGCGCGCAAAAAGAAAAACTGTCATCATTCCCGACGGCAGAAAGCTCCACCACAGCCAGTTCCCCGCCACACCCTGGGTGTAAACCAGCCCGGTCACCGCCAGGGGCGTGTCGGCGGCAAACGTCGTCGCCACCATCGAGGTTCCGGCAAGCCACCAGCTCACCTGGCGCCCCGAGACAAAATAATCCGCAGTGCTTTGCGCCGACTTCCGACGGAAATACAACCCCAGAATTAATGTGATCAGCAGGTAGCCCGCGATGGCGGCCCAATCGAGCGCTGTTAGCGACAATGTGTTCGTTTCCCCTGTTGAAGCAATTCGCGACTCGAACTTCCCTGACTATTGCGTGATGGGCGCACGCGCGGCACGCCCCGGCAATACATTCTCGACCAGCTTTCCGTCCATGAGCACCGGAACGCCGTTCACCAGCACGAAGGAGATGCCGGAAGAATATTGCAACGGCTCGTCGAAGGTGGCCTTGTCAATGATCGTATCGGGATTGAAAACGGTAATATCCGCATCGGCGCCAACGCGAATGCGCCCTTTATCCTTGAACGCCGGCGCGCGTTTCTCCAATCGCAGCGCGGGCATTAATGTCATCTTGCGCAGCGCCGTCATCAGGTCCAGCGCTTTTTCCTCGCGTACATAGTGTCCAAGCACTCTGGAGAACGTCCCTTGGCCGCGTGGATGCACTCTGGCGCCGGTAATCATCATGCCGTCGCTGGCAATCATGACGATCGGATTGCTGACTGCGGCACGCGCCGCGCTTTCCGGAATCGCGTAAATCACTACTGCTCCGCCCTCGGCCCGGTATTTTTCAAATGTCTCGGCCGTCAGCCGCTCACCGGTTTTCGCCCACTGGATGTCTTTGTAAGTAATTCCCATGCGTTCTTGCCACCCCGGATCGAACAGCGCGGATTCCAGGCCCGTGCTCGCCGCGACATAGGGATAACATTCCGTGGTGACGTCGAGTCCCCGGTGCTGCGCGCCCTCCACCAGTTGTATAAGTTGTGGCGTCTCCTTCAATCCGATGCTGGTAATGTGCACTACATGCAGCGGAGCCCCAGTCGCCGCGGCCGCGGCAATCACTTCCTCCACTGCCGCCAGACCGGTGGACGGTTCTCCTGTCCCGCCGAATCGCACATGGACGTGCACTGGAGCCTGATAGCTCGCCGCGATCCGGAACATCTCAATAATTTCCTGATGCGTCGCGGCCTCTGTGTAGTTGATTCCCATTCCTACGCCAAGAGCGCCTGCCTTCAATCCGGCTTCCATTGCCTGCTGCATCGCGCGCAGTTGCTCCGGCGTAGCAGCCTTGTGAGCCGCTGCACCCGTGGGCAGCCATTTCCCGGGATCGTTCATGACCCGCATGCGGATAGGGATGTGCCCGACGCTCACACCGAAGTTGATCAAAGTTTTTCCAGTGCGCCGCGCATACCAGCCGGAAACATCATCGGTTCCGACTTCCAACTCCAGTGAGGTAGTCACGCCATCGTGAGCCTGAAATTCATAGTTACGCGGCTCCTGGCCGTGCTCATGCAAATCAATAAAACCGGGAGCGACCACCAGGCCGTGCGCATCGATGTTCTGTTTTCCCTGAAGCGGTTTCTCGGAAATTTCAACAATCTTGCCGCTGCGAATACCGACGTTGCGCATCGCATCGAGGCCCGATTCCGGATCCATTACCCGGCCACCGGAAATCACCACGTCCAGAGTCTGCTGATCCGCGGGCCCGGCTGGGACGTTGGGGGTTTTCAAAGCGAGCCCTGCCAGCAAAGCTGCGAGAGCAAATGCGCAGAGCAGAGTTTTTATCATTAGAACGCCGCACCCCGGAAGAATCGCCGCCTAGTTTCCCTGCGATACTCCGTTCTGTCAAAGGGTTTATGAATCGTTTCAATGCTGGCGAATTCTCATCCCAGATAAAGAAAACCCCGGCTCGCTGGGGGCAACGAGCCGGGGTGGGGGTACATCCTGAGGGGGGGCCTGAGGAAATTCAATCTCGTCTAGTGGGTGACCACATTTTCCTGCGTGGCCAGCACGCAAATCCGCTGCAATTCTTCGTAAGTGAAAAAGCGCTCTTCGATGTGGCCGGCGCGTTCCACATGGCCAATTCCAGTCTCCTGGGAAATGCGGCCAATCTCCGCAACGGAAAGTCCCAAAAGGTATGCCGCGCGCGACTGGGTGACGTACTTCGGTATCTGATTATCCATTTTCTGTTCTCCCCTCATGCTGGAATCAGTGCCATTCCGTCTTTTTCCACCGTCAGGATCATCGCCTTATAAATGTCGATGTCCCATCCATCGCCTACCCGCATGCGCACCGTCTCCCCGCCTTCTTTCAGGAGCCGTCCGCGCAGCGGAACCTTGATATCCCCAAGCGCGACCTGCAAAACCACCGCCTGTCCCAACCATGCGTTATACCCTGCTTCCATTGGGTCTCCCTCGGCGATGAATTGGACGCATCTTGCATGGGTAGAATCGCTTCTGAGGCAGTGTCCAGCAATGGTACAGCGAGGTTACCGGACTAGTATTTAAGTACTGCCCGCCCGCAAAGGCCCTTTTTTGAGCATTTCTTACGCGGGTACTTTGGTACCTCTTATTCAGGACGCCTGAGCCATCGCACTCTCCCACGGTCTTTGAGATTCTTGCTCTCGTGAAGAAACGCTCTTATTTTCCGCCCTCTTTATCGCAACCCGACGAGGCCCGCCTGGGCGTCAGCCTGGCGCTTGGCGGTGGTTTCGCGCGCGGCTACGCGCATCTGGGCGTCCTGCGCACCCTGCGCGAGAACGGCATTCCGGTCACTTCCATCGCCGGCAGCAGTATTGGCAGCATCCTCGGCGCTGCTTACGCCAGCGGAGTGCCCTTGCCGCGCATCATCAGCAAGTGCCGCGAGATTCGTTTCCGTGATTTCGCCAAGTGGCGGGTTTCGCGGTTCGGCCTGGCCAGCAACGAACGCCTCGGCGCCCTGGTGCAGAAGCTCTTCGGCACAAAACAGTTTGAAGACCTGACCATTCCGCTGGCGATTGTCGCCACGGATTTGGGCACAGGCGATCCGGTCGTCTTCCGTCAGGGCAACCTCGCGGAGGCAATACGGGCCAGTTGCGCTTTCCCCGGTCTTTTCGAGCCCATACAAATCGGCACCCGCTGCCTGGCCGATGGCGGCATTGTGGCTCCCGTGCCAACCCGCGCGGCCCGCGAAATGGGCGCTGATATCGTTGTCGGCGTATCCGTGGGGCTCCATGACGGCCAACGGGGCGCGCCCACGAACATCTTTCAGGTGGTCAGTCGGGCGGTAAGCGCTGCGCAGAAGCATCAACTGGAGGCGTGGGAACGCCACGCCGACCTGGTCCTTCGGCCGGCGGTACAAAACCTGGCCTGGGACGATTTCGACCGCATCGACGAAGCCATCGAGGCGGGCAGCGCTGAAGCGCGATCCGCAATTCCCCGCCTGAAGGTATTGCTGGAGCGCCAGAACGACATGCAATCCCCGTTCGGCAAGCAGGGGGAAGTCATGTTGGCGGAGGCGCTGCGATGAACTACCGCGGCTGGTGGCTGAATTTGATGGGCGGCGCCGTCACCGCATGGCAGGAAAGTGGCGAGAATCCGTTCCTTTTCTGCTACCTTATGGGTAGTGGGACATTTTCCAGCCTGCGTTCCCACCAGTTGATATCAATCCGCGTTCCCGTGAGGAATGAGCCGCTTTGTTGGAATCCATCCGTCACTTGCTCCACACGCTCTTCGATGTACAAGGACTAATCCAGAGCGCCGGTCCTGCGGCTCCCCTGCTCGTCTGCATCATAGTTTTTATCGAAACAGGTTTTTTTGTTGGCTTTTTCCTGCCTGGTGATTCCCTTCTGGTCACCGCAGGCGTCTTTTCCGCCGCCGGCTTCATTCCCCTCAAGTGGCTGCTTATCCCCGTAATGTTTTGCGCCATCGCGGGTGACCAGATAGGCTACTGGATCGGCAGATTAGCGGGGGTAGCGATCTATAAGCGCGAAGATTCATTCTTTTTCAAACGGCGGCACCTGCAGCGCGCTCACGACTTCTACGAAAAATATGGCGGCAAGACTATCATCCTCGCCCGTTTTATCCCCATTATTCGAACCTTCTGCCCGCCCGTAGCCGGCGCCGCGAAGATGTCCTATTCTCGCTATCTCACCTACGATATTTTCGGTGGAATGATCTGGGTCGGAACGATGATCCTCGGCGGTTACTTCCTCGGCCGCACCATTCCCAACATCAGCCAGCGCATTCATTACGTCATCCTCGTCGTGATTGTCGTGTCGCTTCTACCAGCTGTCATCAGCATTCTTCGCGCCCGCCGCGAAACAGATGTTCCCGCTTCCTCCCCCGCCATCACGCCAGAGAAGCCCTAGCCCATGCCCAAATTGCGCGCCGTAATTTTTGACATTGGCCGAGTCCTGATTCGCGTGGATATCCAGCGGGTGAAATCCGCGCTGGCCCAAGGCCTGCCCTTCACTCCGGAAGAGCTGTGGTCCGCCATAGAAAAAGATCCCCGCTGGCCCGATTGGCAGGAAGGCCGCATCTCCCCTCGCGATTGGCACCTGCATCTGTGCAAACGGTTCAATCTGCCACTCGATTTTGAGCAGTTCAAAAACGTCTGGAATTCCGCGCTCGATCCCGAACCGATCCACAAGACTTCTCTATTCGCAGGCCTCGCCAGGAAGTATCGCCTCGGCCTGCTCTCCAACACGGATCCGATCCACGTCGAAAAACTCGAGTCCACCTACGACTTCTTCGCCCATTTTCCCAGGCCAGTCCGAACCTATTCCTGCTCAGTAGGCGCCAGCAAACCCGACCCTTTGATCTTTCGAGAGGCACTCAAGGCCTGCAAGGTACGCGCCGAGCAAACCGTCTATGTGGATGACATCCTGGCCTATGTCGAAGCCTCCCAGCGCCTCGGCTTCACCGGAATCCATTTCCAGTCTCCTTCCCAGCTGTACACCGACCTGAGGCAGGCGGGCTTGAAAGTGGAAGATTCTTGCACTACGTAGGAATTCATCGCAGAAGTTCCCACTCGCGTAAAGATTGCAGGAACTAGTACTACCTGCCCTCACGGGCAGGCTCAGTAACTGGCCATCTGGCAAGTACTTAGACCACCCATCCTCTCCACCCCGTGACGGCAGTTCGCTTGCACATAAGGGAAACATAACAGCATCCGGCAGCCGCTAAGAGCTGCCTTTCTGAAATTCGAATGATTACCCGAATGGGTGAGGAGAAAATATCTACTATGTCTGAGATCCCTGAATACACGAATACTGATAGGGGTGGCTCCTGGCAAATGCCGGCGATCGCCATTCTGGCCCTGATTGCGCTGGGCGGGCTATTCTTCGGCTGGTCGAACTCGGCCAAGATGGACGCCGCCAAGCAGTCCGTCACCGACCAGGTTAAGGCTGTGCAGACCGCTACACAGCAAGACCTGACCGCAATGAAAGACCGGTTGACCACGGATGAAAAGACCAACACCGACCTCCAAGGCGATCTGAAGGTTGTCACCGACAGGCTCAAGATTACCCAGAGCCAGCTGAAGAAGGCTCGCACGGAAGCCGCGCAACTCAACACGGAAACCACCCAGAAGCTCTCGGCTCTGGATACCTCCGTGCACACCGAACTCGCGACCAAGGCGACCACAGATGACGTGAAGACCGTGGACACCAAGGTCACCACCGTCAGCACCAATCTGGACAAGACCAACAATGATCTCAGCATGGCCCGCAGCGAGTTGGGGACTTTGATTGCCAAGAACCACGACGAAATCGATGTGCTCCGCCGCATGGGCGAGCGCGACTACATCGAATTCACCATCGCCGGCAAGAATCAGCCCCAGAAGGTGGGCAATGTCACCGTCGAGCTCAAGGGCGTGAACGAGAAGCGTAACCGCGCGAACCTCGTCGTAGTCCTGGAAGACAAGAAGCTTGAGGAAAAGAACCGCAACATCAACTCGCCCATGATCCTCTATCCGACGGGTCAGCGGGCCCCCCAGGCCGAAGAGTTGGTCATCAACAAGATCGGGAAGAACTCGATCAGCGGCTATTTGAGCGTGCCGAAGTCGGGCGCGCAGCCGGCGACGTCCGCCTCCAAGTCTGGTAACTAACAAGAACGATTAAATCGAACCAAGGGCGGGGAGCGACAGCTTCCCGCCCTTTTTTGTTTTGGCCCTGCCCCGCTTGCCTTTGCCGGCCGCAATCCTCACACTGGTCGCAGCCTTTTTTTATTCGTGGCTATCTTCCGGTTGACACGCCTGGAGTCTGCGCTTGCGCTCGAACACGACCGTTGTTTATTGCTCGACAGACAATCTGATCACTACGACGAACAAGGCACTGAGCGGCTTTGCCGATTTCCTGGAGGGTCTGGGCGAAGCGAATATTCCAGTCGTGCCGGTCACCAGCCGCAGCCGGCTCCAGTTTGACGCCACCATCCGCAAATTCGGCTTCGGCCACCCATTCCTTGGGGAAGGCGGCTCCGGAGTTTTTCTCCCGGAGGACTACTTCCACCTGAAGCCTCCTCGTAGCGTCCGCCTGGGGCGCTTTACCTGCATCCCAGCGGCATCTCTGCAGCCGGCCGCGGCAGAAATGCTCAATGATGTGGCGGAAGAAACCGGCATCGAAGCCGTGGCATTGCGCGAGCTTTCTCCGCGGGAGCTCTCGCAAAACACCGGATTGCCGCAACGCGAAGCGGAGCTCCTCCGCCAGCGCGATTTCGACGAATTGTTCTTTTTTGCCGGGGCCTCGGATGCCGATATTGGGCGCTTCCGGCAATCCGCTGCTCAACGCAAGGCCCAGGTGCGTCCTAGCGGAGGGCTCTGGTCGCTGGCAGTCGGTGCGAACCTCGCCTCCTGTGTACGCGATCTCTCCCACCTCTACCAGCGATCCTTCCGCGCCAATCCTCACAACATAGGAATCGCAACCTCGGAAGAAGCCGCGGAGCTGTTCCCCGTTTGCGACCGCTGCTTGTTGCTTTCCGGGCGCGAACCTGTGGCGGCCGAGTCCGCAACCAAATGCAAAACCTTGCCGCTTTTCTCCGCGGATACATGGCCTGTGGCGCTCGAAATGATTTTGAGCCGCGAACTCTAGCCGCGCATCGCTTGGGGCCAACCGACAGACTTACTCCGTCGCAAAACACCTAAAGGGTTTGGAAGCATATTGGCCAAAGTGTGCCGAAACTTGCACACCGCTTGCTCCAATTCAACACCCGAGTCCTGGGAACCATCCCAAATGCTTGAAAAATAATGGTAATGAGGGTACTACAACCACGCTCCAAATTTGGCCTCCTGATTGCTCCCGTCTCCTTCGTTCGCTCAACTCATCGTGCTTGGGAGCCCCTATGGCCTGGATGCGTCGCATGTTCGGTGTACCTGCTTCGGAAACACAAATGGGCTTGACGCTGGCTCTCTGTATTTTTTCGATGAGCCTGATGGTTGTCGCCCTGATTTGGCAAGCCCAGGTGATCGCCAAGCAGAACGCCGTCATCCATATGATGGAATCGAGATTCGGCGGCTGAACCCCGCATCCTTTCCTTTTTCGATACTTGAAACCCGCCTTTCTTTTTCTTTCTCCTGACTTTCCGCCCGCATTGTGCTTGAATTCTCTCTACGGGGGATTTCCTGAGGGAGATTCGTGTGAAACGCATCGTTCTGGTTTTAGCCGCAGTATTTTGTCTGTCGACATTTTCCGCCGCCCAACAGGCTACGGCGCCGGAATCGTCCACCAATCCTTCAACGCAGCACGCGTCGAAGCATCATCAGAGGCGACACCACTCCAGAAAACACAACGGCAAGCACCAGCACGCCTCACATAAGCCCACAGCTTGATAAAGCGCGCTCACTGCAATTTGGCGTGGTAAAAACTAGGCGAGACTCGCCGCAGGCCGGCGAGTAAACCAAAATCTGACGAGACCAAATAAGAAGAGGGCCCTCCATGAGGGCCCTCTTTTTTCTTTTGCTGCGTCGCTTGACGAGCGGATTAGCCTTCAACCGGTTCGTTCGCGACTCGCACCGCAAGAGCGGTGTGCTCAGCTGTCTTGCGCTTCTAAGCCCGGTGGATTCATGCAACCCTCCGGAGCTCCAGGAGCTCACGGTTTTCTTGTACGCCCGCGGGTTGCGCGGCGCAAGCGAAAAGAAAATAAAAACGCGGCCCAGGGTATCTCGCCCATTCTCAGCGCATTGACTTGTGGATTTCTTGGAAGCATTTGGCTCTGTTGACATCCTTGCGGAAGAGTAGTCACACATCGAAAACCGATCCCTCCGGCAACAACAGAATGTGATGAAGTGGAGGTCGCCCCGGCCGTGGTAGCGTTTCAAAGGGTTGCGCGTCAAAGTCAAAACCCACACCCTTGTGGTTTTCAAGGGTGCGGCACCCAAGTCTCGTACCTTACATACTTAGTACCCGGATGATATACTCCCTCCGTGCTGGGGAGCGGAATAATTTCTGAAAATTCTCTGGCCCACCCGCCTGCTGGTCAAGGAGTGAGATTCCAGAATGGAACAAATTAGTTTGTCACTTTACTGGAAGGAGCCAAGGCGAAGCCGTGATTGACCTGATTCTGCGTGACTCCGAGTTGCATCCTAGCATCTTTACTTGGAGAGGCCCTCTCTTGCTCTCTGCAATAGAAGACTGGGAGCGCACGCGGTCACTTTCAGTCCCAAAAGACTTGAAACAGCTTTGGTGTCTCATGGGCGGAGGTGATCTTTTTGATGATTCCGAGACAATACTCCAGCCTCTTAGTGGTGAAGAATATGACCTCATTGAACCCGTGACTTCAGTTCTTTGGACAGAGGGGCTTAGCAGTGATTATTACGTGTTTCACAGAGGCATAGTGGACTCGGTCTTTCGAAAATATGACGGAGCACTCTTTTCTCTGGCACCGTTTGATCTTGCTCATATGCCCCAATATCTAGATCTCGATGACTGGTACATGAAGACATTGCGCTCCGTTTATGCGGAACAATATGGCTTAGAGACTCTGGTCTAAAGAGCGGTACATTCGGAATGCGCCTAGTAGGTAATCCGGACCGAATCAATGGAATCACAGGCTGGCGCGCCCTTGAAGGGGTGAGACGAATTTGGGTGCCGCACCCTTATGGTTTTCAAGGGTGCGGGTTTTGACTTTTTCCCCGGAACCTGATCGGCCCAACTCTGGATCGAATAGTTGACCGAAGCAACAAAATACTCGCCTATCGGCAGATAGCCGAAAAGCACTTGTCTAAACTTGTCTGACCTAACCCCGCCCCGGCTTTCGAGCGGTCCCCGAAATAAGTAAGCAGAAAATTACTTGATGAAAAGAGTTTCCCGAAGCTGATCGCGGCCCACGAACGACTTCATCGTGCGGAAGCGGCCGAAAAGATCCTGAATCTCGCGGTTTTGATAAACCTTTTGCGCCGGGAAGATTGGCTTCGCGGACAACACTTGCAGCGTCGTCGTATCCGCCACGCGATACCTCTGAAATCCCGCCGGCTTTTTGCTGTGAAACATCGCGAACACCACGCCGCCCGGACGCAGCAGATCCGTCAACTGGCCGATCATCAGCTTGGCCAAGGCGGGCTCCATGTAATCCAGCACGTCCCATAGCAACAGCGCGTCAAACGATGCCGGCTGGTATTGCAGGTTCTCCTCCAGAAAACGCTTGGCCCGAGCCTCGGGCAACCGCTCCGCATACGATTCGGGAGTGGCTTCCCCGCCAGCCTTCGCTTTGGCGTCTTCTTCCGCCAGGAACTGCGACCAGTCGCGCAGAATATCGTCCGAAGTGACGCGGAAACCACGCTCAATGAAAAAAGTCAGCGTGGTCTGCCACGCCGGCCCCAGGTCGAGCAAAGTGCCGCGACCCAGCCCATCCAGGTTCCAGAGGAACTCCTTCAGGCCGTTCGAGCCACGAGACGTTTCCTGCGGCTCCGGCGCGCGATTCGTTCCGACCGCCAACACCGAGCCGTTGCCATTGTGTACGCTGCGTGCACCGGCAATCGGCCGCGAACCCTCCCGCGCCGTCTGCGTGCCAAGTCCAATTCCAAGCTTGTTCAGGAATCCCATGTTTTCAGTCCGCCCCTGCTACCGCCGCGCCAGGAGCAGTTCTCTCCGGGCTGGCCTCCGCATCCTTTGGTTTTGCGTTCTCGAATTTTTTCGCAGGAGTGTTTTCGGCAGGCCGCGATGGCGCCTTCCCGGCTTCCACCTTTCCGCGGAACTCCGCCCCATCCTCGATCGCGATGCGTGCCGAGCGAATGTCGCCATTCACTTTCGCGGTATGCCAGATCTGCACGCGTTCCGAGCCGTCCAATCTCCCCTCGATCCGCCCACGCACCACGATCTCCCGCGCGTTGATGTCGGCCTTCACGCTGGCGTTCGGCCCAACCGTCAGCACGGCGTTGCTGAAAGTCACTTTGCCTTCCACGTTCCCATCAATGAAGAGATCTTCGCTTCCCGTAATCTCACCCTTGATCCGGATGCCCTGACTCAAACACGCCACTGCGTTCGAAGAAGTCGGAACACTGGCCGGCGGCTTGGAACTTGCAGGCCCCAAAGCAGTAGGAGTGGTGGGAGTAGTGGAATTCACAGGACCTGTGGAAATCTCGTTGGGATTTTGCGGCCGCCCATCTTCTTTTCGCCACATAAGGACACCTCGACGTTTAGTTAGAGTCTCCAAAGTCGCTTATCGAGGGCTGGGAGATTGCTGCGACTCAGAAAGGATAACATATTACAGCACTTAATCAGTGTAAAGAGGAATGCGAGTTGCTTCTCGAAAGAATGTGACCTGACGGTCCACAGGCATTTCACTCCACAGCGGAAACGAAAACCAATTCCCTTCTCTTATTTTTCGCCTGCCCCCGGTCGGCCGCCCTCACGGAACGCCACCAGCATCCCCACAATTTCGTGCATAAACAGCTCCTCGGATTTCCGCTTCTCCCACCAGTGGTCAGGGTCGAAATCCCCGTCGTGCGCACCGGCCACCGAAATGGCAATCCCCGGCGGAAAAACCTTTGCAAAAATGTGGCGCGCACGCCGCGCGTGATAGTTTGAGGTCACCACAATTACACTTCGAAAATGGCGTTCCGAGCACAGTCGAGCCAGAGCCGCGGCTTCCTCCAAAGTGCTGTCCGCATCGTGCGGAAACCGGATGATCTTGTCTTTCGGAACGCCGCGCTCGATCAGGTCATGCTCCTGAAGTTCCGCCACACCGGCGCTCGGACGCAGCCGCCTTCCACTGGCCACTACAACAGGAGCAATACCATGCCGTATCATCTCCGCCGCGCGAGTCGCGCGGTCCGCATAAAAATTGTCATCACCCAGAAGCAGCAGCGCATCGGCATGTGCCGCAGGCTCGTCAATCACCCACGATTCCGCTGCAAATCGCATGATCGGATGCCGCGCCCAATACACAATTGCGCAGAGCACCACCACAACCACCAGAATGATCAGGCTGATCAGCGCGCCGCCGCGTTCCGGATTGCACCGCGCTGAAATTCTCATGTGTTGGGATCGACCGCGCGGAGCTGTTCAGCGGCCTGCTCCGGCAACAATGAATTGAAATAGACTTCCTTGATGCTGTACGACTTGCTGCGCTTTTCCAGGATCGGCATGATCTCGATGTGCCAGTGGTAATCCTCGGAGAGCGTCTTCCAGTAGCCGGAAAGCTCGCCCTTCTTGTTCCGCGTATTCGGCGCCGTATGCACCACCAGGTGAAATGAGGTGGCGATCTTCTCCAACCGCCGCAATACCCGGCCCACCAGCGCCGCCAACTGCCGCCGATTCGCGCCGGGCCTCGGCTGTTCGAAAAGATGGTTGTGTCGCCGGTGCAGGATCCAGATTTCGAACGGTACGCGCGAAGCATACGGGCATAGCGCGTAGTAATCACCCTGAACATCCACGATGCGCTTGCCCTGCTTTTCTTCCTGGCGCACGATGTCGCAGAACACGCACCGCTCTTTGTCTTTAAACCAGTCGTGGGCGGAGGCGAGTTCGTACTTGATGCGCCGCGGGACGAAGATCGTTGCGGTTATTTGCGAGTGAGCGTGTGTCCATTCCTGCCCGGCTTGTGGCCCTTCGTTCTTGAAAACGGTCACGTACTTGAACCGCGCATCCTTCTTCAGGTCGGCAATCCGCGATCCCCAGACGCCCAGAACATGATCCAGCTCTTCGTCGCTGAAACTCGAAAATCGTTTGTCGTGCTGCGGCGTCTCCACCACCACCTCGTGCGCTCCCAGGGGACCCATCTTGTCGTAAATCCCCTCCGCGGCGCGCCCCGGATCGTTTTCCACGCGATACAACGGCTCCGGATGAGGCAGCACTCGAATCTGCCATTGACCATCCGAAGGCCACGACAATATCGTTTTCGCGCTGTCGATCGCCGGAGGATCGAACGGACAGCCCCCTTCGCCATCCTCGGGGCGTTCCCGCTGCCCGGATACAACCCAACTCTGTGTGACGGGATCTCTGCGAATTTCCATGGAATTTTCTAGCGCGTGTAGCGCGTGGGAGTAAGCCCTTCACAGTCTCTTTTGCCCACCTCCGGATGTCAAGGATTCTTGCCTTCATTGAGCCCCGTAAGCTTGGCAATCCATTCAGCAGGCGAACGAGCGTGATATTCTCAACTACGCCACGATGAACGATTCTGAATTCATGCAAATCGCACTGGAAGAAGCCCGAGCCTGTGCCGAAGCCGGCGAAGTTCCCATCGGCGCGGTGCTTGTTTATCGCGGAGAGATTCTCGCTCGCAGCGGCAATCGCACCATCCGCGATTGCGACCCCACCGCGCACGCGGAAATCGTGGTTCTTCGTGCAGCAGCGAAAAAACTGGGCAACTACCGCCTCGCGGAAACCACTCTTTACGTTACCCTCGAACCCTGCGCCATGTGTGCCGGGGCCATTATTCAGGCCCGCGTCCCTCGCCTGGTCTATGCAGCCGACGACCCAAAAGGCGGCGCTTTCCGTACCTGCTTCGAACTGCTCACCAGTCCCAAGCTCAACCACCAGGTCGAGGTCACCCCATCCGTGCTAGCCGCCGAGGCCACTTCCCTTCTCCAATCCTTCTTCGCCGCACGCCGCTAACTTTCCCGAACTGCTCCGATTCTTCCCCGTGATCTGTGCCCAACGCGGCATAGCCCGAACGCCAACCTCTCTGCTAAAATATACTTCCTGACCGCGGAGAGGTGACTGAGCGGTTGAAAGTACTCGCCTCGAAAGCGAGCGTGCGGGAAACCGTACCGTGGGTTCGAATCCCACCCTCTCCGCCATTTTCGGTTCCTCACTGCTCGGTTTGGATGTCCGTTTTAGTGGACTGCGCATCCAACCAATGTGGCTGTTGTTTATCGCAGGAGTTCCAGTCACAATTGTGGTTCCCCCGCCTCTGCCCATGAGGGCACATGTTCTTTCACACCATTGAGCAAGTCCGGCGCTTCTTTAAAATTCTCGGAGGGTTTACGCTTCTCGGGCTGGGAGCGGTTATGCTGTTTACGCCGGGTCCCGGCTGGCTGGTCATCTTTCTGGGATTGACGCTGCTGGCGGCCGAGTTTGTGTGGGCGCGGCGTTTGATGGACCGGATGAAAGAGCAGGGCACGCGACTAAAGGATTCTGTTTTGCGTTCGCGCAAAACGGATCCGGCCGATTCGGCGTGAACTGCGGATTCCCGAGGACAACTCCGAATGGCTAGCGAATGGAAAGGTAAGTGGGCGCTGGTTACCGGCGCGAGCGCGGGGATTGGTGTGGCGCTGGCGGAGGAGCTTGCGGCAGGAGGCACACATCTGGTGCTGACGGCGCGGCGATTGGACCGACTGCAGGAAATCGCGGACGGCCTGCGGAAAAAGCACGGTATCCAAACGCAAGTGGTGGCCGCAGATCTGGCCAAGCGCGAGGCGCCGCAGGAGATTTTTGCCTTCACGAAAGAGAAGGGATTGCGCGTCGACTTGCTGATCAACAACGCGGGCTTCGGGCAGTATGGCGAAGTTCCGCAGGTGGAAACCCAGCGCCTGCTGGACATGGTGGAAGTGAATTGCACCGCAGTGGTGCACCTGACGCGACTCTTTCTGCCGGAGATGGTCGCTCGGCGCAGCGGCGACATCCTGATACTTGCTTCGACGGCCGCGTTTCAAGCCGTGCCTTACATCTCCACTTATGCGGCCACGAAAGCGTTCGATCTGTTCTTCGCGGAGGGTTTGGCGGAAGAGATGAAGCCGCACGGAATTCGCGTTTGCGCTTTGTGTCCCGGCTCGACGGAATCGGAATTTCACTCTGTCGCGGGCCAGGAAGCGTTCACCGCAAAGAATCAGGAGCCTGCGGACAAAGTCGCGCGGACCGGTTTGCAGGCATTGGCCGCCGGGAAGAGTTACGTGATTTCCGGCCTGGGCAATTACCTGGGCGCGCACTCGCAGCGCCTGGTGCCGCGGCGATTGGTGACACGCGTGGCGGCGAACATGTTTCGCCCGGGCAAAAAGGCTCGCTAGGTCCCTCCAGCCTCGGCAAAAGTCTCCGGATTCATACGCCTGGAGTTCGTCCTCACGGCCGAGTTGCAACTCTAACCCTTTGACCGGGTTTGATTTAGAGTAGAGCACGCGGCCCATTCCGGCCGCGCCATAGAACGGCCGCCTGCTTGGGAACTTTCTCCGCTCCGCCCGGGAATAGTTAGATAGGGCAGGCGTCACGTCAGGAGAAACGCACATCGAGGCACTCGAAAGAGACGACGTCCTGCTGAAGCGCTCGGCCAGGGGCGATGAAGAAGCGTTCACGCAACTCTACCGGCGCAACCAGGCCCAGATCTACCGTTTCGCGTTGCGCATGACGGGGCAGAGCTGGGCAGCGGAAGAGATTGTGCAGGATGTGTTCATGACGCTGGTGCGCGAGCCGAAAAAATACGATCCCACGCGCGGTCCGTTGGGCGCGTTTCTCTACGGCATCGCCCGCAACCGGGTCATGAAGCATCTGGAGCGGCAACCGCGCGAGTTTTCCCTGGAAGTGAAGAACAGCGAGGGAGAAGTGCAGGCGATCGACATTGCAGACGAACGAACGCCGGCCCACTGGGCGGAAATTCGCGAGCGGCGCGAACGAGTGCGTTCGGCCGTGCTGTCGTTGCCGCCGGAGTTTCGGGAAACCGTGGTGCTTTGCGAGCTGGAAGAGATGAGTTACGAGGAAGCCGCGCAAGCGCTGGAATGCCCGATCGGAACAGTGCGTTCTCGATTGCACCGGGGACGCGCGCTGCTGCTGGCGAAACTGGAAATGCTGCGCGAAGCGCCGAAACGCGCGAACGCTGGTCGCTGAACAATTTTGGGAGAAGTGCGAATGAATTGCGAAGAATTCGGCATCGTGGGGCTGGATCGGGATCTGGGCGCGGGCGGGCGTGACTCTACAGCTGCCCGGGAGCATTTGCGGAGTTGCCCGCACTGTGCGGCACTGTTCGAAAGCGCGCTGGCGTTACGCGCGGATCTGCGCGAATTGGGGCAGGTGACCAGGGAGGCGACGGCCCCCTCCCGCGTGGAGATGCGCCTGCGCCAGGAATTCCGGACGCGGCACACTACCATGAAGAGCCGAGGCCGCGCGGTTGTGACGAGTTGGGTGCTTGCCGCCGCGACGCTGGTTCTGGTCGCTGGGTCGCTGGTGCTTCGGCAAAGAGAGAAGCGGGTGAATGTTGCGGAGGTTCAGCCCTCGACCCCCAGCGCGACTCATTCCGTAGCGACCGGGCCCGAACTTGGCGGCACGCTGATTGCCGAAAACGATGGAGACGAATTCGCTTTGATCCCCGGGGCGATCCCGGGTTTGCTGGACGACACGACAGTGGTGCGGGTGCAGATGGAGCGCGGGTCGCTGGGCGCGCTGGGATTATCCGTCAATGAAGAGCACGCGAACGACATCGTGCAGGTGGATTTGCTGCTCGGCGCCGACGGCCAGCCGCAGGCGTATCGCCTGCCGCAATCGAGCAATTGAGTTTCGCGCGGCGAGCCAGCCGCGCGCGGGAGAGAAGCAACAGGAGAGAAGTAGAGGAGAATCCGGAATGAACAGGAAATGGATTTTATCGATTTTCACGGCGGCCATGCTGTCCAGCGCCGCCGCTCTCAATGCGCAGGAACCTCCACCGGGACCTCCGCCGCAGGATGAATTTATGCCCGGCGGGCCGATGGGCGCGCGCATGAAGATCCTGGGCTTTGAGGAGATGCATCCCGGGAAAGTGGTTACCGGCGCGCCGTACACCGCCGTCGGCGTCACCGAAACGACGCAGACTCTTGCGAACGGCACCTCCATCAATCGCAAAATTCAAGCCAACATTTTTCGTGACGGGCAGGGCCGCGTCCGCCGTGAGACGACTCTTCCGGTCATCGGACCATTGGTCGCCAGCGGGAAGTCCGACTCGTTCGTGATGATTCACGACTCGGTCGCGGGCACCGCGTTCATTCTTCACCCCGACACCAAAATCGCGGACCAGTTGGGCGCCAGGCACACCGGAAAGAAAAATTCCGGCGGGTTGCAGGATAAGTTCGAAGCGCATATGCAGGAGGAAATCGCCAACGGCACGGTGAAGAAAGAAGACCTCGGCACGCAGACCATCAACGGAGTTGCCGCGCAGGGAACGCGTTATACACGCACGATTCCGGCCGGGCAAATCGGCAACGACAAGCCCATCAGCGTCGTCAACGAACGCTGGTATTCCGCCGACCTGCAGGTGGTGGTGAAGAGCACGCGAACCGATCCGCGCTTCGGCTCAACCACTTACACCTTGACCAATATTCAGCGGCAGGAGCCCGCGGCAACGCTCTTTGCGGTGCCGTCGGATTACACCGTGCGGCAAGCGCACGCCCATGGCAAGGGCAACATGATGTACGGCCATGGCGGACAGGCGCCAGCGGCGGTTCCGCCTCCTCCGGGTGAGTGACCCGGGGTTGAACGATCTTCTCTCCTGAAGACGGCACGCCCTTGCTGCAGCTACCCCCATTGCTGCAGTGAGGGCGCAGTCGTTTTTGAGCGAGAAACTGAGGAGTTGGTCTTATGGTTCAGGAAAGCGTTAAGATTGGGGCCATGGAAAAGAAGTTGGACGAGAAGGATCTCGCCGAACGGTTGATCCTGGAGGGCTATAGCCACTTGTATGTCTGGGAAGACGGGCCCGATGTGGAATATCACGAGCACACCCATCGCGCGGAGTCCGCGCATATTATTCTGAAGGGCGAGATGAGCATGACCATGAACGGCGAGACGCGGACTTACTACACCGGCGACCGCTGTGATTTGCCCGCCGGGATAATGCACTCGGCAAAAACCGGGCCGCACGGCTGCCGGTATCTGATCGCCGAACGATAAAAATCCCCTATTAAGCAACGCTGCTCTTACACGCGCGGTCCAGCAACTCGATCACGTGCAGAACTTCTTGTCCGGTCTTGTGGATTTCCGCGCCGGCGCGCAATTGCAGAAGACAGCCCGGGTTGGCGGTGGCGATGATTTGCGCATTGGTTGTTTTGGCGCAGGCCATTTTTTCGGCCAGCAGTTCGAGCGACGCCTGCGTTTCCGTTACGTTGTAGACGCCAGCCGAGCCGCAGCAGATGTCCGCAAAGGGCAATTCCACAAATTGCACTCCGGGGATGGCGCGCAACAGTTGGCGCGGCGCCTCGCGAATTTTCTGCCCGTGCAAAAGATGGCAGGAGTCCTGGTAGGTGACTCGCGCGGGAATCGGCTTCAGTTGAGCGGAAAGGCCCAGGGCCGCAAGAAACTCGGTAACATCGCGGGTCTTTTTTGCGAGTGCGGCGGCTGCGGCGTATTCCGGCTCATCCGGCGTGAACAGGTGATCGTATTCCTTCAGCGTGGAGCCGCAGCCCGCGGCGTTGGTCACCAGCGCGTCAAAATCGGCGGAAGCGAAGGCCGCGAGGTTCCGGCGGGCCAGGTCGCGGGCCACGTCGCGCACACCGGCGTGGGCTGGCAAGGCTCCGCAGCAGAATTGCCCGTCGGGGACAACCACCTCGCAGCCGTTGGCGGTGAGAACGCGGAGGGTAGCTTCATTCAGAGCGCTGAAGGTCACATTGGCGACACAACCCGCGAAAAAAGCGACGCGCGCGCGGCGGGTTCCTTGCGCGGCGAATGTTTTGCCCAATTGATTGAAAAAGAATTGCCGGTCGACTGGCGGCAGGAGCAAGTCTCGTTCCGCGAGTCCGAGCAGTTTCAAAACTCCTGTCACCCTGGCAGCGGCCTGCAAACCCGAGCGCTGGTAAATCCGCAGAAGTTTGGCGGCCATCGCGATGCGCTCGGGATATGGCAGCAAGCGGCGATATACAAAATTCCTGGCGATGCGGGAAAGCAGCGGCCGCTTGAAATCCCTCTCGATGCGCGCCCGTGCATGCTCCACCAGCTTTCCGTAATTCACGGCTGAAGGGCACGCCGTTTCACACGATCGGCAATCCAGGCATTTATCGATGTGATCGACGAATCCTTCGGAGACCGGCAGTTCGCCTTGCTCGACCAGCATCATCTGTCGAATGCGGCCGCGCGGCGAATCCGCTTCCAGT
>DATHOY010000193.1:0-4890 GCA_035484435.1 Vulcanimicrobiaceae bacterium | reverse complement strand
AGCAGCACGCCGACGCAAATCATCGCCACGCCGATCCATCTCTTCGGCGAGACGATCTCGTGCAGCACAAGAATCGCCAGCATCGTCTGCACCGCGTAGCCGAACGCGCCGGCGGGCATCACAAAGCTGTAATCCGCCCAGCTGACTGCCGTCATGTAGCAAAGGGTAAAACCAATCAGGAAGAGGATGCCGATCCAGATGCTGCCGCTCTGAATCGTCGAGAGGAGCGCGTGGCTCAACCCGGGAACGGAGATCTCCACGTTGCCGATCTGTTTCATGCCGCGCGCGAGCATCAGGTCGCCGGTGTTCGCGCACACCACCATGAGCAAGACCATGACCAGCGTCTTAAATCGCAGCCTATGCTCGTGGCTCATTCTTGCGGGTTAGTCGTTGCCGCTGGCCGATGAAGTTCCGCCGACCGCAACCATCGTCTTTGGCGCGTCGCCGCCCTGCTGCACCCACTTCAGGCGCTCGGCGCGCAGGCGCAGGAAGTCGGTGGCTTCGTGATAGAGCCGCTTGCGCTCGTGGCTGTCCCACAGGGCTTCCTTCACGATCCGCCATACGACCTTCGGACGGAAATAGTATTCGTCGTAGAAGCGCGTCACGCCGGCCATCATGTCGGCCTTGGAAAGATGCGGGAATTCGATGTGCGGCAACTGGTGGCCGCCCTGGTCGGCCAGCGCTTCGACGCGCAGGAAACCTTCCGTGGACATCTGGTCGTGCAACTCGGTTCCGGGCATGGCGTGGGCCAGCGAAACCTGGATGGTTTCGCAGTCCAGCTCCTTCGCGAAATCGATGGTCTTGTTGATGGTATCTTTCGTTTCGCCCGGCAGGCCGATGATGAAGTCGCCGTGGACCTTGATGCCGACCTTGCGGCAGTTCTTCATGAACTCGCGCGCCATATCCGTGGTCGCGCCCTTTTTGATGTTCTTGAGGATCTGCGCGTCGCCGGACTCGAAGCCAACGATGAACAAGCGTGCGCCGCCGTCGGCCATCGCCTTCAGCTCTTCATACTTGCTGTGGCAGCGAGCTGTGCAGGACCACTGGAACTTCAGAGGCTTGAACTTCTGGCTCAGTTCGATGACGCGATCCTTGCGGATGTTGAACGTGTCGTCGTCGAAGAAAATTTCTTTCATCTGGGGGAAGTAGGAAAGCGCGTTCTTCACTTCCTGGACCACGTTGTCCACCGAACGCGTGCGCCAGGCGTGGCCGGAAAGCGTCTGCGGCCACATGCAGAAGGTGCACAGCGCTGGGCAGCCGCGCGAGCTGTAGAAGGAAACGAAGGGATTCAGCAGAAACGGCACGTTGTAGCGTTCGATCTCGAGATCGCGCTTGTAGACGTCCGTTGCGAACGGCAGTGCATCCAGCTCTTCGGTGTGCAACTGCGGGCGCGTCGCGTTGTGGACGATCTTCCCGTCTTTTTTGTAACTCGCGTTGAGGATCTCACCCACCGGCTTGCCGTGCGCGTACTCCGTCACGGCGTGGTCGAATTCGCCGCGCACGATGAAGTCGATGTCTTCGCTGGCGTTCAGCGTTTCGTCCGGCTTAATGTGGCCGTGCGGACCGACGAAAGCGACCTTCATCGATGGATTGGCTTCCTTGATTTTGCGCAACAGCTTGAGGTCGCTTGCGAAGCCCACCGTGGAGGTGAACAGAATCAGAAACTCGTAGTCCTTGCAGATCTCGACGGTCTGCTGCCAGTTGATCTTGTGGGGAGAGGCATCGAGAAGGCGGCTGCCGGGAATCATTCCCGCGGGATACGACAGCCAAACGGGGTACCAATAGGACTCAATCTCGCGCGTCGCGGGCCACCGCGAGCTTGCGCCGCCGTCGAAATTCTCGAAGCTCGGCGGGTTCAACAGCAAAGTTTTCATTACATCCGGCATTCTTCACCCTCAGTTTCGGTCAATTCATTGTGCAAAACATTCGTACATTTGGCCAAACAGGTGGCATAAGTTGTGACCTGTCTTGCACCCAACTGTTGTAGATAATAGTTTACCCGAGTTGGATACATCTCCGCATACGAATCTGCCAACGGTGCGCAATCGGCATCAAACCGTTAAATCCTGCATTGAGTGGGAGTTGCGAACCTTTTGAGCGCGAAAGGAAGGCCTCCGCTTTTGGGGTCGAAACTGCTAGACTACTCAATGGGTCATTTCCAAACTGAACGTCGCGAAAGCGGGAGCTCCGCTCCCGCACTCAAAAATTCTAGCCCTTCCTCACAACCTCATCCGTCGCGTCTGACAGAATTCCCCAGATTCGCCCGATCCATTCCTTATGCTCCGGCTTCATCAGCACCGAACGCAAGCATGTCAGACTGTTTCGGTCCCTCTTCGTGGCTCCAAGGTTTGCCTGGAAAAGCTCCACCGGCAATTCCGCTACTGCCAGGTGCAAGTTTCTCCGGGCCGCGGATTCGAAGATCTGTCGCGACCTTCCCGACGATTCGCTGATGCTATCCGCGCACGGCGCAAAGACCACAATGTCCAGCTCCGGCGGAAACGCAGTCACAAACCGCGGATCGTTTGCCAAGCGCTGGTGAAGATCGAGAGCCGCCCGGCGGCAATCTTCCAGCCCGCGGGCAAATTCGCCGCCCTTCACAAGCGGCAACAATCTCTGCGTCGCCCATAGCGCTGCGGCCGCCGCACCCGGCCTCGAGCACTCCAGGCTGATTTCGCCCAGGTGCATCTCCTTCGAGCTGAAATACGTGTACGGCGAATTATGCTTGTAGAGTGTTCCAACGCCTGGGTCGCGAAATGCAACGCAGCCGCATCCATAGGGCTGCAATCCATGTTTGTGTGGATCGATCACAATCGAATCCACGAGGTGCAAGGAACCAAATTCGCGCCGCGCTTCGGCGCCAAGATTTGCGGCCAGGACAAAATATCCGCCGTAGGCCGCATCGGCATGGACGCGGAACCCGTATTTCTCGCGTAACTCTAGAATCTCCGCTAGCGGATCCACGGAACCTGTGGCGGTCGTTCCCATCGTCGCCACCACGGTGCCAACGTCGCCTTGCGCAAGGAAATCGCGCAACTTTGCGAGGTCCATGCGGCCACGCGCATCGCACGGCACGGATGTAAATGGCAGCTGCAGCACGCCGCTGATTCTTGCGTGCGTGTAATGCGCCTGTTCGCTGGCCAGAATCTTTTTCCCCGGGGCCAGTTGTCCCGCGACCCACAGGGCTTCCAGGTTGGCCATGGTGCCGCCGCCGCACAAATGGCCCAGATGATCGCCCCAGCCGAACATTTCGGCGATCCCGGCAACGGCTTCCTTTTCCATCGCCGAAGTGGCGCGGCCGCCGTCGAGCGCATGATTGTTGGGATTGATCCACTGGGCCAGCGCATAGGCCAGGCGGGCCACCGGATGAGGCGGTTTCAACATCTGCCCGGCATACAACGGATGAAAGTAGGGGTAGTTGTCCTGCAAACGCTCGGCGGTCGCGACGAGGGTTTCCGCAACGCGATTCTCGCCCGGCACTTGGGCTTCAAATTCCGGCAGTGCGCGAAACCCCGCGTCGAGCTTCTCGAGCGCTTCCAGAAGAATTTTCAGGCTTGCTTTATCCAGCATGCGCAGAAGTTCACCTTCTATTCATTTCACAAGGCTTCAGTTGTCGTCACGCTTAGGTGAGGTTCTTCGCGCATCCTTATCGGATACGCTCAGAATGACAACACGTATGGGCGTTGAGTTGTTATTCCAACACTTTGTCCAGTTGGCCTGCGGTCTTCAGCAAGTCCAGCTGGGCCTGCTGGCGCTGGAAATTCGCGTCGAGATAAGACATCCATTTTTCGTTTTCGTCCAGGCGGCCCTTTTCAACGTCGCGCAGATTCACTTTGCCTTCGCCGAATTGGGATTGCAGCACGGCCAGATTCTGCTGCGACAATTGCAATTCCAGACGCGCCACTTCTTTCGTGGCGTCCGCCTGCTGCACCTTGCGCGATTTCTGACGAACCTCCGCGCTCACCTGGCTCCTCGTATTGCTAAGGTTGATTTTTGCCGCTTCCAGGTTCACCTGCGCCAGGGCGACATTCGCCCGCGTCTTCGCGCTGAAAATCGGCACGTTGATGCTCACCCCGGCATTCAGGTTGTTGGCACGGAAATTCCGTTCGTTGATGACAAGAAAGCTGTTGTTGAAGTTGTATTTTGCCAGCACATCGTAAATCGTCACCAACTGGAGAGTCGGCCAGTATCCCTGTCTCTCTCCCTTCAGCCGAAATTCCTTGCCCTTCACATCCGATTCGGCCGCCGCCAGACGCGTGTTGCTCTGCGCGGCCATGGCAATCAGGTTGGCGCCTTCCTGCTCCGCGGCGCCGGGCAACTCTTCCGGCGTCACGTCCATGGGCTGCTCCGCCGCGAGGCCCAACTGATTGCGCAAAAACACTTCGAGTTCGTCCTGCCGCCCCTCGAGTTGCAGGATGCGCTGCTTCACTTGCGCCAGGGTTAATTGCGCTTTGGTGACTTCGACGGGAAGCTCGTAGCCTTCACCCTCGCGCTCTTTCGTCACTTCAACAATCTTGTCCGCACTCTCTTTTTCTTTCCGCAGCAATTCCAGCGAGTGACGCACTTTCACCAGTTCAAGGTAGCCCGTCGCCACACGCACCATGACCAGATTGCGAGTATCCTCCAGCACCGCGCGCTGCGCCCGCACCTGTTCCTGTTGCTCCTTAGCCAGCCCGCGCAGAGGGCCATTCAGGATTTGCTCCGTGTACGTGACGCTGACGATCGCCGGCGGCCGGCCTCCGGGAGTTTCGGGCAATCCATAGGTGTAACCCGCTCCCGACCCCGCATAGAGATTGGGAAGAAATTCCGACCGCGTGATTTGCGCCGAGTCCTGTGCCGCCTGCACCTGAAGCTTCGCCAACTGAATATCCTTGCTGTTCGAGAGCGACATCT
>DATHOY010000192.1:0-6064 GCA_035484435.1 Vulcanimicrobiaceae bacterium | reverse complement strand
ATTCCTTCTCTTCCCATCCGGACAAGTTGCGAAAACGTCGGCACAGTCGTTCCTCTTTTTCCTTCGGCACTCGCACATTCACAGCGGGTGGCGAGCAAGCCGCACATCGCGCGCAGACAAGTTGCACTCACTCTCGCTTTGCGCGCAGCCCAATACGCGAGAGCACACACACAGGCTCAAAGGTGTACTGCGAATCCGGAGAGACCAGCAAGAAACTCCGCACGCACTCCAAGAGGGAGAACTACGCTCCTGGTTTCGATTCGGAGAGGCTCACTCGGCTTTTCGGGGCTGGCGCCCCATTCCGGCCGCTCTTCTGTCCCATTCCATCGTTCTTGTTCCGGGACCGAAGAATTCCCATCAAACCAACCATCCCCCAATTACCCTGAATCGGATGGCTGCTACTGCTCGGGGAAAATACCCCTGAACAAACATAAAGTATAGAGAAGCATGAACCTTCTGTCAAACCTCTTTAGCCACAAGCCAGTGGAAATAATTGTGGAAAAGTGGTGAATGGCACCGGGCTTGCCTTCAGAAAGACCCAGTACTGCCCAAATCCCTCGTAGCCAACCACTTAGATGCAGGCAGGTGATGCAAAGGTAAATTCTTGCCCTTCTTCCCTTAAACGATTATAAATAAACACCTTACTGTGCTATTGCGGGTTTTGACCCAGCTCACCGAACGTCCAAAGACCTATGGCCTTCAGCATGTCATACTGCCCCGTTTCGCGCAGGACGCGGGCGGTCTTTTCCGCAGTCCATGGGGTTGCAAACCGGGCCTGGCGGTCGGCGATCCAGTAGCCGGTGAGCGCCATGACGGTGGCATCCTGTGCAAGAACGTCCGGCTTTACGGCTTCGAGAGCATCGGCGATGCTGTGGTGAGTGTATTTGTATTCCGGTGAATCCTGATCGAGATTGATGCCGGGTAGTCCAACGAGAATAAATGACGCGGTGTCGGTTTCAAGTTCGATTTTGTCCGAGACCTTGATTTCTCGAATGTTTCCCAGTGAAGCGGCAAAGGGCTCAAAAGAATCGAGGAGATCGCCGCGGCCGCCGAGTTGAAACTCGCGCACCGGCCCCTGTCCGTTGTCGAGGATTATCGCCGCAAGATGATTCTTGATTTCGGCGGCGTGCTGCTTCACGTAAGCGAGCGAGCCGAGCAGGCCTTCTTCTTCACCCGTAAAGAGCACGAACCGAATCGTGCGGCGCGGGCGAACTCCGCTTTTGAGGATGGCATCCGCGGCGGCGAGGGCCGCGGCGACACCAACGCCGTTGTCCGTTGCCCCTTCGCTCAGATCCCAGGAATCCAGGTGGCCGCCAATGACAACAATCTCTTCCGGATGCTCGCGTCCCACGATTTCCCCAACCACGTTTGCGCTTTCCACCGGACCATCTGTGAATTTGTTCTGGATGTTGACGTGAACCCGAACCGTTTTCCCAGCGAGCAGGTAGCGTTCAATCTGGCCCTGGTCTTCGCGCGGGAGCTCGCCGAAGGGAATGGCGAAGTCGGCGGCGAAACCGAGGATGCCGGTGTGAGCGAGGCCAAGACCTTCGGGCCGGAACCCGTAATCGCCGGTAAGCACGGCGAGCGTACCTTCACGACTTGCCGCTCGCAGGAATTCCCCGATTTGTCCAAAGATAGTTCCGATATTCCCCTTCGGCGTGCCCTGTGCCCAGAGGAAAACGACCTTGCCGCGATACGCTTTGGCGTTCTTGATGGCGTTTTCCAGGTCGAAGACATTGGCGGCGGCGAGGTCGGCATCCACTCCACCCGCGGGAGTGGACCCCGTCCAGCCCATCGCGGCGACCGTAAGCTTTCGCGGAGTTGGTGTGAGAATGGATGCCTCGGCAGTACCGCGCGTCCAGCCTTTCCACATCGGGTATTTTTCCTCGCGAACATTTTCCAGCCCGATTGATTTCATCTTGGCCAGCCCCCAGTTGCGCGCCTTCTGGTCCTGCGAAGAACCGGTGAGCCGAGCGCCAATGTCGTCGCTAAGTTCCGTGAGATATTCGAACGCGTGCGAGTCCATCGCCCCGTTCCCCGCAATTTTGACCAGCCCGGAGTTTGTAGTATCGCCCTCCGCGCCCTTGGGCGAGAAATGCTCCCTCGCGAATGTGCAATTAGCCGCAACCATAATCGCTACCAGCACCAACATACGATTCTTCATTCGTTCGCTCTCCGGTGAATTTTCTTCATGCACAAACTTTCACTCTAACATGCTCTTAGACGCGGCCCGGACTGGAGCGACGCTCCAGTTCCAAACCTTTTGTAGTGGCCGGACTTCAGACCGGCCACTCCTCCATGAGAGGAACCGCCCCCCTGACCGAGTCGGGCCGCTACTGCAGCACTACCTTGTCGACAGTGCTCGTCTCGAAACGCACGCTGAGACGCTGCTTTACCCTCGTGGCAGGGCCTCCTAAAATTCCAACGTGAGTTCTCCGTTTCCAATCCTGTCCAAATTTTCTTTCTTGGCTCTCCTTCTTTGTGCCGCGGCGCTGGCGCAAGAACCTGCAGCGAAGCCTTCCGAAGCGCCGTCCCCGACCGAAAAAACAACAGTAGCCAGGAACGAAGAAAAGCCCGCCCTCCCCTTCCAGATCCAACTACTCGAAACACACATCCGCTTTGAAACCAACGGTGATTCACGCAAAGAAGTCCACACCATCGTCAAAATCAACGACCTCGCCGGCGCCCGCCAATTTTCGCGCCTGGGCTTCGATTACAATCGCGCATTCCAGCAGGTGGAGATCCCGCTGGTAAAAATCAGCCACGCCAACGGCGGCACCAGCGAAATTCTCCCAAGCGCAATCACCGACGCCCCAAATCCCGCCGTGCAAGATTTTCCCGCCTATCACGATGTGCGCGTGAAATCAGTGCGCCTCCTCGGATTACAAGACGGCGACACAATTGAGTATCGGGTTATTACGACGACCGCCAAGCATCCGTTAGCACCGGATTTCTGGCTGGAGCACACATTCGACCGCTCCGGGCAGGTGCTTGAGGAACAATACGAACTCGATCTGCCAACCTCGCTCGCTCCCGCTGGTCCGATCGTCGTTGAGGATCAACAAACGAAGTCGGGACTGGTAGCACGCCTCTCCGAAACCTCCTTTGGCTGGACCACAATGCCCAAGCCCCCTTTGGTGCAGGTACTCGGTCCTTCGCTCCCCCCGCGCGTTTTCACCCGAGCAGAAATTTTCGTCAAACCATCGACGCCCGTTGTCTCGATTCAGAAACAACACGATGACGCGGAATCGCGGATTTCGTACTCCTGGCATTCTAGGAACGACGCAGGGGAACCAGAGCGGGCCGTTGAGTCGACCGCAAATTGGGAAATGGCAGACGTGGAACTTGGCCTGGCTTCCACGTGGTGGGGTCTCTCTCATGTGGTATATGCCGTTCTCGAGGGATCAGATCCGCTGCCAAAGCAAGTGAGCGATCTTTCCCGGCAACTTACGCAAGGCGCTAAGACAGATTTGGAAAGAGCCGAGCACATCTACGAATTCGTTTCGCAAAAGATATCCACGGTTGATCTTCCCTTAGGCGCGACTGGCTTCCATCCGCGCCCGGCTGGCGAAATCCTCGCCTCCGGTTACGCCACCGCCGAGGACAAGTTCGTACTTTTTCGAGCGCTCGGGAAACCTATAAACCTCTCATGTGCCGCGGTGTTGATCGGCCCCGCCAAGAAAATTGAAACGCTTGTAGTTCGACCTACTGCCTTCAACCATCTGGTGATCTGGATCTCGCTTGCCGATGCATGGCTCGATCCCAGCCTTGAAGCTGCGCCCTTCCGTGCCCTGCCCGCGGCTTACCGCGGAAACTCGGGACTGTATCTGGGGCCGGTGGAGGAAGTTCACGATGTTCCGTCACTGGTATGGACTTCCGTTCCCAGAGATCTACCGTTCGCAGCGGTTCAGAAGGTGGATGTGAACGCGGTAATCGGGGACGACGGTAAGCTGGACGCGCGAGTGAAATACACCCTGCGCGGCGACAACGAATTGCTGCTGCGGGTCGCATTTCACCAGACGCCGAAGGAGCGGTGGAAGGAGGTGGCGGGACTGCTGGCGCTGTCGGATGGGTTTCGAGGGATGATTACGAATGTGACGGCTTCGGACCCGATGGCCACGAAGGATCCGTTCACCGTGCAGTATGAGATTACGCAGTCAAAGTTTGTCGACTGGTCAAAGAAGCCAGTGCGGATACCGGCGCTCCTGCCACAGATTGCGTTGCCGGATTTGCCCGGGAAGACGGCTGGGAAAATTGAACTGGGAACGCCGCTGGATGTGCAGACGAGCATGACGCTAAAGCTTCCAGAGGGGACGGTCGTGCAAACGCCAGCGGCGACTTCCGTGGCACGGGACTATGCGACGTTTGCGTCGAAGTACGACGCGCACTTAAATACGATCAATGTTTCGCGCCACATCAATTTTCTAAAACGGGAGATTCCGGCGGACCGCACCCTGGATTACAACGCGTTTTTGCGCGCGGTTCAGAATGACCAGTCGCAAATGCTCGTGTTGGCGCCATCAGATCCTCAGGCAGGCGGAAAACAATAGGAGCTGATTCCCGGGCGCCCTCGGCTTATCAATATCATCCGGCCGAAGCGCCGGAGGCGCGGCAGAACTTAGCCCAGCCCGTAAGGGCTGGGAACAAAAAGGAAGAAAGTCTAGCGCCGTAGGTGCGAGAGATATTCACCCAACCCGCTCGATGACGCCAGCCGCTATAACTCCATAACTTCGCGTTCTTTCGTGGCGGAAAGGTCTTCAATTTTTTTGGTTTCGGCGTGAGAGAGTTTTTCCAACTCGTCTAGCGATCGCTTCTGATCGTCCTGGCTGATTTTCTTGTCCTTCTCCAGTTTGTCGATCGCTTCCTTGATATCGCGCCGGATATTGCGCACGGCGGTGCGGTGATTCTCCAGCGCCTTGTGAATCTGCTTCACCAGTTCCTTGCGGCGCTCGCCGGTCGGGGCCGGGATCGGAACGCGTACGACCTTGCCATCGTTTGTGGGATTCAGGCCGAGGTCGGAACTGCGGATGGCTTTGTCAATCAGAGGCACCACGCTCGGGTCCCACGGCGTAATCATCAGCATCGACGCGTCAGGCACAGTCAGGTTGCCAAGCTGGTTCACCGGCATTGGCGTGCCGTGATAATCCACGCGCACATTTTCCAGAATCGCCGCATTGGCGCGCCCCGTCCGCACGCTGGTAAGTTCCTTCCGAAAATCGTCAACGGCCTTTTCCATGCGGGTTTTCGCCGCAACAATCGCGGCCTTGGTGTTGTCCAGATTCGTCATCGTTCCATCCTCTACGTAAGGTAAAGTTTCGCGTTGCCGCAACTCGCCCGAACAAGCACGAGGATTCCCTTCTTCCAAAAAACTGAACCGGAAACCAGATTAAGCCGGGGTGACCGTTGAACCGACGCGCTCCCCAAGGACGGCGCGGCGGATATTGCCAGGCTGATTCATATTAAAAACCACAATAGGCATGCCGTTGTCCATGCACAGCGAAATGGCGGTGGAGTCCATGACCTTCAGATTCTGATGTAGCACTTCGCGATAGGTGATTTCCGCGAAAAATTTCGCGCCGGTCACTTTTTCAGGGTCGGCATCGTAAACACCGTCCACGCGAGTAGCCTTCAGGATTACGTCGGCCTTGATCTCCATCGCGCGCAGGGCGGCGGCGGTGTCGGTCGAAAAGTAGGGATTGCCGGTACCTGCGGCGAAAATCACGATGCGGCCTTTTTCGATGTGGCGGACCGCACGCCGGCGAATAAAGGGTTCACACACCTGGTGCATCTCGATGGCGCTCTGCACGCGGGTGTGCACGCCAAGCTTTTCCAGCGCGTCCTGCAGAGCAAGCGCGTTCAGCACCGTGGCCAGCATGCCCATGTAATCGCCGGTAGCGCGGTCGATCTCAAACCCTTTTTGCCGCGCCCCGCGAAAAATATTTCCGCCGCCAACCATAATGGCGATCTGTGTGCCAAGCTTATGAACGTCGCGCAACTCTTGGGCAATGGCGTAAATCGTCTGGCCGTCAATGCCGAATCCCTGCTGCCCTTGAAACGATTCCCC